>NZ_FPHO01000003.1:0-359166 GCF_900117455.1 Hyphomicrobium sp. CS1GBMeth3
CCCGCTTCGAGTTCCGCTGGAAGGATCAGTTCAACCTGTCGCTCGACCCCGACACGGCCCAGAGCTTCCACGACGAGACGCTGCCCAAGGAGGCGCACAAGGTGGCGCACTTCTGCTCCATGTGCGGCCCCAAGTTCTGCTCCATGGAGATCACGCGCGAGGTTCGCGACTATGCCGCGCGCCTGAACGAAGCCGCCGTCGAGACGACCCAGATCGATCCCGAATCCGATCCCGCGTCAGGGCCTGCCCTGGAGCGGGAAGCAGAGGCCGGCATGCGGGAGATGAGCCGCAAGTTCCGCGAGCTCGGCAACAAGGTATACGTCACCAAAACCTAAGGTTAGCGGCCGAGGGTAGGCCAACTGCAACGAATCGAGTGTAAAATCGGGCCATCTTCTCTGGAACTGCGAGGGCTGGCCCGATGAAGATTAACCGTATCATTCTGCTCGGCGTAGCGACCGCCTTGGGGCTACCGCCCGTTGTCACCTCCGTCCGCGGCGCCAACAAGGAAGTGCCTAAAGACATCATCGCCGTGCAGATCCGCAAGCAGGGCTTCGAGTGCAAGAACCCTGAGAGCGCGAAACGCGACAATCCCGATTCGAAGCCCGACGAGGCCGCCTGGATACTGAAATGCGAGGGCGTCACCTATCGCGTGCAGCTCATTCCCAAGATGGCCGCCAAGGTCGAGAAGCTGTCCGACGAAGAGAAGCCAGGCGAAACGCCTCAGCCCCAACAGCAGCAACAGTAGCTAGCCGGCCCCAAACCGCGCGACCGACCGCACCTTTGCCTTCGCGGCCTCGACATCGCGATCGCGCGGCGGTGCTAGCGTGACGAGCGAGCTCATGAGAACCTGCGCCGCCTTCGTGACCTCGTCCACGGCCCGGTTGAACGCCACCTCGTTGGCCTGCGAGGGACGCGAGAAGCCCGAGATCTTGCGCACGAACTGAAGCGCCGAGGCGCGGATCTCATCCTCCGTCGCCGGTGGCGAAAAGTTGTAAAGCGTCTTGATGTTACGGCACATGGCGAGCCTCCGGAAACGCTGTCGACACTCTAAGGACGTCCCCGCGCGCCGCATTCCGACATGGCGTCAACGTCGGGTAGCGATCAGTTCACCGCCGCCGTCACCGGCTTTGCGATTTCCGCCTCCACCGCCTTCACCAGGCGGCCCGCGTCCGGCGCCGTCTGCGAATAGAACGACGTCACCAGCTTGCCGTCGCGCCCCACGAGATACTTGTGAAAGTTCCACTTCGGCGCGTTGAGCCAGCCGAGCTCCTCGCGCGCCCACTTGTAGAACGGATGCGCCCCCTCACCGGAAACGACATTCTTGTCCGTGAGCGGGAACGTCACGCCAAAAATACCTTCGCAGAACTCCTTGATCTCGCCGGCCGCCTTCGGCTCCTGGGCGCCGAAATCATTCGACGGCACCCCGATCACGGCAAAGCCCTGCCCGTCGTACTTCGCGTGCAACGCCTGCAGCGCCTCGTATTGCTTGGTGAAACCACAGAACGAGGCCGTGTTGACCACCAGCAGAACCTTGCCGCGGAAGTCGGCGAGCGGCATCGGCTTGCCGTCGATCGACGTGAACGAGAAATCCCAAGCCGTTTTGGTGCTCATGTCATCCGCTCCGGCAGCACGTGCCGCTCCACAAAGCGCGGCGAACCCGAGAAGGGCGCCGGCGAGGGCTGTCCTAAGTCCCATGCGAGCCTCCAATCCGATCGCGTGCCGCTCAAGCTTGAGATGTAGAGGCACGCTGAGTGCCGTCAACCCTGCAAGCGGACACGGCATGCGACCTGACGCGGCCATCCGGTTGCAACAGCTATCCAAATCGTAACTTTGCAAGTTTCGCGAAGCATGGCACGCTTCGAACAGGTTTCAACAACTGGAAGGAGGTGATCCGATGTCGAGTGGGATCTTGAGGACGGCGATGTCGCGGTCGCTGGGTTTCAAGGCGGATCTTCCTCTGGGAACGGCCTGAGCCAAGCGAACAGCGGCGCGGCGCCACAACCGCCGCCAACGCCGCCGAAGTCTCACGGGGGCTGCCCACAAGGGCAGCCCCTTTGATTTTGTCCACACGCAAACCTCACTCGACGGCGCGATCCTCGTAGGCGCTGCCGATGCCGGGATCGCGTACAACCGCCGAAGCCCACACGAACACCTGGCTGCCATCACGCCGCTCGAGTTTTACGTAGTCATCAAACCCGCTACCGATCTGCGGCTGGTCGAGTAGTCGTTCTCCCGCATCGAGCACCACGCACCCGGCGGGCGGCGTGCCCTCGGGCGCCGCTGGCCCTCCGCCCTCCCTGTCGAGCGCCACCAGCGTTTCTCGATCCTGGCATCCGAGCGTCGAGGATTTGATCATCCAGGCGTCCGCCTGCGCAGCCGAGCTGGCCGCAACAAGCGCGCCGAAAGCAATAAGTTGACGCTTCATGCTAAGTTTTCGGCGAAACATACGCAATCTCAGTATGGATCGGGATCACCGCCCGCATCGACCTCATCGGCAGGATTGGGAAAGAGATCCTGCCGCTCTGTTTCGCTCGGATTTCTACCCCCCGTTTGATCGTCAAGCACCTCGATTGCGAACTCTGAGGTTCGCGCGGGCTTGGGATCCCCGGACTTTACGTAGTCGAATACGAGGTTCGCCTGTCCGGCGGCGAGGCCGGTCACGAGCACCTGGTATTTCTGAGACGCACCGAGCAGCGGACGTTCGCCAGGCTTCACCGCAGGCTTCGCATAGCCGAGAGCTTGCACAGTGATGATCGAGAAATACTGTTGCGCCCCATCCTGCATTACCCAGGTATAGCCGGTCGACGGGTTGCCATCGAGTTGCAGCGTCGCCGTCTCGCCCACGGAAATCTGGACAGGTGTCCCTTGCGCAAGGGCCGCATTCGCAGCGCCCACGATGCTAATCAAGCAAACGACGAGCCCACGCCACGCATCACGCCGCAGACTGGATTCAAGCATGCGAACCTCTCGGATGATAGGAATGCGGATCATCGCATGACCGGCGCGCACGCGTCTATCGCGTCGCACGTACGAATGACGCATTTGCTCTGAGCGGATTACCGACCAACTCCAGCTCATTCCGCGACGCATCCAGGCCAACTTCGGACCCCAATCGCCATGCCCCTGCTCACCTTTCACCTCGTCGAAGGCCGCACCGACACCGAGCTCAAGACCCTGCTCGACGCCGCCCATCGGGCCATGCTGGCGGCCTTCAAGGTTCCCGAGCGCGACCGTTATCAGATCGTTCATGAGCATAAGCCCTCGCGCTTTATCGTCGAGGACACCGGGCTCGATATCCCGCGTACCGAAAAGGTCGTCGTCGTCCAGGTTACGACCCGCCCCCGCGGCCGCGCCGCCAAGGAGCTTTTCTATCGTTTGCTGGTCGAGGAGCTGGAACGAAGCTGCGGCATCGCCCCAAGCGACGTCATGGTGTCGATGGTTGAGAACAGCGACGAAGACTGGTCGTTCGGCCTCGGCCGTGCCCAGTTTTTGACCGGCGAGCTCGGCGGAAACGGCGGCGACTGACCGCCCCCTGACAGCGAGCTGGGGCCGCCAAGTAATTTTCGCGTCAATTCACTCTTTAACGACGAATTTCCTCCATCTCACCGCATTTGTGTCCATATTGACACCCGGTTCCATGCGTCAGGGGAGGTTAGCGTGTTCAGTCGCGGTTCCAGTTCCGATCCAAGCTTACCGAAGCCACCGAGCCCGCCGAGCGGCCTGCAGCCGCCCGCGCCGCCGGCAACCAATGGACGTGCATCGCCCTTTGGAGCGGCATCCACCATGGGCACGTCCGTGATTGGCACTGACCTCACCATTCTCGGCGAGAAGATCACCATCATCTCGCAGAACAAGCTGCAGATCGATGGCGACATCCGCGGCGACGTCACCGGCAAGCAGGTCGTTATCGGCGAGGAAGGCTCCGTCGTCGGCACCGTCTGCGCCGAGCAGATTGAAGTGCGTGGCGGCGTCCGCGGCGCCATCAAGGCGCAGTCGGTCACCCTGCACCCGACCTCCGTCGTCGACGGCGACATCTTCCATCAGACGCTGGCGATCTCCGAAGGCGCCCAGTTCGACGGTCGCGTGCGCCGGGCCAGGGATCTCGCCGAGATCGCGCCCAATCTCGACGTCAGCAGCTATCCGGCGCCGCAGCCTGTGACGGCAGGCTAACGAGCTAACGGGGGAGCGACGATCGAGCTCTGTTCCGACCGCGGGAGAGAGCTCGATCGTTTTTTATGCCGGCACCGACAGCCGCTCGAGGCTAGAACGGCCTGCGTCCGACGCTGTTGGCATCGATGCATGCGATATAGATGCGGTTGTCGCGTCCCACGTGCTGGCAAACATTGCGCTTGAGATTGGGATTGTTGCGGATCGCGGACGCCGAAACCTTGACGCCGTACTCGCGCGCCACCGTCGCCACGAGTTCATCCTGACAGTAAGGCGTCGCGATCGGCGACCCGTTGACGATCTGATTGCCATTGACGCACTTGATGCGCGCATCCGCCGGATGCGAGGCCGCAGCCAGAACCAGCGGCGCGACCGCGATGGCGAGCGCCACACGGGTGCCTGCGCCGAGCAGGCTGGACTTGAACGGAAAGGTCATGGAAGGCACTCCGGAAAAAGCCGCTGCCCGAGTGATCCGGCACGCGGCAGGCTACGATGTGCGGCCTTACTATCCGGGCGAGACATAACGAGCTGTGCCGCACGGAACAGGCGCTAAGGGCCCCGCCGTCCGGAGCGCCGCTGCCTTGTTTGAGCTATGCCGACCGGCCCTGGTTTCAAGGGATGGGAACAGGCCCTGGTGCCGGAGATGATAGCAAGCGACGGGAGTCATCCTTCGTATTGCACTGCTTCGCGTGACACAAAGTCGCCGCATTTTCAGAGACTTGGCCGCAAAGCATCAGACGCCTCGTCTGCGGCGTGCCGTCGCACTTATGGCGAAGACAGAGTAAAAAGCGAGCTAAATCAATACGCGAATATACGTATCCGAACGCCGTTCAGCGAAGGTCATTGATTTCGCCAAATTCGGCTGGTCAGGTGCGCCCACCAGAACGGGGGGCAATATGAGCCTCTCGGAAAACGGAGCGACTTAACACGTTCTGGTGTTGCGCTGAGGCTTTCTCTTCGCATCGGGATCCCATCCTTTTGGACTTTCAAAGAGATCCGCCGAAGTGGCGGATGGCCGAAGTTTTGTCCCTTGGGGGACCGGCGGCCTTGGGGATCCCGTCTGAGCCGCGGCACTGTCGCTGGAATGAATGGAGATGAGATCATGCGAGTTCTCGCATTGGGCGCCGTTGCTGCGCTTTCGTTCGGCCTGATGGGCACTATCCCCGCGAGCGCCAACCACGACCATCGCAGCCATGCCTCCGATAAGGAGCATCACGCGAAGAAGAAGGTCTACAAGAAGAAGGCCAGCTACAAGCACCGCAAGGCCGCGCGCAAGCACACGACGACTTACCGTAAGACCGCCAAGCGCGCGAAAGCCTACAGCGGCTCTCACGCCAAGAGCGGCATCGCTTCCTACTATTGGCAGGGCCAGAAGACCGCCTCGGGCGCGCGCTTCAATCCCAGCGCCATGACGGCCGCCCACCGCACGCTGCCCTTCGGCACCAAGGTGCGCGTCACCAATCGCAACAACGGCCGCTCGGTCACCGTGACGATCAACGACCGCGGTCCCTTCATCAAGGGTCGGGTGATCGACCTGTCGAAGGGCGCCGCTGGCGTCATCGGCATGCAGGGCTCGGGCCTTGCCCCGGTATCGATCGAGGTTCTCGGCCGCGGCTGATCGCCAAAGCCTTCTCGAGTTGCAGAGGCGAGCCGCAAAAAGTGGCTCGCCTTTTTTCTTGCCAATGCACGGTGCATTGATCGCTGTTCCGCAAGGGACTTGGGGCGCCGGCAAAATTCGATATATTGCGGAAAGTTGTTATCCGTGACGTGGACCGCGCAATGAAACCGAAGCCGAGCAGCAAGGAACGGGATGCGGCGATCCAGAGCATCCGCACGGCCATGGTCGAGAAGAAGCTGACGCAAGCGGAGCTTGCCGACGCGGCCGACTGCCACGAAAAAACCATCCAGAACTTGCTGCACGGCAAGCCCGTGCGCGAGCAGACACTGTTCGACGTGGCCATGGTCCTTGGCCTCGACTATCAGCGCCTCAAGGAATCCTGGTTCGGCAGCATGTCGACGTCCCAGCCCATGGAGCTCAAGGGCGAAGGCGGCGTCGTGGCCCCCGTCTACATGGGCGCCTACACGCGCGCCGCCGTCGACCACTACATCGGTAGCTATCTCACCGTCCGCCCGGCCTTCGCCAAGCAGGACGCCATCGTCGCCTACCGCACCGACATCGTCTGGGACCCGGAATGGCCGAGCCTTCTGTTCGAGGAGCGTGAGCGGCCCGACGCCCCCTTCTCGCACCGCGGCCGGCTCTACGTGCCGGCGTCCTCCATGTACATTCACCTGGTTTCGCTGACGAAAGGCGCCATGCGCATGGTGCTCGTCTCGCAGATCGACCAGACGGGTGAAATGCGTGGGCTGATCACGACGCTGAACAAGCAGCGCGCCATGTTCGTGCCGGTCTCCTCACCCATCGTCTACCTGAAGCGGCAGGAGTTCAAATCGCTTGCACTCGGCGAGATCACGCCCAAGCACCCCGAGTACAACATCTACAAAGCCTATCTCGAGACCGCGCTCGACGAAGGCTACGCCCGCCTCGTCGGCCCATAAACGGCCTCTACGGCGTATCGACGCCTGCCTGCCTCCCAACCGCGTTCGCGGAAGCAGCCGCGCCGTCATCGACCCCACCGTCGCTGTCGCCCTCAGCCGCAGGCGACGTGATGCGCGCCCGAAAGCGTGCTGCGAGATCGACCGTCTCCCGCCTTCCGACCGAGGCGAGATGCTGACCGATCCATTTGTGCGCCTGCGTGCGGCCCGCCGAATGCAAATAGGTGAAGAGACCGAGATCCGGCTTCAGCTTGCTGTCGTCCGATAGCGAAGCCGTGTAGCGCCCGGCCTCGATCAGGTGAAACCGGTGCGCTGCCAGCACGCCCTGCGGACCGCGCTTGGCACCGAAGCGCCCCCGCAACGCCTCGCGCACGGAAAGGATCTGCTCCACGTCGCGCAGAAGCGGCGCGTTGAACGTGAGCCAGTTGACCGCGCCCGCAATCTCGCGAGCGCCCTTCGGCAACCCGCGCCGCTCGAGCGGATTGATCTCGACGATCAGCGTATCGCGAACCGGGCTCTCCGCCGCCAGTGTGATGAGATCCGGGTTCTTCGAAAAGCCACCATCCCAATAACCGACACCGTCGATCTCAACCGTTCTATGCAGCGTCGGCAGGCACGCCGAGGCGAGAACGGCATCGACGCTCATTTCATGAGTTCGGAAAAGGCGCGGCCGCCCGGTTGAAACTTCCGTGGCCGCAATCAGAAGCTTGACCGGCACCTTCTCGCGGATGCTCGCGAAGTCGATGGTGTCGGAGAGCAGCGTGCGCAGCGGATCGTAACCGAGCGGATTGAAATCGTAGGGCGAGAACATGCCTGCGACGTGCGCGAGCGCCGACGAGCTGCTGAGGCCAGCAAGAAACGGATTGAGACGCAACAGGTCGGGCACACCAGCGCGGTGCACGCCGTCCCACACCTCGCGCAGCTTGGCGCGCGCTGCCTCGCGCCCGCCCGCTGCCAATCCGCAGGCCAGCGCCACCGCGTTGACCGCGCCCGCGCTGGTACCTGAGATCCAGCCGAAGGAGACATCCTCCTCCTCGAGCAGCCGATCGAGCACGCCCCACGTGAAGGCACCGTGCGCCCCGCCGCCCTGCAAAGCCAGATTGATCTTGAGACGACGTCTGAAGCGAGGCAAGCCCGATGCTCCGGAGCGGCTTTCTGGGTGCGGCCGACACTAGCACGAACCCGCCGCCGGTCTGCCCCGCAATCGGCCGCACGGAAGGCCATTGCACGCCCCATTTGCGACACGTCCAAGAACACGCGTCAGACGGAGGGCGTCGCGAGATCACGGCGATCGATCGTCATCACCTCTCCGTCGACGGATGTTAGCCCGCGCGTTTCGCAATTGATGCGCAGCGCACCGTCCTCGCGCTGCATGCGGATCAGATAGTAGCGCGCGAGCGGCTCGCTCTTGTGCGAAAGCCCCGCCGAAGCAGACGGCACGCCGAGCACGGGAATGCCTCCCGCCGAATAGCGCCGCCACGCCAGCATCTCGCGATGGTTGTGTCCGTGCAGCACGAGCTCCGCGCCATGCTGGTCGAGAACATCGGCGAGCGCGGCCGCATCCTGCAGCGCGCGTTGCGGCGGCGCCTGCCCCGGCAGCGGCGGATGATGGATCAGCACGACGCGAATGTAATTTGCTGCACCCAGCCTCTCGAGCGCCAGCGCAAGCTGCGCGATCTGGCCGTCACCAAGCCGCCCCGCCGCCACGAACGGTGGCGTTGGAATGGCCGAGCACAAACCGATGAAGGCCACCGGGCCTTGCGTCTTCACATAGGGGAATTGCACGCGTGCATCCGTGCTCCACGACTCGCTGTTGCGCATGAACGGCCCCCACGTCACGAGGCACGAGTCGCCCCCGAGCCGCCCGGTGTAGATGTCGTGATTGCCGGGCACCACCGAGACGCGATCCGGGTCACCGAGCCCTTCGAGCCATGTCAGCGCCGCCGCGTACTCGCCCGGCAAACCAAGGTTAGCGAGATCCCCCGTTACCGCGATATGATCGGGCGCATGCGCCAGCGCATCGGCAGCGATCAGGTCCGCGACTGATCGCAGATGCACATGGCGCCGTCCGCGTTGCCAGTTTAGATACCCAAGAGCCCGCTTCGTGTTCCAGTGCCTGAAGTGCAGGCCCGAGATCGGCGCGAGGTGGACATCGGAGAGATGCGCAAGCGTGAACGTGTCGGTCATGGGCCCTCGAGCCGGACAGGCCCATCCCCAGGAGGTCGGGTGTGTTGCCTGAGAAGCTGATCCGCAAGGCACTGCAGCGGTACTGGCGCTACTCTCGCGGCTTGACGCTGGGAGCGCAAGGCGTGGTTCTCGACACGGAGAACCGTGTACTGTTAATCCGCCACACCTACCGTCCCGGCTGGCACTTTCCGGGCGGCGGCGTCGAGCGGGGAGAGACGCTCGAGGACGCGTTGCGCCGCGAGCTTCACGAGGAGACCGGCGTTACCTTGACGGGCCCTCCGGAGCTGTTCGGTCTCTACGCGAACCACAACCTTTTCCCGGGCGACCATATCGGCCTGTTTGTCGTCCGCGCCTGGGCGCAGCCGGTTGTGCCTAAACCCAATATCGAGATCGCCGAGCAAGCCATGTTCCCGTGGGATGCCCTCCCGGAGGCCATAAGCCCGCCAACCCGCGACCGGGTGCTCGAGATCATGGGCGCCCGCCCGCGAACACCGCATTGGTCGCGCCCGGCGTTACCGTGACGCGCCGCAGCGCCCTGGACCGGCCCTGGCGCGCGTGCTAAAGGCGCGCCCCATGAGCACCTGGTCCACATTTCTGCGCGAGAGCTTTCAGCGACGAGCCGAGACGCCGCGCCATGCGCGCTGACGCCGCCGCTCGCCCCAACCCACGCCAGGACAATGTTCGATGCTCGCCAAGACGCTCTACCGGCCCATAGCGCCGGAGGATGTCCCCCTTGTCTCCGCCCTTCATGACCGCGTGTTCGGCCCCGGCCGCTTCGCGCGCACGGCCTATCGCATCCGCGAGCAGATGGAGGCCGGCAGCTGGGCCTCGCGCTTCTGCCGGCTGGCCGCTGCCGAGGACCACTTGGTCGCTGCGCTGCGCATGTCGGAGGTCACGATTGGCGGTAAGCCCGGCGCGGTTCTGCTAGGCCCACTCGTCGTAGCCCCCGAGCACGCCAATCAAGGGCATGGCCGCGCGCTGATCCGCGAGGCGCTGGACGCAGCCAAGGCCGGCGGCGTGCGGATCGTCATTCTGGTGGGCGATGAAAGCTATTATGGCCGCGTCGGCTTCAAGCGCGTGCCGCCGGGCGCCATCACGATGCCCGGCCCCGTCGATCCGGCTCGCGTGCTCGCCGTCGAGCTCGCCGATGGCGCCCTCGCCGACTACAGCGGCCTCGTTGCCGGCCGCTGACGCGCAAGCCTGCCCTCAATCCTCGAATGGATCTTTCATCAGGATCGTGTCGTCACGCTCCGGACTCGTCGAAAGCAGAGTCACCGGGCACTCGATCAGCTCCTCGATGAAGCGCACATACTTGACCGCCTGCGCCGGCAGATCGGCCCAGCGCCGTGCACCCCGCGTCGACTCCGACCAGCCTTCGAACGTCTCCCAGATCGGCTCGACGCGCGCCTGCGCGTTGGCGCCGGCCGGCAGGCGGGCCAGTCGCTGTCCGTCGAGCGAATAGCCGACGCACACCTTCACCTCGGGGAATCCATCGAGCACGTCGAGCTTTGTGAGTGCGATGCCGTTGATGCCCGAAACCTTGGCCACCTGCCGTACGAGCACAGCGTCGAACCAGCCGCAGCGGCGCTTGCGCCCGGTCACCGTGCCGAACTCATGGCCGCGCTCGCCAATCGTCTCGCCGGTCTTGTCGGTCAGCTCGGTCGGGAACGGACCGGCGCCGACGCGCGTCGTGTAGGCCTTCGCGATGCCGAGCACGAAACCGAGCGAGTCGGGCCCGATGCCCGATCCCGTCGCGGCCTGCGCCGCCACCGTGTTCGAAGACGTCACGAACGGATACGTGCCGTGGTCGACGTCGAGCAGCGCGCCCTGCGCGCCCTCGAACAGGATGCGCTTTCCGGCGCGCCGCTCCTGGTCCAGAAGATCCCACGTCACGTCGATGTAGGGCACGACCTTCGGCGCCACCTCGGCCAGTTCGGCCAGCACCGCATCCTTACTGACCTCGGGCTTCCCGAGACCGCGGCGCAATGCGTTGTGATGCAGCAGCATCCGGTCGATCTTCCCGCCGAGCGATGCCAGATTCCTGAGGTCGTGCGCTCGGATCGCGCGGCGTCCGACCTTGTCCTCGTAGGCCGGACCGATGCCGCGCCCGGTAGTACCGATCTTGCCCTCGCCCGCCGCCTCCTCGCGCATGACGTCGAGCTCGCGATGGAACGGCAGGATCAGCGTCGCATTCTCGGCGATGCGCAGGTTGTCCCGGCTGATCTCGAGCCCCTGCTTGCTGAGCTTCTCGATCTCGGCGACGAGCGCCCACGGATCGACCACCACGCCGGCCCCGATCACGCCGAGCTTGCCAGGCCGCACGACACCGGACGGCAACAGCGACAACTTGTAGGTCGTATTCCCGATGACGAGGGTATGGCCCGCGTTATGACCGCCCTGGAACCGCACCACAACATCGGCGCGCTCAGAAAGCCAGTCGACGATCTTGCCCTTTCCTTCGTCGCCCCACTGCGCGCCGACGACCACGACGTTAGCCATTCTCTCCACCGCTTGTCATGAAATGGCCCCGGCTGATGAGCCGGGGCCGGGACCATCGAACCTAGGTTTAAAGGGCTCTCCCGAAAGAAGAAACCTTTTCCTTTGCTGCGAAAACACCGTTCGATTTCTATGGCTTACCCCAGCCCTGGCATAGCCGTTCGCCTACTGCCGGTAAATCACCGACTTCGCGGACGGCCAGGACACACGATACCCGAACTCGATCGTCTGCTCCTGATCCGGCTCGAGCTTGCCCTCCCAGACCAGGACGCCGCGCCGGTCGTCCACGTTCTGGCGCGTCGGCGCCTTGCCGCTGAGATCGACCTTGATGTCCTGATTGGCCGAGACAGGGATCTGGTCGAACACGGCAAAATCGATCGCACGCTCGTGCATGCTTTTCACCGTAATGAGGTAGTTGCGGTTGTCGGTGCGCGAGGTCGAGATCAGCCCCGTCTCCCCGCGCGTCTCAGCCGAGATCGCGTGCCGCACGCGCACCAGATCGTCGACGCCGAAGCCGAGCTCGTGCTCTTCGCCGGGCGACAGCGTCGGCAGTCGTCCGGTGCCGACGAACGTGCCGTCACGAAACAGGGAGACGGCACCCGGCAGAAGCGGTGCGCCCTTCGGCAGCGTGAGCTTGGCGTAAAGGTAAGCCTTCGGCTCCACCTTCGGCACGGCACGCACGGTGAGCTGCGGCTCGATCGCTTCCGCCCCAAGCTGAACGCGCTTGGCTTCCCCCGTCTCCGGAATGCTGAGCCGCCCAGGCACCGCGAACAACGCGTGGAACGGCGCCTGCACGATCTCGGCCGGACGCTCAGAAACCGCACGCCGCGCCCGCTGGGTCTGCGCGAGTTCTTCGCGCGCGTCCGGCTCCGGTGCGGCTTCAAGTGCAACGCTATCCTCAAAGGCATTCCCGGCGGCAGGCGCGCTCGCCACCGGCATAGGCGGCCGCGGCTCAGGCTCGAAATCGACGATCAATGGCCGCAACTCGGGCGCCGAAGCCCCGGCAGACGGCCGCGTCGTGGACAGAGTCAGCGCGACGTTGTCCCAGCTCTCGCCGGTCTTCTGACTGATCGAGGCGCGACGCGCGAGATCGATCCGCGGCGCCGCCGTCTTGGAGCCGCTGTGCAGGCGCATATCATAGAGCGGCGTCCACGAGGCATGCGAAACCTGATACCGCACCGTGATGTCCGCCTCGAGCGGCGACTGCGCGACGACGAACACCTTCGCTTCCGTGCGCTCCGTCTTCTCTGGCGCGATCGACGCCAGCTTCTTCTCGAGATCGTCGATCTTGCGATCCGTCTCGCGGATCCTGACCTGCGCGTCCTCGATGGTGCGCTGCGCCTCAGCCGAACCGGCGGAGATGAGTGCCAGAACTGCCGTCCAGTCCTCGCTGCGCTCGGCGCCCGCAGCCGGAGCCGGACGCGTCGGAAGCTGTGTGAGATTGTTGATCAGCGCCTTCTGCGTCTCCGCCGCGTGAACCTGCGCATCGAGCCGCGCCCGCGCATCGCGCAGCGTCTCGATCTCGGTCTCGATCTGGCGGCGCTCCGAGGCAGACTGTTCGGCGTCCGCCCGCGGCACGAACAGGCGCCGCGTATCCACGGAGCCGATCTCGAGCTTGCCCGACGCCGTTCCCTCGACACGGATCGAGCCATCGACGGCCCCGGTCGGCAGATCGCGGAAAACGATCGTGTGCTCGCCCTTGTCGAGTTGAACCTTGGCAATGCGCACCACTTCCGCGCCCATTGGGAACACCGTCACCGCATCGATGCGCGATACCGCATCCACCTCCGCCGCACGCGAGGCTTCCGCACCGACTGCAAGCAACAGAAGCGCGACGGCAACGACCTGCTTCACGGGACAAGACCTCTCGGGGCTGGAGTTAAGAACGATCCTAAGGTGAGCGCGCATTATGCCGGGCGTGGGGCAGCACCCGCCAGGCTTCAGGTGCGGTCGTTTAGCGACGAATTTATGACGAGCACCGCCAATTAACTTTGCTGCGAAGCGAAACGGGGCCGGCTTGCGCCGACCCCGCCGAGGCACTGAAGCCCACGAAGGCGCGAGCCCGATACGCAAAAAACCAGGGGCCGCGCCTTCAATCTCTATTTGAATGCTACCGGATAGGAGGGCGCCGGGCGGTCGAGACGGAAGCGCCCACTGAACAGTAGGTCGTGCGAGACGATATCGTGAACCTCGAACGGGCTGAGCAATTCGGGATCGTCGTAGGTCCTGACGGCGCTCGTCTTGATAGATCCGAGATCGGTATAGCGATAGCCGAGGTCGAGCGTGAAGCGGTCGGTGACGTCGTAGCTCAACCCCGCATAGAGCGCCCACGCGAAGTTGGTCGTCGTCTTGTCGTTCACTGCGTAGGCGAAACCACCTGTCGGCACATTGATGTCTTTGTAGCCCATCGTGGTGATCGAGGTCAGACCGACACCGCCGCCGACATACGGCGTCACGCCATGCCACGTGCCGAGATCGATGTAGGCATTGAACAAGCCGAGCCAGCTTTCGAGATTGGCCGAATGATCGTTGGTACCGCAGCCCGAGCCAGGACAGGGACCACCGTTGTTGTACGAGTCATGCGCAACGAAATGCTGCTTGCCGCGATACTCGCCCGTGATGTCGAAGCGCAGCCACCGGCTGTGCTCGACGCCGATGCCGATGCCGTAAAGCGGTGCGCTCTTGATGTCCTTGTGATGGATCGAGAAGTCGCCCGACGCGTACTCGCCGGTCCAAAGCCCGCCCGGCTCCGAGTTTGTCATGCCGATGGTGCCCTTGAGGTACCACGCGCGGCCCGACGGCGCGGGCGGCGGGATATCCTTCACGCTACCGTATCCAAGATCGGCGGCCTGTGCCGGCGCAAACGACACAGCGAGCACGGCTGCGCTGACGGCTGCGCCCACGAGGGCGCAAACGCGTGAGATTCTCATCAACAATCCCTTTCGAAGAGTGTCCCGGCGCGGGCGCACACAGGACCGGACACGACGCAGCACTGGCATCGCCGGGACTTTGTCTTAGAACGTTTAATAGGGGCTTAAACGGCGCTTCGTTTTGCGACGCGCCTCAGCTGGAGCACCGAAAAACATACATCATTCAAAGGATAGCGAACGGCAAGCCTGCACCGTCCCGCGAACAACAGCGATCAGATAAACCGTACGAAGAGGACGCGTCTCAGGCGGCCGCCTGCGCGGCCTCTTTCACCGCCTCGACGATCTCGCCAACCACCGTCTGGACAAGCTGCTGGTCATCGCCCTCCGCCATGACGCGGATCACGGGCTCGGTGCCCGACGGACGAATGACCAGACGTCCGCTGTCGCCGAGTTGCTGCTTGGCACCTTCAATGACCTTACGCACGCGCTTGTCTTCAAGCGGCCGGCCGCTCGAATAGCGCACGTTCTGCAGCACCTGCGGAAGCGGCGTGAAGCGCGCGCACACTTCCGACACAGGACGTCCCGTTGCCACGACGCACGCCAGCAGCTGCAGCGACGACACGAGCCCGTCGCCTGTCGTCGTGAAATCCGAAAGCACGATGTGCCCCGACTGCTCGCCGCCGACATTGTAGCCATGGCGCCGCATGTGCTCGACGACGTAACGATCACCCACCGGCGTGCGCACCAGCGAAAGCCCCTGCCCCTTGAGATAGCGCTCAAGGCCAAGGTTGCTCATCACGGTCGCAACGATGCCGCCCGCGCTGAGCTTGCCGCGCCGTTGCCAGCTTTCGGCAATCACCGCCATCAGCTGGTCGCCATCGACGATGTTGCCTTTCTCGTCGACGATCACCACGCGGTCCGCGTCGCCGTCGAGCGCGATGCCGATGTCTGCTCGAACTTCACGCACCTTGTCGATCAGCGCCTCAGGCGCAGTCGAACCGCACTTGTAATTGATGTTGCGTCCGTCGGGATCGACTCCGATCTTGATCACCTCGGCGCCGAGCTCCCACAGCGCTTCCGGCGCCACCTTGTAGGCTGCGCCATGCGCGCAATCGATGACGATGCGGAGCCCGTTGAGCTTGAGGTTCTTCGGCAGTGTGCGCTTCGCGAACTCGATGTAGCGCTCTTGCGCGCTGTCGACGCGCGTCGCACGACCGATGCGATCGGAAGGCGCGAGCAGCGGCTCGGCGGGCCCGTCGATGAGCTGCTCGATTTCGAGTTCCACGTCGTCCGACAGCTTGTAGCCGTCCGGATCGAACAGCTTGATGCCGTTATCGCTGTAGCGGTTATGCGAAGCCGAGATCATGACACCGAGATCGGCGCGGAGACTCCGCGTCAGCATGGCAACCGCGGGCGTCGGCATCGGGCCGAGCAGGAACACGTCCATGCCAACAGAGGTGAAGCCGCTCATCAGCGCTGCCTCAAGCATGTAGCCGGAGAGACGCGTATCCTTGCCGATGACGACGCGATGCCGGTGCGTGCCGTTCTGGAAAAGCTTTCCGGCCGCCATCCCAACCTTGAGCGCGACCTCCGACGTCATCGGATGCTTGTTCGCAAGCCCCCGGATACCGTCCGTGCCGAAATAGCGGCGTGTCATCTCAACCCCTTGCCCGGAAATCCAACCCCACGCGATTTTAGGGCCGTTGCGCGCCGGGGCCAAGGCATGTCTTTGTAGACGCCCACCGGTTTTGGAACGCTTAACACCGTTCGAAAAAACCGCTTCTTCCGGCGCCTCGGCCCCTACGCCAGCCCCGCTTCTGAACCCGCCTCCGCCGCCTCCCACACCGCCAGCGCCTGCCGGGTTTCTGCCACGTCGTGAACGCGAACGATCTGGATACCCTGCGCCACCGAGTGCAGCGCAGCAGCGAGCGACCCCGGCACCCGGTCCCGCGGCGCCTCCACATTGCAGAGCTGCCCGATCAGCTTCTTGCGGCTGGCACCGAGCAGCACCGGCACGCCGAGGCCATGGTAGAGGCTCATGGCGTTGAGCACGGCCACGTTGTGATGCAGATGCTTGCCGAAACCGATGCCGGGATCCGCAATGAGGCGCGACTTCGGAATGCCGGCTTCGAGGCAGGCCCGGATCCGCTGCTCGAGAAAATCGAACACGTCGAGTACGACATCGCTGTACTGCGGATTGTCGTTCATCGTCTTGGGATCGCCCTGGGCGTGCATCAGCATGACCGGCAGCCCGCTCGCCGCCGCCACCTCGAGTGCCGCCGGATCGTACGTCAACGCCGAGACGTCATTCAGGATATCGGCGCCCGCGGCCGCCGCCCGCCGCATCACCGCGGCCTTGCGCGTATCGATGGAGATCAGCGCGTCAGTTTTAGCCCTGAGCCCCTCGATGACGGGGATGACGCGGCGAAGCTCGTCGTCGACCGACACGGTGTCCGAGCCCGGACGCGTGGACTCGCCCCCAATATCGAGGATGTCCGCACCCTCCTCGGCGAGCTTCAATCCATGCGCGATGGCCGCCGTGGCACTGTCGTGCAGGCCGCCATCCGAGAAGCTGTCGGGCGTCACGTTGACGATGCCCATGATGCGCGGCCGATCGAGCGAAAGCCCCGCAAGCCGCGGTCGCGGCGCGCGGATCTCCTCGATGAGGTCCGATGCCGAGAGCGTGTGGCGGCCCCAATCACGCTCGAAGAGATCACCGAGCCCGATCGTACGCCGCACCGTGCCCCCCGGCGCGCGCTCGAGCACCTCGAGCGCCGAGAACGCGAGCGGCCCTCCGGCGAGCGGTAAACCGCCCCAGATCTCCTGCGGAGCCTCCGACTCCGGCGTGCCAAGCCGCGCCCAATAGATGCCGAGCGGGCGGATGTAAATCGATCGCTGCATGGAAGTCTCTTCAAGCAGACCGTGATCACTTCAGACCCTACTCGCTCCGATCGTCGCGCCGCCTATCCGGCGTGACGTGAAACGGCAGCGAAACAAAGTCCGAAACGTGCATCATCGGTCACATCAAAACAGAACGGCCGCGACACCGTCGCGGCCGTTGCGAACTTAAGCGAGCCTGTGCCTCAGCATCAAGTCTGCGGCTGAGGCTCCATGCCGCCGGCGCCCGGCTCCTCGCGCGGACGCGAGCGGCCAGCCGTCGGCACCGCCGAAGCGGGCGAGCCCTTCGAGTTGTCATCGTCACGCCGCACGATCGTCTCGCCGCGCATGATCGCCGCCACCTCCTCGCCGGAGACGGTCTCGAAGTCGAGCAGCGCCTTGGCCACGGCGTGCAGCTTGTCGATGTTCTCGGTCAGGATCTTCTTCGCCTTCTCCTCACCCGTGTGAATGAGATTGCGGATCTCCTCGTCGATGAGCTTCGCGGTCTCGTCGGAGAGGTTCTTGGTCTGCGTGACGGAGTGCCCGAGGAACACCTCCTGCTCGTTACCATTGTAGCGGACGCGCCCGAGCTTGTCGGACATACCCCACTCCATGATCATGGCGCGGGCGAGCTGCGTCGCCATCTGGATGTCGCCCGTCGCGCCGTTGGTCACGTTCTCCGGGCCGCCGAGCAGGATCTCGGCCTCACGGCCGCCGAACAGCACGGCAAGGCGCGCCTCGCACCACTGCCGCGTGCGGCTATGCCGATCGCCTTCCGGCAGGTTCATCGTCACGCCGAGCGCACGCCCGCGCGGGATGATGGTGACCTTGTGCAGAGGATCGTACGGCACGGAGAGACCAACGATGGCGTGGCCCGCCTCGTGATAGGCCGTGTTGCGCTTCTCCTCCTCGCTCATCACCATGGAACGCCGCTCGGCGCCCATCATGACCTTGTCCTTGGCGTCCTCGAACTCGATCTGCGTCACGAGCCGCTTGTTGCGACGTGCGGCGAGCAGTGCCGCCTCGTTGACGAGGTTGGCGAGATCCGCGCCCGAGAAGCCGGGCGTGCCGCGCGCGATGACCTTGGGATCCACGTCGGGCGCCACCGGCACCTTGCGCATGTGCACCTTGAGGATCTTTTCGCGACCCGCGATGTCCGGGTTAGGCACCACGATCTGCCGGTCGAAGCGGCCCGGACGCAGAAGCGCCGGGTCGAGCACGTCCGGACGGTTCGTCGCCGCGATGATGATAATGCCCTCGTTGGCCTCGAAGCCGTCCATCTCGACGAGCAGCTGGTTGAGCGTCTGCTCGCGCTCGTCGTTGCCGCCGCCGAGGCCCGCGCCGCGGTGGCGACCGACGGCGTCGATCTCGTCGATGAAGATGATGCACGGCGCGTTCTTCTTCGCCTGCTCGAACATGTCGCGCACGCGGCTCGCGCCGACGCCGACGAACATCTCGACGAAGTCGGAGCCCGAGATCGTGAAGAACGGCACGTTCGCTTCGCCCGCGACCGCACGCGCGATCAGCGTCTTGCCGGTACCCGGAGGACCGACGAGCAGCGCGCCGCGCGGAATGCGCCCGCCGAGCCGCTGGAACTTCTGCGGATCGCGCAGGAACTCGACGATCTCCTCGAGGTCGGACTTCGCTTCGTCCACGCCCGCCACGTCCTCGAACGTGACGCGACCCTGCCGCTCGGTGAGCAGCTTAGCCCGGCTCTTGCCGAAGCCCATGGCGCGTCCCGAGCCGGACTGCATCTGGCGCATGAAGAACACCCAGACCGCGATCAGGAGCAGCATGGGGAACCAGTTGAGCAGCACGGACAGGATCGACGGCACGTCCTCGTCGGAAGGCCGCGCCTTGAACTTGACGTCCTTGGCCTTGAGCCGCTCGACGAGCGAAGGATCCGATGGCGCATAGCTCGAGAACGGCGCGGCGTTGTCGCGCATGGTGCCGTAGATGCGGTTGCCCGCCAGCGTCACCTCCGCCACCGTCCCGGCATCGACCGCGTTGAGGAAGTCCGAGTAGCTGATCTCAGCACCCCGGCGGGTCTGGTTCGGACTGTTGAAAAGGTTGAACAGCGCGGCGAGCAGCACGAAAACCGCTACCCAGATCGCAAGCTTCTGAAAATTCGGATTCATCTGATTTCCCGAAAAAGCCGGCAACAGGGATGGAAGTGAGCCGGCTTGGATCCGCGTCTAATAACTGGAGTTTAAGATAGGTGCCGCACCTGAGTTTGCCAAGTTTAATGCCCCCGCCAGCACGAGAGATGACACGACAGCCTTCCCAACTCGTGAAGCGCGCGCCTTGAGCTAGCGCAACTCCCGCTTAAGCCCCAGAAATTCCGCACGGAAACGGTTGTCGCTGGGCGCGCCGGAAAGGCTCGGCACGGCAAGCAGACGCTCCTCCGCCCAGATCGAGGGCAGGCCAGCCGCCGCCCGCGCAGGAGGCCGGTCCTTGGGCGCAAGCCGCCCCCTAAGGGTTGCATAAGCTTGCAACCCCAGCGGCCGCACGACCACCGGCTCCATCGCCGCGGGCCCCTCCCGGGCCGCCATCCCGACGCCGTCGTCGCCCGGCGCATCGGCTTCCGGCACCGCGTACCGGAGCCGGAACCGCATGTCCCATACCGCCTCGTCGCCCGGCGTCAGACGCAGCGTCCGGAGCGTATGGTGGCCGGGCTCACGGTAGAGGCGCAACGTCGTGCGACCCTGCGAGACGATGCAACCCGCGAGCGTCTGCGCCATGGGACGCCCCCGCGCGAGCGCCGCGACCAACGCTTCCACCTGAGACAGCTGTGCCGGCCGCGCCTCGCCCCCGAAGGCGCCAATCAGCCGCGCCAGAAGACGCACGCGGATTTCCTCCGGCTCCGCCTCCCACGCAGCGCGCTCAAGCGAGCCATAGACGCCCCCATGCTCATCGACCAGCGTCCTGAGTTTCGCCTCGGTGACCTGATCGAGCGCATCGCGCGCCCGCCAGAGCCGCGTGGCGCTGAGCGCCAGCTTGTCGTTCGAAAGGCCGAGCGCCACGAGATGATCGCGTGCCCCCCTGAGCCGCACGCGCTCGAAGTCGAGGCGCTCGTTGGAAGGATCGTCGATCCATGTGCTGCCAACCTCGCGCAGCATGGCGATGAGTGAAGCCTTGCTGAGCGCCAGCAGCGGTCGCACGAGCTGAACCGAGCCATCCGGCAACAGCGGCCGCACCGGCGCCATGCCGGCAAGACCGTCGAGACCGCTGCCGCGGCCGAGCCGCATCAGCAGCGTCTCCGCTTGATCGTCACGCGTGTGCGCCGTCACCACCGCCGCCGGCGTATCGGCGCGCGCATGCGCGACGAGCAGCGCGTAACGGGCTTCGCGCGCCCGCGCCTGCAACGCCGATCCCGGCTTGTTGCCGCCCCACACGAGTGTCGTATGCGAGAACCCCAGCGCCTTCGCCCGCTCGGCCACCCAATCCGCTTCGCGCGCCGAGCTCGCCCGCAGGCCATGATCGACCGTCGCAACGTCGAGCATCAGTCCGGCGGGTGCGCGCCCCGACGCCACCCATCGCGCGGCGAGCACCATCAGCGCCATGCTATCAGACCCGCCAGAGACGGCGAGCACCGCGCGCTTGAAGGGCGCGAGAAGCGGGCCGAACAAAAGATCGAGATCCTGATCGTGCACGGTCAGCTCGTCCGAGACCCTCTCGGCCCCGGCGAGCCGCATGGCACGCTCAGAGCTTTTGCAATGAAACCCAGGCACGATCCCGGCGACCCCGCCACCGATCGGTCACGGGCAGCCGATTCTCTGCCGCTCGCTGTCGGCCTTGGCCTTGATCTGCACAGGCGCATTGGGAAACTTCGAACCGACGCCACGCAGCGTCGCGCAAGCGTCCTGCCGCTTGCCGAGCTGGGCGAGCGACATGCCATGCTTGAGCTGCGCATCCGGTGCCTTGCTGCTCGAGCCATAAGCCGAGACGACGAGATCGAACGCCTCGGCGGCATCGGCGTAGTTCCGCTGCACGTAGTGCGACTCGCCGAGCCAATAGAGCGCGTTCGGTGCCAGCGGATCCTGCGGATGGGATTTGAGGAAGTCTCGGAACCCGGCCTGCGCCGCGCCGTAGTCCTGCTGCAGTAGATAGCCATAAGCTGTCTCGTAGAGCTGCTTCGAGCTCATGCCACCACCCGGCTCGATGGCGGCCAGCTGCCCACCGCCCGCCGCCGGCGGCAGCGACTCGGAGCCATAGGTCGGCGGCGGCGTCGGACCACCGTAGGTGGCCGGCGGCGGCGCACCGACGTTCGGTCCCGGTTGAGGAGGACCGAAACCGGCGCCCGGATCGTCGAGGCCCTGCGGCCCTGCGGTATCGGATGTCACGGTGGTGGAGCCGAAACGGCTCGCCTGAGGCGGCTCCTCGAACCCGCCGAGCTCCGACCTGCGCTGTGGCCCGCCGCCCGCGCGAAACTCCTGCGAAAGCTGCTCGACCTGCGCGGTGAGCGCCCGGATCTGCGTTTCCAAGCTGTCGAGGCGCGCGCGATCTCCACCGCCGAGGCCTCCGCCACCGGCGTCGGAGCGAGCGGGCGCCGACACGGTGCCGCCCGTGCGCGCCAGCGATTCCAGCGTGCCGATCACGACCTGCAGATCGACGAGCTGGCCTTCGAGCTGCTCGACGCGCTCACGCAATCCAGCATCGCCCCCGCCGGCGGGCCCCTTCTGCTGCGCCTTGCCTTGCGCGCCTTTGACCGTCGGCAACTCCTCGCTCACCACGCCCTGCGCCACGGCACCGCCCGCGCCCCAGAGCAACGCGAGCATGAGGCACGCGGCCCCTCGCGCGGCACGCGCCGTCGGAACTGGCTTGGACTGCATGAGCGAAACGCCCTCCTTCGTTAGATCTTGAGGCAAAGCCTATCCCTGCACGGTTCCGGATGGAAGGCGACAGCCCATTCCGGCACCCCAAAAGGCACGCACGCTGTCCGCCCTCTGCCCACTCTTGTCAACTTGAACGACGTCCTTTCGAGGCCGCAGGCCACGGATGGCTTACTGCATCGGCGGCCGGCCTGGTCCGGGCTGGTCATCCCCGTCGGCGTGGCGCACGGGGCGAGTTTCGATACGGCGCATGAGCAGGATCGTCACCGCGCGCCGGTTCTGCGCCATGCACTCGGGGGCTGGGCAATCGGAGACGCGGCCTCCACCTCCCCGCCCGTAAGCAATGATCCGCTCCGCACCGACGCCCTCCGCGATTAAGCGGTCGCGCACGACGGCGGCGCGCTCCTCGGAGAGGCGCTGCACGTCCTCGTCCGACATCGCTCCATCGTCGGCATAGCCCTCGATGGCCACGTAGAGATTCGGAAAGCGGATCAGAAATCGCGCCTGAGCCTGTATGACGCCACGAGCCCGCGAGCCGAGCCCCGCGTTGCCGGTCCCGAAGAACACGCGGTCTCCGGCATCGGAAAGAAACTGCCCGTCGACGGCAGGCGAAACGCGCGCACGCAAAAGCGCGGTAGGCGACACGGCCTGCGAGATCCCGGACAGCACCGACGCGCTATCCACTCCGCCATTCCTCGCCCGCGGCGTGGGTCCCGTGACGCTGCTGCGCGCCGCGGGAATAGCCTGCGGCTCGCCTGTGACGCCTCGATAGATTTCGCCGAGCTGCTGGCGTGCAGCCCGCGCGCGCGCGCTTCCCGGATCTTGCGAGATCACCTGCTCGAAGAGCCGCTGCGCCTCCTCGCGACGGCCCGCTTCGAGAGCTGCGGTCCCGGCCTTATAGAGATCCTCAGCACTCTTCTCGGCGGACGGTTTGGAGCTCCACCCCGGGAAGAACCAGCTGCCGACGCCCTCATCGCTCTCGCGCCTGCGCTCGGGCACACCCTCGAGCGGGTCCACGACGGAAAATCCATCGTGCGGTGTGTTGAGGTCGAATGGATGGGTGTTGTCGGGCAGATCGTTGAATCCAGCGCCATTTTGCGCCTGCGCCACGGCTGCACCACAGAATGCCACGGCGGCAAACCCGCCGACCATTGCGCGCGCGCGCCAGTGTGATCGGATCGCCGTCTGAAGTCGCGGCGCGCATCCTATGCGCAAGCTTGGCACCCTAATCTCCCGCAATCGGATGAGCCAAACGCCTCTGTCGTCAAGACAAAAGCTGTGCGCTTCCAATACGGCCAAACTTTGCCAGGGGGTGGCCCGAAGGCGGGCAATACCGCGACCGGGAAATGACTGTGACAGCTTTGTTACGCTGCCTTAGGAGAGCGACCGCCAGCAACCGGCTCCGCTCCCTGAACCCTTAAGGGGCGCGTCAGGAGGCGACGCGGCTGTTTAGGACGGTCTGGGCGCGCCGGTTCTGAGACCAGCACGAGATGTCGTTACAGACGGCCACCGGACGCTCCTTGCCGTAGGAGATCGTGCGAATGCGATTCGGCGCCACGCCGTTCTGCGCCAGGAAGTTGCGCACCGAGGTTGCACGCCGGGCGCCCAGGGCGATGTTGTACTCGCGCGTGCCGCGCTCGTCGGCGTGACCCTCGATGGTGATGGTGAACTGCGCGTACTGGCGCAGCCACTGCGACTGCTTCTGCAGCGTGGCCTGCGCCTCGGGCGTCAGATCGCTACTGTCGGACGAGAAGTAAACGAGATCGCCGACGTTGACGGCAAAGTCACGGCTGGTGCCGGGCGTGATCGGTCCCCGCCCATCCGGCCCGAGTTGCGCATTGGGGTCGTTCTGGTTGTTGGCACAGCCGCCAAGACCCGCACCCGAGATCAGAAGAAGCAACGCGCAAGCGAAGCCGGAGGCCCGAAAAACAGCCGCCATCAATTTAATCCTTTCATCGGCTCTACGGGCGGCGCGTCGCTCACCGGAGCCTCGTAACTCCCCATGAAGGGACCTGATACCTGAGCCTGAGTACAAAAATGTGGCCGGAACATCCGTGCGGCATAGATCCGCAGAGAAACAGCAGCCATTGCCAACTCAAGCCCGCGCGCGACAATTTTGGTTTTGCTATCCGGCCGAGGGCACGACGCATCGACTCGCGAGAAACCCCGCCGGCTCTGCAAAAGAGCATGCGCGAGGGCGCCGCGCACGACAAGGCGCGATTTGTGACAGTTGCATAATTGCCTGGGGAAACAGTGGCCGATCCGCCGCGGCTTCATGCGCGCAGCGAGGACGATATCTGCCCTGAAGAAACTCACGCCCTGCAAACAAAGCGACAAAAAGCCATGTACAAAAAAGAAAGAGCTGTCGCAGCATTCGCTGCGACAGCTCTAATCTCTTCAGAACAGTCCAGACCAAAGCCTGGACTGATCTCTGCCCGCTGTATTAGCGAACGTCGACGACGGCCGGAGCCTCAACGCCGAGCTTCAGCGGAGCGGCCTCTTCACGACGGCAAGCGCCGAGAGCGACAGCAACGACAGCGGCAGCGAGAACGATAGCGCCCTTCATGGTAGTATCTCCTGTTGTGTCCCAAAGTGAAATTTCGGACGTTAGCGAGCCACTTCCGTGGCAGTCGGAACCTCGGCGCCGAGCTTCAGCGGTGCCGCTTCTTCACGACGGCACGCACCGAGTGCAACAGCGACAACGGCAGCCGAGAGAACAATCAGCCCCTTCACACCCTGCATGGTCTTATCTCCTGATGCTTGTTCGGCAACGAGCCGAATATTTGGGTACCGGCACGGCATGATTTGTTCAAGAACAGAGGGTAGAAGATCACTGTTTTCCACCCTCGTAGATGCGAAAATGCCACGCCGTTGTTGAGGCTCCACGGGCCGATGACGCACGACAAAACCGGCCCCGTAGAGCCTTGAGTCTCAACGCAAAACTGGATCGCCTTCCACGCAAGGCGCAGATGCAAGAATAGCCCCTTCAGGGTTAAGCGCGAGTAAACGAGCGCCTCAGTTGAGGAGCGGCGACCAGGCCGGATCCGAGGCGTACGAAGGGGTGCTCACGACTCGCTCGTTGTAGCCCGTGAGATCGACCGAATAGATTCGCGAACCGCCCTCCTCGCCCTGGCTCTCGCGGAAGAACATGAGCACGCGCCCGTTCGGGGCCCAGGTAGGCCCCTCATTGTGATACCCCTCGGTAAGAATACGCTCTCCCGAGCCGTCGGGGCGTATCACGCCGATCAGGAATCGCCCGGCGAGCTGCTTGGTGAAGGCGATGTAGTCACCGCGCGGCGACCAGACCGGCGTCGAGTAGCGCCCCTCGCCCATGCTGATCCGGCGCGGATTGGAGCCGTCCCGCCCCATCACGTAGAGCTGCTGGGTGCCTTCGCGGTCGGATTCGAACACGATGTACTGCCCGTCCGGCGCATAGCTGGGGCCGGTATCCAGCGCCCCCGCCGACGTGAGCTGGCGCGACTGCCGAGTCCGAAGGTCCATCTCGTAGATATTGGAATCGCCTCCGCTCTGCAGGCTCATGACCACCCGCTGACCGTCCGGCGAAAAGCGCGGCGCGAATGTCATGCCCGGAAACTCGCCGACAGCCTCGCGCTTGCCCGTCTCGAGGTTCATGAGGAACACGTGCGGCTGGTCCTTGGTGTAGGCCATGTACACGATCTCGCTCGCGACCGGATTGAATCGCGGCGTGAGCACGAGCTCCTGGCCTTGCGACAGCAGGCGCACGTTGGCCCCGTCCTGGTCCATGATCGCGAGACGCTTGATCCGCTTGGCCTTGGAGCCGGTCTCGTCGACGAACACCACACGCGTGTCGAAGTAGCCCTTCTCACCCGTGAGCCGCTCATAGACCTGATCGGCGACGAGATGGCCGGCGCGACGCCAGTTCTGCGAGCCGGTGGTGAAGCGCTGCCCGGCGAGCTGCTTGCCGCTGGTCACGTCCCACAGCCGGAACTCCGATGTCAAACGCCCGTCGCCGCTGCGCGTGACGCGCCCCACGACCAGTGCCTCCGCGCCGATCTGGCGCCAGTCCGGGAAGCGCGGCAACGCGTTGACATCACTGATTCTTTCAAGGAACGACGCCGGATCGAGCGGCTGAAACAGACCCGAGCGCTCGAGATCCGCCATCAGCACCTGCGCCACGTCCTGAGCGAGCTTCGGATCATCGCCCGTAAAGGCCGGGATCGCGATCGGGATCGGTGCCACGACGCCCTGGCGCTGCGTACCGCGCAAGCCCTCTGAGCTGAAGCCGTCCTGGCCGCCGCCCTGATAGCCGCCAGGCGGTGGCCCCTGCGGAGGGGGAGGCGGCACGTCGTATCCTTGCTCGCGCAACTGATCTCCGAATCCGCCGCCGCCACCGCCGCCCGCAGGCGGGCGATAGGCGTCATCCGTCTGCGCGAAGGCCGGCGCCGCGGCAACCAGCAGCATCACGAGAAAGGCCAGGAGCGTGAGGAGCGCTGCCGGGTGGAGCATCCGGATCGGAGACATCCGAGCGGCGCGAATGGGGGGAAGAGCTTCGGTCATTTCTCTCATCTTGCACTGAAATCGTGGCCGCCTCACGCCTACAGCATTTCGCGCGGGTCGAAATCCCAGATAATCGACCTCCAGGCCCAATATCTGTCGGGGGGAAGCGTAAACGGCGAGCAGGCTTTCACCGCGCGCACGGCCGCCTCCGCTGCAATCTGGTACACCGGACCGGACTGCGGCGCTTCGAGCGCCGGCTCGCCGTCGAGCGAGCCGTCCGGAAAGAGCCGCCAGCGCAGCGTGACCACCATGGTCTCGATGCCACCACCACCACCCGGCAGCTTCCAGCATTGCCTGAGCTGCGCGCTGATCTGCGCGCGCAGAAGGTCCTGCTCGCGCACCGAGAGCACGGGGGCATTTCCCTCGCGCGCACCCGCCGTCGGACCCGTGTAGTCCGTCGGGTTCATCGGCTCGCTCGCCGAATTGGGCGCGCCCTTGCGCGTCGGATCCTTGTCGAGCAGCGCCGCCAGCCGGTCGGCCTGCTGCTGCTTTTTCTTCTTGGCGTCTTCCTTGCGCTTCTGCTCGGCGAGCTTCTTCTTGCGCTCGGCTTCTTTTTTCTTTTTCGCGGCTTCTGCCTGCTTCTTTTTCTCCGCCTCGGCCTTCTTCTCTTCTTCGGCCTTGCGCTGCTCTTCTGCCTTCTTGGCCTCTTCCGCTTTCTTGGCTTCCTCGGCCTTCTTTTCTTCTTCAGCGCGCTTCATCTCGTCGGGCGTCGGGCCCGGCGGCTCGGGAGGCGGCAGCGTTGCGAGCTTCTCCGCAATCGGATCGGCCTTGGGCGGCGGCTCCTTTGCGGGCACCGGCGGTGGCGTCTCGGCGGCTTTCTTCTCAGGCTCGGGCTCCGGTGTCGGCTCGACCGGCAGCTCCGGCGCCACGATCGGCTTGGCCTTTTCGGCCTCGACCTTCGACACCTCGGGATTCGGATTTTCCTTGGCTTTCGCCTCGAGCTCGGTCGCGGTCGTGCTGCCCTTCTTGAGCGCCAGGAGATCGGACGGCGTGATCAGCGCCACCTCGATCGGCTCGGGCTCAGGCGCCTTCAGCGGTGGTGTCGATGCCATGGCAAGGTAGGCCCACACCAGCGCGCCAGCATGCAACAGGATGGAGACGGTCAGTCCGAACGGCACGGTCGAACCCCGTCGCTGTTGGATTGATCATCGACCCGGGCGAGAGAGCACCGACGCACACACGGCTGCACCGCCATCCGGAGAGCGGTGCCCACGCGCGCCTGTGCTCGCCTCTCTTGCATCCTGCCTTCGTCCTCGTACGGCCCGGCGGGCGGACGCCATCCCAGGAGCCGCCCTATGCGGGCTATTGGGCCGCAGCCCCTTCCTCGACCTCGGTCACCAGCGACACCTTTTTGAACCCGCCGGCGCTGATTCGTCCCATGACGCGCATCACCGTGCCGTAGGTGATCCCCTTGTCGCCGCGCACGAAGATCTGCTCGTCGACGCCGTTCTTGGCAATGGCCTTGAGCTTCTCCGAGATCTCATCGAGCGGCACCTGCGTTTCGCCGATGAAAACATCACCGTTGGACGAAACCGAGACTGTCAGCGGCTCATGGTTGCTCTCGAGCTGCTTGCCCTGCGACTGCGGCAGCTCGATCGGCACGCCAACGGTGAGCAGCGGCGCGGCCACCATGAAGATGATGAGCAGCACCAGCATCACGTCCACGAACGGCGTGACGTTGATCTCGCTCATGGGCGCACTGCGTGAGCGCCGGCTGCGTCGCCGACCGCCTCCACTGGCTTTGATGCTCATCCCCATCGGAGGTCGTCAGCTCCTGACGTCGATCTGCCGCGAGACGATGGCGGCGAACTCATCGGCGAACGCCTCGAGGCGCTGGCTGATGTGCGCCGAGTCCGCCTGGAATTTGTTGTAGAATACCACCGCCGGAATGGCCGCCATGAGGCCGAGCGCGGTCGCAAACAGCGCTTCCGCGATGCCCGGCGCCACGACTGCGAGGTTGGTGTTCTTGGAAATGGCGATGGCCTGGAAGCTCGTCATGATGCCCCACACCGTGCCGAAGAGACCGACGAACGGCGCCGTCGAGCCCACGGTGGCGAGGAACAGAAGCCGGCGGTCGAGCCGCTCCATCTCTCGGCTGATGGTGACGTCCATGACCTTCTCGACGCGCAGCTGAATACCGCCAAGCGCGCGAATGTTACCCTCGACCGAGCGCTTCCATTCGCGCATCGCCGCGACGAACAGCGCCGCCATCGAGATCGCCGGCCCCCGCGACAGCCCGTTGTAAAGCTCGTCGAGCGATTGCCCCGACCAGAAGGTCTGCTCGAAGCGATCCGCCTCGATGCGCGCCCGCCGGAAAGCGATCAGCTTCTCTATGATGATGGCCCAGGACCAGATGGACGCCAGCCCGAGGCCGATCATCACCGCCTGGACGGTGGGTGAAGCTTGCAGGAAGAGCTCGATGAAGGAAACGCCGTGCGCCTGAGGCGCAAGTGCGGTCTGCGTCACGTCTGCCGGATTCATTGCGTCAACCGTCGTTCGAGGCTCGGACCATGATCGCCTTCGGACGGCGCGTCCGAAGCAAGCGTCACCGGTCCCATCAATAGAGCGGGCGGCCGAGTGCCCCGTGAAGAAGAAGTGTGCCGAATCGGCAATCTCGCCCCCCTTGGCGGACTGCAACGTGCACTGGCGCGCACGGACCATCAAGGTCCTTGTTGCCGCGCAATATGACCAAACAAGGGCCGCAAGATGCGTCTAGCGGGCGGCACCTATCGGCAGCAGCAGGCGCGGAACCAGCCACAGGAACAACAGCATACCGAAAAGCTCGAGCATGGACTGGAAGACGACGACGATCGCCGTCGCCTCCCATCCCGCGGGCAGTGCCAGCGCGAACGGCAGCACCACGAACGAGTTGCGCGTCGCGAAGCTGAACAGCAGCGTGCGCGCCTGTTCCAACGGCAGCGCGAACACGCGTCCGAGCAGCACGCCCAAGGCTGCCGCGCCTATTAGGAAACCAATGAATGCCGCCGCCACGTCGCCGAGCAGCGTGACAGCGCTTGTGGCCGCCTCGACTTGCGACGCCGCGATAAGAAATAGCACCAGGGCCAGCAGCGGCACCGGCAGCCACCCGAGCTGCTCGATCACGGCGCTCCGTGCTAGCGCCCGCTCCGCCCACCGCTCGGTGAGGTAGGCAAGCGCCAGCGGCGCCACGATCACGACCACGAACACCGTCGTCATGTGTCCGGCGGAAACGATCTCGGCGAAGCCCTCGCCCATGAAGAGCCAGAGGTAGAGCGGCAGCAGCACGATCTGCACCACCAGCACGACGGGCGTCACCGCAATGGCCCGACGCACGTCCCCGCGTGCCTGATGCGTGAACGTGATGAACCAGTCCGTACACGGCACGAGCAGCACCAGCAGCACGCCGAGCCGCACGGCCCGATCGTCGGGCACCAGAGCCAGCAGTCCCCACACCAGCACTGGCAGCAGCAGGAAGTTGCCGCCGAGCACCGCCGTTATGAAGCGCAGATCGCGAAAGGCGGCCGGCAGATGCGCGAGCGGCACCTGCGTGAACGTCACATAGAGCAGCGCCGCGAGGCTCGGCCAGAGCAACCCATCCAGAATGGGCGCCAGCCCTGGCGCGACGGAGCCGAGCACCAGCCCCACGACAATCGCAGCGAGATAGACCCAGACCTGATGACGCTCGAGCGTCTCGCGTTGCATCTGCGAAGCGCGCCGCGACTAAGCGGCCGTCTCAAGCAGCCCGCGCCAAGTGCCGGACTTCGGGTCGTAAGCCTGCAACTCGCCCTCATCCATGACATAGAGCCAGCCGTGGATGCCGACGCGGCCTTCGGCAACACCCTTGGCGACGACCTCGTACGTCATGAGGTTGTCGAGCTGGAACTGGATATGCGCCTTGACGGTCGCGAGGCTGCGCTGTTCCTCCGGCAGCCGCGCCGCGGCGACAAGCCGGTGCGCTTGGCGCGTGTACTCGACCCAGCGCCCGAGATGCGCCTCCGAATCCGGCAGGATCGGCTCGGCGAGCGCCTGGATGCCGCCACAGCCCGTGTGGCCGCAGACGACGATGTCGTCGATACCGAGATGGGCGAGCGCATACTCGATGGCCGCACCGACAGCCTCGTCGCCAGTCCACGACGGCGGCACGCAGTTGGCGATGTTGCGCACCTCGAACAATTCGCCGGGATCCGCCTGCGTGATCTGGGACGGCACCACACGACTGTCCGAACAGCCGATCCATAAGAGCCGCGGCTTCTGCATCTTCGTCGCAAGGCTCTTGTAGAAAGCCCGGTCACGCTCGAACTCGAGCCGGAAGCGCTCGTAGCCCTGCATCGCATCCTTGATGTCGAGATCGATCCCGCTCGCGTCTTTTGCGGTCGTCATGCTGCCCCCCGGCAAGGCTCCATACATGCCGCATCATCCCCGCGCGGCCGCGCCTTGTCTATGCGCCTCTGATGACAGGTGGACGAGAGCCCTTCAGGTTTTCCCCGCGCCAGGACCGAGCACGTGGCCCGTATCCGCGCCGGCAAAGGCCCCACGGATGGCCGTCGAGAGCCTGAGCGGCTTCCCGGACACGGCGACCAGCACCACCGTCACCACCGCTTCGAACACCGGCCGGCCGTTGTTGAGCACCGTCTGCAGCAGCGTGACGCTGGCACCGCCGAGTTCCTTGACGCGCGTCTCGACGGTCAGGATGTCGTCCATGCGCGACGGCCGCAGGAAATCGCAGTTCATGCGCCGCACGACGAACGCGGCCGGCTCCGTGCTGGCCGAGCCATCGATCAGACGCCGCGAATCCGTGCCGAGCAGACGCAGAAAATCCGTACGCCCGCGCTCGCACCACCGGATGTAGGACGCATGATAGGCGATGCCGCCAGCGTCCGTGTCCTCGAAATAGACGCGCACGGGCAGCACATGGTGCCGGCCCGTCTCGTCGTCGATGATGTGGCCGGCAAGGTCCGGCCAAATATCGTTTGTCTGGCTGTCGTTCGTCTGGCTCATGCGAGGCGGGGATCCGAGAGAGAGAGGCCGGATCAGACGTAGGCCTGGCCCGACTCGACCGTGATCATAACGATCTCGGGCGGCGCGCCGAAGCGGATCGGCAGGCTCGAGCACCCGAGGCCGGCCGAGACCACGAGATTGCGGCCGTCCTCGATGATATGCCCGCGAAGGTAGCGCTGGCCATAGCGGGACGGCACCACGGGCGCATAGCCGCCGATCGCCACCTGCCCACCGTGCGTGTGCCCGGCGACGGTCAAGGCCACGCGCTCGGGCACCTCGGTGAAGATATCCGGCTCGTGCACCATGAGGATGAGCGGCGCGTCGTCAGTCACCTGTGCCAGCGTCCCCGTGAGGTCGTCGATGCCAGACGTCTCCTGTCCGTGCCGCCGGCCGGAGCCGAAGGCCCACTGGTCACCGAGCCCGGCGAGCCAGAACGGCAGACCGTCCTTCTCAAGCCGCACGGCGTTGTTCTGGTAGACGGGAATCCCCGCGTTCTCGAGGGCGATGCCCGCCATCACGGGACCGCCTCTGCGCTGTTGCGCCTCGAGATCCTCCCACCAATCGTGATTGCCGAGCACGGCGTGCACGCCGAGCGGTGCCTTGAGCCCCCCGAGCACCCGGGCCCAGTCCGCGTGCTTCACGGGGCGGCTCCACATCGCCAGCGTGCCGCCGCACACATAGTCGCCAAGCATCAACACCGCGTCCGGCGACAAAGCGTTGGTGCGCGCGACAAGGGCCTCGAGGCGCTCGATGCCAAGCCAGGGCTCGCAAATGTGGAGGTCCGTGAGGATCGCGATCCGGAGTGGAAGCCCCGCGGGCCAATCCGGCGGCGAGACCGTGTAACGCGTCACCCCGACCCGCAAAGGCTCCGCCAGCGCATAGCCGCCGAAACTCACGGTTCCGAGCCCGGTGAGGGCCATGCCCTGGAGAACTTGTCGCCGTGAGAACAATTGCCGGCTCCGCAATTTTCGAGATCAAACCCGTACGGCAACACTGAAAAGTGACGAAACATCAAACAAACGGCAGCGGCCTTGCGCCGCAAGGGGCTATCTCCGCCCTGAGTTAATCAACCGGTTAACAGCGCCCAGAGCCCCCACGCAGCGCCCTGCCTCACTCCTCCCCGTCCTCGAAGATCGGCAGCTCCGGCGTCGCCGCCCGCGCCGGCCCCGAGAGCCCGAGGTGGCGGAACGCCTTCAGCGTCAGCACGCGCCCGCGCGGCGTCCGCCCGATGAACCCCTGCTGCAGAAGAAAAGGCTCGACGATCTCCTCGAGCGCATCACGCGGCTCGGAGAGCGCCGCCGCCAGCGTCTCGATCCCCACGGGGCCACCCTCGTAGGTCGTCGCAATGCACGTCAGATAGCGATGATCGAGGGAATCGAGGCCGGCTTCGTCCACCTCGAGCGCGCGCAACGCCACGTCCGCAACCTTGGAATCGATGATGTCGGCGCCCGAAACCGCTGCGAAGTCGCGCACGCGCCTCAAGAGCCGGCCCGCGATGCGCGGCGTGCCGCGCGCCCGCCGCGCGATCTCGGCCGCACCGTCCGGCGCAATCGGCGCCCCCAGTACGCGTGCGCCGCGCGTCACCACCGACGTCAGCTCTTCGACCGTATAGAAGTTGAGCCGGACGGGAATGCCGAACCGGTCGCGCAACGGCGTGGTCAGAAGGCCGAGCCGCGTCGTCGCGCCGACGAGTGTGAACTTCGCAAGGTCGATGCGCACCGAGCGCGCCGCCGGTCCCTCACCGATGATGAGATCGAGCTGAAAGTCCTCGAGCGCCGGATAGAGGATCTCCTCCACCGCCGGATTGAGACGATGGATCTCGTCGATGAACAGCACATCGCGCTCTTCGAGATTGGTGAGCAGGGCCGCGAGATCGCCCGCCTTCGAGATCACCGGGCCGGACGTCGCACGAAAGCCGACGCCAAGCTCCTTGGCGACGATCTGCGCCAGCGTCGTCTTGCCGAGACCCGGCGGCCCCGCGAACAGCACGTGATCGAGCGCATCGCCGCGCGCACGCGCCGCCTCGATGAAGACAGCGAGATTGGCGCGGGCCTGCTCCTGGCCCACGAATTCGGAGAGCGAGCGCGGCCGGATCGACGCCTCGTAAGCATCCGCCTCGCGCTTCGCCCCGCTGATGAGGCGATCGGTCATGTTTTGTTCCTGACGATGTTCGCCGCCGCCGTCAAGCGATCCGCTCCGCCTCTCGACAGGAGAACGCCAGGATCAACTCTTGCGGCAGAGAAGCCACCCGAACGCGAGCGCGATGGCCGGCGGCCCGGCGGCGAGCAAGCCGTACATGAGCGTGTGCTTCGTCATCGCCGACCGAAGCGCCTCCTGCGTCGCGGGATCGGACGGCGACATATCCATCGGCACGTACGGCACGTTCACATAGCCGAGATAGGCGACGATGCCCGTCCAGACGAGCGACAGCACGAACCAGACCGGAAACGAGAACAGCCTGCACATGGGCACCTCCACGAATGCAGGAGTACGGTCTTTGATGATCCAGCCCATTGTCAAGAAGCGACCATCCCATGTCCGCTGCTGGCCATAAGCAGTCGCAAGCTCCCTATCGCTTCTATCCGCAGTGTGGGTCGCTTCCCAGTGGCGACGGTAACTCCGCTCCGGATATTGCCGCTATTCTGAGTGGCTAAGGATTGTGGACATTTCTGCCTGCCAGCCCCATATTGCTTTTATCACCGGACGAGACTTGGCCGCGGTGACTGAGAGATGCGTGCGCTCCCCACCAAGTAACAGGAGCAACGCCATGCCATTCCACGAAAAGCCCTTTGGTTTCAGCACCGAGGTATTGGGGTTGCTTGATGTTGCCATGACTCGTCTATGGCTCAAGCAAGTCGAGATTGGTGCTTCAGCCTCCGATGCTGATCCAGAAGTGCGCGCGTCGCTAAAGGCAAAAATGCGCCGCCTTGACGAGTTGGGAATGCAGCGGCGCCCGAGGAAATCGCCACAACCGGAGATGCGAATGGCTACGCACAGGTACAAGACGGGCCAAGACGTGATCTACCATCCGCCCCGGAGGCTGATTGCAGCCTCTCGGTTCAAGGTGGTGAGGCTCCTGCCAGTCGAAGACGGCGAGCTTAAGTATCGCATCAAAGCCGCAGATGAGAATTTTGAGCGAGTAGCCAAGGAAAGCGAACTGACACGTTCGTCGTAGGAGAGCATGAATCCATTCGATTTCGCGGCCCCCGCCGAGCTGTTCCCCGCAAGAGGGCGCGGGTTGCGCCGTGGAAGCGTCACGTACAAGAGGTTCGACTCCGCGGCAGATGCCATACGCTTCGCCATCGAGGAACTCGATCCCGTATGGCTGTTTGGCGCGATTTTGGAGGTTGATGATGAGCGGTTCGACGGCGTGGCCATCAAGAATCTCTACGGGAGCGATGCGTATCCCTTAAAGCGCGGCGACAACAAGAAGGGAGATGGAATTTGAATGAAGACTTTCACGTGATGCACCAGAGCGGTGCCGGATGGGTCGTAAGAGATCGCGAGTCCGCGGGGCGCTCGCTTGGCAATTTCAAACGACGCGCGCTAGCCGAAGCATATGGCCGCGCGCTCGCGCATCGCCATGGCGTGGAGCTCATTGTTCACATGAAAGACGGAAAGCGGGTTCGCCGCTTGGCAGCGACCCTCTCGTATTGCAGTCGCCTCGCGTAGATCCTTCCGGACAGGACGACAGGCCATCGGGGCCTTCACTGGCATATTTTGGTCTGTTCGCGCTACGTAACATTCCCTCAGTGATGTCTCTACGTACTCATGCCGATTGTCCTGAGCAGGCAATGGCTTCACTGCTATATTTCCGGACCCCGAGCACAACACCAGTCGCCGCACGATGGCGACTCTCGTCAGCTTCGGCACTAACTCGGCCGCAAGTTTGGTCCTTTCGCTGTCCACCATGCCGGTGACAGTCGTCGCCTCACGAGCGGCACGGCGAGATTTGATCCCGTCCACCCCGCGCTCGTTCCCATTGCGCGAGGCATCCACGACCAAGAGAAACGGGGGATGACTTACAATGACGATGACCGACGGCTCGTTCGCCCGCGAGCCGAATAAAGCTAAGGCGTGTTTCGACAGCATCTACACCGAGCCCGACCCGCGCGAATACCATCGCGTGCTTGGTGGGCTCAACTACGTCATTCCGGATCTGGCAAAGGATATCTTCCGTCAATTGATCGCGGCGCTTGAGCAACTCCGGGGACGACCGATCAAAGTGCTCGACCTTGGATGCAGCTACGGAAACAATGCCGCGCTGATCCGCTTTCCCCTGGAATTCGCACGCTTGCAGCAGCGCTATATGGCTCTTCAGAGCCGCGACATTTCCACATCCGAGCTGCTCTCGCTCGATCACCACTTCTTCCAATCCTGGCCGAGGCAAGATCTCACCATCGTCGGCTGCGACGTTTCGCGGCCAGCGGTCGCGTATGCGCGTGCCGTCGGCCTGATCGATGACGGCATCACGCAGGACCTGGAACAGGAGCCTCTCATCCAGGCGAACAAGAATGCGCTACAGGGAGTCGATCTCATCATCTCGACGGGCGCCATCGGCTACGTGACCGAGCGCACGCTGTCCCGGCTTCTCAGGGCCATAGGGGAGCCCGCGCCCTGGCTGGCCGCCTTCGTGCTCCGCATGTTTCCCTATGACACCATCTCAGGCGTGCTGGATGAGTACGGGCACGTCACCGAGAAGGCGTCCGGAGTCACCTTCGTGCAGCGTCGCTTTCAGTCGGAACAGGAGTTCCTCAGTGTTCTCTCTCAACTTGAGGCGCTCGGCATCGACAGCAGGAACAAAGAGATGGACGGCCTCCTGCACTCCGAACTGTTCCTCTCACGGCCGCCGGAAGACTGTGACGAGCTCCCCATTGAAGGACTTGCGTCCGTGAGCTCAGGAATATGCCTTCCCTATGGGCCACGATTTCGACTTGGAGACGATCACATTGTCCGCCTATCGCCCTGAGGGCGAGAGGTGCCACCGGACCCCAGTGCACACAACACTAGACGAATATCCGAACCTCTCCGCCTTTGTCGCCCGCGGCAAAGCGCGGCCCGCCTACGACGCTCGAATGGCGGTTTTCACCGGCAAGTCAGCGAGACCTAAGCGCTGTCGTCAGCCCTTCCGCACAGGATTGGCAGTAAGCCACCTTTTCGCTGCGTCGCGCGGCGTTAGACCACCGACATTGACCCACAGGTCCATCTGCGTGACCGCATCGATGCTGAGCGTGATGCCCGCGAGACGGTCGAGGGTCTCGGGCGCCAGTTTGCCTTTCAAGGTTTCATGTCCGAGGAGGACGGCAGTGTCGCCTTTGCCATAGATGCCCTTGGGCTCGTCGAGCACCCGGACCTTGTAGGCCGCGTTAATCCACTGCGGCTGCCATAGCGGCATGATGAGCCAGCGTTGCTCGGCGACCGCTTGCTTAAAATTCGCGATCCAATCTTTCGCTTCGCCCGGGATGATTTCGTAACCGGCTGCGTTCAGGCCGTAGGCTTCACGAATCTTCGAGGCGCCGACCATGAGCCCGGACGTTGCGCCGATGCCGCGAATTCTTTTGTCCATCTGCGCCACGACATCTGGCTTCTTCAGGTCATCGATTGAACGCACCAGATCGGCGGGGACGTAATCGGGCACTGCCCAGTAGAGCCGCGCATCGCCGTACAGCTCGCCGACAATGAATGTGACGTCCTTCACCTTTGCATAGAGAGGTGCGTGGCCGTCGGGCAGCCAGGCGGCGGCTAGAATGTCGACCTCGCCCGCGCCGAGCTTCGGAAAGATGTCGCCATGACTGCCGGTCGTGACCTCAACCTTGTATCCGTCCTGCTCCAACACCTCCTGCACGATGCCACCGACTACGGCATAGAACGACAAGCCGACCTGACCCAGTCGAATAACCCGTTGCTCGGCGATAGCAGAGGCGGTCGCGGTCAACATCGCGAAGAGGCCAAACGCTAGGCAGGCGAATTGTTTCAGCATGCACCCTCCGCTAACCGTTGCCACGCGAGCGTTTGTGGGCCTCCATGCCCTTCGCGAAGACTTCTTTGACGGGCCCCAGAGCCTGCACAAACTCGAGCTGCTCGCCTTCGGAGCCCTTGCAATAGATGAGCCTCCATCCATTCGACCTACCTTCGGTGATGCCGTTGCTGTTCGCCTCGAGCGGCGCTGCAAGCCGGTCCTGCTCGGTCGTGACCGTCACAACCCGGTTGGCTCTGACCTGTGGCATGCCGCGTCGTGCTGCTTCCGCTTCGAGATCGGCAATGAACGTGTTGAAGTCTACGTCGTCGCGGATGTGAAAGCAGATGTGCATCATGCGCGGAAACGCGGGACTCATGTGGTCGAGCGGCTCGGCGAACGCGCTGCCGCTGCCGGCGGGCTGCTCCGCGTCCCGGTATTGCAACAGCTCGATCACAACGTTGTCGAACTGAATGAAGCGCACGTCCAACCGCTGCGCACCGCTTCTGAGATCGGGGATTCCCATCGTGCGCGGATTGACCTCGCGCTCGCGCGCTTCGATCTCCTGATCGGTCAGGAGCGTGTTGTGAATGCGTTCGCCGAAGAAATCGCCATCGCGCATGATTTCGGTGCCACCCAGCACCTCGGTATAGAATTCGAACGCGCGGTCCATGTTCTGCACCGTAAGACCGAAATGCTGGACACCTTGTAGCCTGAGGCCGAGTGCGCCTTTGTTGGCAGATCCGTTGCTTTGCCCGTAAGTGGGAGCGGTGCCGGCCGTGACGGTCCCTGCGCCGACGACTGCCATCGCACCGGCAGCGCGCATGACGTCGCGGCGATTGAGTGAATTCGGCCCGTCATCTTGTCTGGATCGATCCATAGCTTCTTCCTCAGTTCGAGCGCCGAGCTGTTAATCCGCGATTGCTCGGGGATGATTTCGCCTGAAACCGTATACCGATTATCCAGAAAGCGCTTTAGCGAAGTTGCCGATCTTCTTTAGGGAGATTGTCCTTTCGATAAGGCCATTGCGGCCCCTGAGGATTAGCACTTATGCAGTAACCGTTTGTCAGCAAGAATGGCGGTAGCCGATACTGCCGACCGCTTTAAATCCACTGCGGACTTCCACTCGCTCGACCAGTGGATGTCGAGCACATGATCGCGAACCATCCCCGAGGGTGAGCGCAGCCTCTTGCGCGCGATTGTTAGATCGGTGTGGCGCCCCTGCACTTCACCGCTGCGAATGCCTGCGCCACATTCACTACTAATATAGTCATGAATCTGGGATCAACTCCCGGTACGGAGGGCAGCAATGCGTTTCGCGGCGATTTTCGCTCTCATAGTCACTTGCGGTCCGGCTTTCGCGCAACAGCAAACAGAAACTCCGCCCCCGCCAGAAGCTCCCTCCACTGACGCTCCCACAGCCAAGCCCGCAGAGCCGGCGCCGTCGCAAACCCTGCCGAGCTTGGAAGTCGTCGCCACTCAGCAAAAAAAGAAATCGGTCGCCAAAAAGAAACCGGCGCAGCCCAAGCCTGTGGCCACTAGTCCGACCGCTGCGTCTGCCGGATCGGATGCTCCGGATCGGGCGCGCTCGCCGTCCGCGGTCGCATCGGAGCTGCGTGACAGCACGACCGGAACATCGACAGTTACCGCGACCGACATCGCACGTTCCGGCGAAAACACGGTCTATGGCATTGTGACGTCGTTGCCGAACGTGACGCCTGCTCCGAGCGGCCCCACGATCCCGGCCATTCGAGGCGAGACCGCAACCCCGACCACCCTCTTTAGCAATTTCTATCAGGGCACCACGTCTCGGATCGCTCTGACCGTGGATGACATTCCGCGAATTTCATCCTACGCCAACAATGCGTTCCAAAGTCTCTACGATGTCAGCTCAGTGCAGGTGCTGAGGGGACCGCAGCACACCCTGCCGGGCACCAATGCGTTTGCCGGCGCCTACATCGTCGACACCAACGATCCCGTTTTTTCCTACTCCGCCGGCGCGCTGACTGAGTTCACGTACAACGAATATTCCGGCACCAATTATCGCAACGCCGGATTTGTCAACGCGCCATTCTCGAACGAAGCAGCGATACGTCTCGTCGCCGAATTCGACAAGGGTCAGATCCCGGTCGATATCGTTGGTCCGGCTCCTGCGGGAGTAGACATCGGCAAGCTCGACGACTACGACGGCCTCAACCTGCGCGGCAAATTCCTGGTCGAGCCTGACAGCATTCCGGGGCTCAGCGTGCTCGTGTCGGCCGAATACGGCAATGGTCTCGACCACGTTTTCAATGGCTACGTCGACCTCCCACCCTTCAGCGATCGCAAACGCAGCGCGACCGACTTCCGTATTCTGGACACGGAAGGCTGGGCTGCCGGCGTCAGGGCGCGCTATCAACTCAGCGCACGCGAGGAAATTGCCTCGATCACGAGCTACGTTCGCGACCAGTATTCGTCCTCGCCGCGCAGTACGAGCGCGTTCAGGTTCGACGATATGTCCGAGGAGCGGTTCGCCCAGGATTTCACTTATAGCTTCCGTGATGTCGCGAACCTCACCGGCGTGATCGGTGTCGGCCTCACCGACGGCAAGCGAAATTACGATGCGAACGCAACCGTTTCTCTCGGCGCGCGCTCGATAACGGCGTTCGCCGATACGGATGCGGATATCTCGACGCAGGCGGCCTATGCGGATATCGCCTGGAACTTCGCTGGGCCGTTCGACCTGCTGTTCGGCGGCCGGATCGAGCACCTTGATGACAAGCGCACCCTCGTCGCGAGCGTCCCGACGCCGGTGCCGCCTTTAGTGCCCATGCCTTTCACGGAGAACTACCGCTACGATGCCGACGAGGTTTATGTGCTGCCGAAGATCGGCCTGCGCTACAATCTCAGCTCCAACGAGAGCATCGCGTTCACCGTCCGCAAGGGCTACAACCCGGGCGGCGCGTACGCAAATCTACAAGCTTATTTCCCTCCTCAGCCCTTCCCGTACGAGGAATACAAGGCGGAGGAAGTATGGACCTATGAAGCTGCATATCGGACGGCGATGATGAACAATCGCCTGCAGCTTGGAGTTACGGCCTTCTATAACGACTACAAGGACAAGCAGTTTGCTGTCACGTATCAGCAAGCCATCAGGATCTTCAATCAGCCCGATGCCGAGTCCTATGGCTTGGAGTTCGAAGGAAAGTACGCCGTCACGCCTGATTTCGATGTCTGGGGCAGCTTCGGGCTGCTGCATACCGAGATCAAGGAAATCAGCGCGAATACGGACGCTGACATTCTTGGCAACGACTTTGGCCAGGATCCGTCCTATTCAGTCTCGCTCGGCGTGGCGTGGCGTCCGATCGAAAATCTCGAGCTGACCGCAAGAGGTGTCTACGTCGACGACTATTTCACCGATTTCGTGAATGCTCCCCTGAGCGTCGCCGGCGGCTATACGCTTGTCGATATTGGCGCCAGCTATCAGCTCGGAAATGCCAAGGCACGGGTCTTCGTGAACAACGTCACCGACGAGACCGCTCATTCTACATTGGTGGTGAGCGGTAATTCATCGAACGGGACGCTGCTCGATCCGCGGACCTTCGGGGCATCGCTGGAGCTCAAGTTTTAGCGACCCTGGCACAGACCAGATCTATCCGATTGAAGAGGACGCGCGGGCGTGGATGGCTAGAAACTGACTCGGCGTGCGACTGGCCCACAGCGCCGCGCCGGTGTCCGCCCGGCTCACAAGCCGACAGGCGCGCCAACACCCGCTAACGCGCCAGCTCCTTCAAGCCGCCGCGAATGAGCTTGGCCGTATCGGCCTCGGCGCCAAGTTCTTTCATGGCAGCGGCCACCGCTGCGGACGCCTGCGCCGGGTTGTAGCCGAGGTTGGTCAAGGCCGAGATCGCCTCCGCCGCGGCCAAGCCTTCGGAAGAGATTTCGATGTCGCCTGCCGGCCCGCTCGCCACCGGCACGTTGAGACCCGCAACCGACAGCGCCGGTGCCTTGTCCTTGAGCTCGGCCACGATGCGCTGCGCGAGCTTCTTGCCGACGCCCGGCGCCTGCTCCACCGCTGCCCAGTTGCCGAGCGCGATCGCGTTGGCGAGGTCCTGCGTCGAGAGCACGCCGAGCACACCCAGCGCCACCTTCGAGCCCACGCCCTGCACGTTCTGCAGCGTGCGGAACCAGCTCCGCTCGACCTCGCTCTGGAAGCCGAACAGGCGGATCGAATCCTCGCGCACGTGCGTGTCGATGGTGAGCACCACGGCGTCACCGAGCTTGAGGTTGCGCAGCGTGCGCGCCGAGAGCTGCACCTCGTAACCGACGCCACCCACGTCGATGATCGCATGCGACTCTCCGATCGCGTCGACCTTGCCCTTGAGCTGACCGATCATCCCGGAGCCCCTTCTTTTAGCACGCGACGAGCGAGCGCCGCCGCGCCGCGATGGCTGGCGTGACAGATGGCGATGGCGAGCGCGTCCGCTTCATCCGCGCTTTCGAACCGCGCCTTGGGCAGCAGAAACCCGATCATCGCCTGGATCTGCCGCTTCTCGGCATGCCCCGCCCCGACCACCGCCTTCTTGATCAGGTTCGGCGAATATTCCGCGATGCTGAGGCCGCGCATGGCTGGCGCCAAGAGCGCCATACCGCGCGCCTGCCCGAGCTTCAGCGTCGCGCGCGGGTTCTCGTTGACGAACGTCTCCTCGACGGCGGCCTCGCTCGCCCCACACGAGGCGATGACGCTCGACAGCCCCTCGAACAGCTCGCGCAGCCGGTAGGCGAGATCCTCGTCCGACGTCGACGTGATGAGCCCCGACGAGACATAGGTCAGCCGTACGCCGTCCGTCTCGATGACGCCCCATCCGGTGCGCCTGAGACCCGGGTCGATGCCGATGATTCGAACCTGTGATTGCCCCCGCATGCCTTCGCATATCACGGCCGCGGCTGATTCGTCGTCGCGGCCGTGTCACGGTGGCGTGCGCGTGGGAGGCGCTAGAGCGGCGCTAGATCCGCACCGCTGCGGCCTTGCGCAGCTGCAGGGCGAACGCGATCAGCAGGATGCCGTACATGATCGCGAACGACCCGATCACGAGGATCATCGCCAGCGCCCCGGCCCCGGGCCAGGCCACCAGCAAGAGGCCGAAGACGACCGACAGCACGCCGCTTGCGATCAACAGCCACTCGCCCTCGATCTCATGCCTGAGCCGGATCGCGCCGACGATCTGGAAAATCCCGGTCACGATGGCCCAGGCTGCGATGAACAGGAGCAGCACGAGCGCTGTGATCTGCGGCCAGAAAAGCGTCAGCACGCCAGCTGCGATGCCGAACACACCGACGAGCGCCAGCCACCAGCGCGGTGCTGGCGTGCCGCCGCGGATCGCCGCCACGAGCGCCAGTACGCCGTCGACGAACGCGAATGCACCATAGAGGATGACGAGGGTGAAGAGCGTGATGCCAGGCCAGATGAAGGCCAGCACACCGAACAGGATGGCAAGAGCGCCGCGAAGAAGGATGAGCCACCAGTTTCTGGCGAGCGCGTCGAGCATGGGACGCATGCGCACAGTGCCCGGAGGGTAGGTGGTGGGTGAAGCCTGCATGACCGAACTCCCAAATGGATCGAGTTCCGAGAACATCCCCCACGGCCCAATCTACACGCAGCGAGACAAAGCCACCAGCCGCGCCGATATAGGTTGCTCTTACAAAGCTCTACCTTGCGCATTAACGAATAGCTCCGCGTAAACCAACTCATGACGTGACAGCCGGAGAACACGCCGGGTTGCGCCGTCGGTGGTATACTGACAAAGCAGCGAGGCTCGCCCGCTGCTTCGCCCTCCGAGGAGGCCACCATGCTCATCACGTTCGATCAGATCATCGTCTGGATCATCGTCGGGCTGCTCGGAGGCAGTCTCGCCGGCCTGCTGGCCAAGGGCGAAAAACGCGGCTTCGGCGTCTGGAAAAATCTCGGCCTCGGGCTAGCCGGCGCACTCGTCGGCGGTCTTTTGTTCCGTCTGCTTGGATTGCTGCAGAGCCTCGACGGTGTCACGATCTCCCTTCGCGATGTGATCGCAGCTTTCGTCGGCTCGATCCTTGTGCTGCTCGCCCTTTGGCTGAAGGGCCGCTTCGCACCGGCACAATGAACCTGTTGACCGCTCCGCGTTCTGACGTCATCCCTCCACAGTCTTCAGGCTGACTGCCTCGAAGCCGAGCCAAATTGGGGGTGGCAAATGACGTTTTCGGAGCTGGCGAACAGCGATTGGCTGATGATTTGGGGCGCGGGTGTTGCCCTCCTCGCACTGGTCATCATGTGGCGAGTGGCGCGCTACGACATCGCGGGCGCCGCCTTCGACAGCGCCTGGCAGGTGGCCCGTGGCAAGCGAACCGCAGAGACGCCGACCGCGCTTGAGGAGAAGTACAACGAGATCGCGCGCGAAGCGTCCTACACCGGCAAGGCGCGCCGCGCCGCCGGCACCGTGATCGGCCACTTCGCCGCCAAGGTGGCGAACGTGATCGCAATGATCATGCTACTCGCCGGTGCGGTCCTGATCGGCCTCGGCTACTTCTGGCGCTGATCCCCCGACGCCGTTGCGGTCGATCAAACGGCACACCGATCGGGTTCGATAGTGTTTCCAGCTCCCCAACCAAAGGTGGCCGTGAAACATGAAGAACATCAAGACGGCGTTCATTGTCTTTATCGCCGCGCTCACTGGCCTCTGGCTCTTGGCCGATACGGTGTGGCCTGAGCCGCTGACCTACTTTTCGTTCCGGTCCGTATTCGTCCAATACACCGGAATCATCGCCATCGGCGCCATGAGCGCAGCCACTCTGCTGGCCTTTCGCCCCATATGGCCCGAGCGTCATCTTGGCGGCCTCGACAAGATGTACCGGCTGCACAAATGGCTCGGCATCACGGCGCTGGTCGTCGGCCTCGTTCATTGGTGGTGGGCCAAAGGCACCAAATGGATGGTCGGATGGGGCTGGCTCACGAGACCGGAACGCCGGCCGCGAGGCGATCAAATCTACGGTCCGCTCGAAGGCTGGTTGAGAAGCCAGCGCGGCTTGGCGGAGTTTGCCGGAGAGTGGGCATTCTACGCCGCCGTTGTCCTGATCGTCCTCGCGCTGTGGAAACGGTTTCCGTACCACCTATTCGCGAGAACCCATAAGTGGATCGCGGTCGCATACCTGATCCTCGTCTATCACGCCGTCATCCTGATCAAGACGGACTATTGGAGCGAGCCGATCGGCTGGGCCACCGGGATCTTGATGCTTGCCGGCGCCGGAGCCGCCTTCATCGCGCTTTCTCGACGGATCGGGCACGACAGAAAGGCGGACGGCGTCATCGAAGAGATCACCTACTATCCGGAGTTGCGCGTTCTCGAAACCGCGATCCGGATGAGCGACGACCGCTGGAAAGGCCACAAGGCCGGCCAGTTCGCATTCGTGACGTCGAATAAATCCGAAGGAGCACATCCCTACACCATCGCCTCGGCGTGGGATCCTAAGGAGCGGCGCATCGTCTTCATCACCAAGGCGCTCGGAGACCACACCGGACGACTTCGCGATACGCTGAAAGTCGGGATGCCCGTCAGCGTGGAAGGACCTTACGGCTGCTTTACCTTCAGCGACCAGCACCCGCGCCAGATCTGGATTGGCGCGGGGATCGGCATTACGCCGTTTATCGCGCGCATGAAGCACTTGGCACGGTCCCCGTCGTCCCAGGAGATCACGCTCTTTCATCCGACAATGGATTTCGAGCAAGTCGCCATCGACAAGCTAACCGCCGACGCCAGAGCAGCCGACGTGCGCCTGCACGTCCTGGTGGACGCGAAAGACGGCCTGCTCGACGCAGACCGCATCCGGCAGGCGGTTCCGGACTGGCGGTCCGCCAGCATCTGGTTCTGCGGACCACCGGGGTTCGGCGAGGCGCTCCGCAAAGACTTCGTCGCCCACGGTTTCGACGCTTCGAAGTTCCACCAAGAGCTGTTCGAGATGCGTTGAGAGGCAACCGCGCACGAATGAGAAAAGGGCGCCACCAAACGCAGGCGCCCTTCCAGTCTCGTGATTGAGCCGTGCGCTAGATCAGCTTGCCCATCGCGACGGCCGTGTCGGCCATGCGGTTCGAGAAACCCCATTCGTTATCGTACCACGAGAGAACACGCACCAGCGTGCCGTCAAGCACCTTGGTCTGGTCCAGGTGGAAGATCGACGAGCGGCTGTCGTGGTTGAAGTCGCACGACACGTTCGGCTGATCGGTGACGCCGAGAACACCCTTCAAGTGCTGCGCGGCGGCAGCCTTGATGCCGGCGTTGATCTCGTCCTTGGTGGTCTCGTTCTTAGCCACGAACTTGAAGTCCACCACCGAGACGTTCGGCGTCGGCACGCGGATCGACGTGCCGTCGAGGCGGCCGTTGAGCTCCGGCAGCACGAGGCCGACGGCCTTCGCCGCGCCCGTCGTCGTCGGGATCATCGACAGCGCCGCGGCGCGTGCCCGGTAAAGATCCTTGTGCAGCGTATCGAGCGTCGGCTGGTCGCCCGTGTAGCTGTGAATGGTCGTCATGAAGCCCTTCTCGATGCCGACCAGATCGTTGAGCACCTTGGCAACCGGCGCCAGGCAGTTGGTCGTGCACGAGGCGTTCGACACCACGAGGTGATCCTTGGTGAGCTTGTCGTGGTTGACGCCGTAGACGACGGTCAGGTCCGCGCCGTCCGCAGGCGCCGAGACGAGCACGCGCTTGGCGCCCGCCGCGAGATGCGCCGACGCCTTTTCTTTGCTCGTGAAGATGCCGGTGCACTCGAGCGCGATGTCGACGCCAAGCTCCTTGTGCGGCAGCTCCGCCGGGTTCTTGACTGCGGTAACCTTGATCGGGCCGCGGCCGAGGTCGAGTGCATCGCCCTTGACCGTCACCTCGCCGGGGAACCGTCCGTGCACACTGTCGAATCGCAGAAGGTGCGCGTTCGTCTCCACCGGACCGAGATCGTTGATCGCCACCACCTCGATATCCGTGCGCCCCGCCTCGTAGATCGCGCGCAGCACATTGCGGCCGATACGGCCAAATCCATTGATCGCGACCTTAACTGCCATGAGGACGTCCTCCGATACGTGGAAATTTGTGTTGGGCGGCACGAGCACATACGACAACGAGCGCCGTGTGGACCGCCGGGGCGGCGCCATTAAGTTGGGCAGCTCCTATACTGTCAATCCTGTGCCCCGCCACACTCTGTCGCGCGCCGGTACACTTGGCCGCTGTTTGGTAACGACAAGCAAGGGTCGTTCCTTGCACCGTAGGATCAGATTACCTATGCTCTCCGCCGCGTCCGGGAGCCGCGGGGGCATGGGGAAATCGACGGCTCACGTCTGCGAACAGGGGCACGCATCAATTCATGGCTCAACGGCCGAGACAAAAGGCTAAGCGCCCGGCCGGTCGCGCAAAAGCGGCCGCACCGTCCGCACCCGGAACGCCGGAAACGCGCGTCAAGGTGCTCGAGCAGGAGCGCGACGCACTGAAACGCGAGCTGGAGGTCGCCCGCCAGCGAATCGCTGCACTCGAGGAAAGCCGCAGCGTCGTTGCCAACCGCATCGACTGGATCATCGAGAGCCTGAGCAACGTTGTCGACAAGGGCAGCTGACCCTCTCGCTTTTTTCCGACGCGCCTCCTATGTTAGCGCTGCTGCGGGGTTCGTCAGGAACACATGAATCTCCAGGGCCTATAAGATCTGCCTGGGAGCTGTCCCTGGCCGGGGCCGTGGCCCCGGACATATGGCGCCCACCTTACATTTGTAGGGACCCGGCGAGATCGATCGTTCCAACGGCCACCGCGGCACTTCCTTCTTTGCTCCGAAGTCTCGACGCCGGATGCTGCCCGGCTGGAGCAACCCGTCATCCTCGTCCGTGAAAGGCGCCGCCATCTCCACCGACGTTGCCAAGAAAGAGATGCGCCGCCGCGCCAAGACCATCCGTGACGACGCCTACGCGCGCCACGGTGATCACGCATCCGAAGCCATCGCGGGCCATGGCATCGCCTTCGCAGCCCGCCCACCGCCCGCGATCGTCTCGGGCTTCCTCGCGATCGGCAACGAGATCGACCCGACGCCGCTTATCGAGCGCCTGATCGGCGAGGGCTACCGGATCTGCCTCCCCGTGATGGAGGGCAAGGGCAAGCCGCTCGTGTTCCGCGCCTGGGCGCCGGGCGAGCCGCTAGCCGAAACCACATGGGGCATCCGCGAGCCGCTGCCGGAGGCCCCGGTGCTCGAGCCCGATATCGTGCTCGGCCCCCTCCTCGCCTTCGACACCGCAGGCTACCGGCTCGGCTATGGCGGCGGCTTCTACGACCGCACGCTCGCCCGGCTGCGCGCCTTGAAACCGATCGTCTCCATCGGCATCGGCTTCGACGAGCAGCGGGTCGACGCCGTGCCTCACGTCGATTATGACGAACGCCTCGACTGGATCCTGACCCCGTCCGGGCCGCTCAAATGCCCGGCCGTGTAGCGAAAGCGCGAATGATCGGCCGCCTCCAACCACATCACACGTCGCCCCTCTCGGGTCGTAGAGAGGAGGCAGTCTGATGCGCCTCCTCTTCCTCGGCGATATCGTCGGACGCACGGGCCGCCGCGCAGCGGTCGAGGCGATCCCGCGCCTGCGCGAACGCTACAAGCTCGACTTCCTTGTTATTAACGGCGAGAACGCGGCCGGCGGCTTCGGCATCACGGAGGCGATCCACCTCGAGTTGATCGACGCCGGCGCCGACGCCGTCACGCTCGGTAACCACGCCTTCGACCAGAAGGACACGCTTGTCTTCATCGAGCGCCAGGAGCGCCTGATCCGCCCCGTGAACTTCCCGCCCGGCACGCCGGGCCGCGGCGCCGCGCTGCTCAAGGCTCGAAACGGCGCCGACGTGCTCGTCATCAACGCCATGGGCCGCGTGTTCATGACCGAGATCGACTGCCCGTTCCGCGCCATCGATCGCGAACTCACAGCCTGTCCGCTGAAATCCGGCGCCGATGTCGTACTGATCGACTTCCACGCCGAAGCAACGAGCGAGAAGCAGGCCCTCGGCCACTTCCTCGACGGCCGCGCAAGCGTCGTCGTCGGCACGCACACGCACACACCGACATCGGACGAGCGCATCCTGGCGGGCGGCACCGCCTACATGTCGGACGCCGGCATGTGCGGCGACTATAATTCCGTGCTGGGCATGGACATTGAAGAGCCGGTCAACCGCTTCCTGACGCGACTCCCGCGCGAGCGCTTCGAGCCCGCCCTCGGTCCGGCCACCGTCTCCGGCCTCGCCGTCGAGATCGACGATGCAACGGGACTTGCCACACGCGTCAAAAGTTTGCGGCTCGGTGGTGTCTTGGAACCTACCGAGCCGCTCTTCTGGGTCGAGTGAGAGAGAGTTGTCTATGGCAGCGCATGAGGAAGGTCCTGGCCGCCCTCATTGCAATGGTGAGCCCTGCTCACCCTGGTCCGCGATTGGGCAGAAGCGGCATACCTTGAATCTACGTGATTCTGGCCCACCTCGCGAGCCCCTCCATGGCCTCATTAACCTGCTCTTAAGCAGCCTAGAGTCCCAGAATCACGGCCTTTCAGCCTCCAGGAGGGGTTGACCACCGGGGGGCTGGACCGCATTAAATCGCACCCGAACCCACCCCCAGCGGACACCCGCCCAGATAGCCCGGGAGACACATGGCCGGCCATTCAGCTTTTAAGAACATTATGCATAAGAAGGGCCGCAAGGATGCGGCCCGGGCCAAGATGTTTGCCAAGTTCGCGCGAGAAATCACCGTTGCCGCCAAGTCCGGCATGCCCGACCCGGCCATGAACCCGCGCCTGCGTCTTGCCATTGCAACCGCCCGCGCCGAGAACATGCCCAAGGATAACATCGAGCGCGCCATCAAGAAGGCTCAGGGCGGCGACAGCGAGGCTTACGAGACCATCCGTTACGAGGGTTACGCGCCGGGCGGCGTTGCCGTCATCGTCGAGGCGCTGACGGACAACCGCAACCGCACCGGTGGCGCCGTGCGCGCCGCTTTCACCAAATCGGGCGGCAATCTCGGCGCCACGGGCGCCGTCGCCCATATGTTCGAGCACGCGGGCGAGATCCGCTTCAAGCCGGCCGCAGGCTCCCCCGATGCGGTGCTCGAAGCCGCCATCGAGGCCGGCGCCGACGACGCCCAGTCCGACGAGGCGGGCCACCTTGTCACATGTAGCTTTGACGGCCTCGGCACAGTCGCGGCGGCTCTCGAGGAAAAGCTCGGTGAACCGGAAAGCGTCAAAGCCGTTTGGAAACCGAACCTGACCACCGAGGTGGACGAGGAGAACGCCGAGCGCATTATGAAGCTTATTGCCGCCCTCGAGGACGACGACGACGTGCAGAACGTTTTCGCGAACTTCGAGGTGTCCGAAGACGTTTTGAAGAAGCTCACAGCCGCCTGACCGCGCATCGCGCGTGCGCGGGCCGCATTTCACCCTCAACGTATTGAACACTGGGATATGAGGCCATGACCGAGAAGCTCGAAGACATCGCCATCGCCATGGTGGCACCCGGCAAGGGCATCCTGGCTGCCGACGAAAGCTCCGGCACCATCAAGAAGCGCTTCGACAGCATTGGCGTCACCTCCACCGAGGACACCCGCCGCGACTATCGCGAGATGCTGTTCCGCGCCACCGACGCCATGAAGAACTACGTTTCCGGCGTCATCCTTTACGATGAGACGATCCGCCAGAAGGCCAAGGACGGCACCACGCTCGTCGACGTCATGAGGGCCGCAGGCTCGATCCCCGGCATCAAGGTCGATCTCGGCGCCAAGCCGCTTGCCGGCCCCACCTCCGAGATCGAGACCATCACCGAAGGCCTCGACGGCCTGCGCGAGCGTCTCGCCGAGTACTACGACCTCGGCGCGCGCTTTGCGAAGTGGCGCGCCGTCATCACCATCGCAGACGGCCTGCCGACGTGGAACTCCATCAAAGCCAACGCGCATGCGCTCGCGCGCTACGCGGCGCTCTGCCAGGAGGCCAAGATCGTGCCGATCGTCGAGCCCGAGGTGCTGATGGACGGCCCTCACTCCGGCCACGACATCGACGAGTGCTACCGCGTCACCGAATGGACGCTGCGCACCGTCTTCCGCGAGCTCTACGACGCACGTGTCTCGCTCGAGGGCATGGTATTGAAGCCGAACATGGTCATCGCCGGACAGAAGAGCCCGCGCCAATCCACGCCCGAAGAGGTTGCGGAGAAAACCATCCGCTGCCTCAAGGAGACCGTGCCCTCCGCGGTACCGGGCATTGCCTTCCTCTCGGGCGGTCAGTCCGACGAGTTGGCGACCAAACATCTCTCGCTGATGAACGCAGCCGGCAATCTGCCCTGGGCGCTGACGTTCTCTTACGGCCGCGCGCTGCAGGCTGCGGCGCTCAAAGCGTGGGGCGGCAAGTCCGAAAACGTCGCGGCCGGTCAGCGTGCCTTTGCGCACCGCGCGCGCATGAACAGTCTCGCGGCGCTCGGCAAGTGGGACGCTGGGCTCGAGAAAGCGGCCTAGTCGCACGAAGACGATGTCATTTCGCAAGACAGAGAGCTGAGGGCGTTCCGCGCATCACGACGCGGAGCGCCCTCAAGCTTTTCCGCCGCCGGCACATATTCTCACCGCGAGCTTAGTGCGCTCTCGATTTTTTTGTGCCATCGCGGAACAACTGAACACCAAATCCCGTTTTATACACAGGCCCACGGGTGCGGCGCCGGATGCCGCATCTCCGCACCAAACGTTTGCGACATGGGGCGGGGGCCTTCAATTTCTATAGCTTTGATCCAACCGGATCAGGGCTGAAGCAGCAAGGCGCAATGAGCCCCCCTCATTGCGCCTTGACTGTATTTGCCGCCCGAACGGGAGCTTTCGCTCCGGCCCGCGCAGTCTTTATCAGTTCAACCAAAACCCGGAAATGACATCGGCCAGCGTCTCGGGCGATTGATACGTCTTCTTCTTGCGTTTCTTCGTCTCTGTCGACGTCGCAACCGTTTCAGCCGCCGCCGGCTCGGGCCGCAGCGTACGTCCGGTTAACGCAGCCGACAGCCGGCTGTCGTGTCCATAGAGATCGCGGAACGTCGTCACGTGGCCACTCTTGTCGGCCACCGCCGTGAAGTACGTTATATGCACCGGAATGGGGTTCTGGAGCTTGACCTCGCCGCCGCGCGCGATCGTGTTCTCGACAGCCGCGGGATCGAGACCGTTGCCTTCCGCAAGCAGAACCGCGGCGAACTGCATGGGATCCTGAACGCGGATGCAGCCATGCGAGAGCGCCCGGCTCGACTGCCCGAACAGCGAGCGCTCGATCGTATCGTGCATGTAGACGTCGTGCCGGTTCGGGAACATGAACTTCACGCGACCGAGCGGATTGCTGCCGCCTGGCGGCTGAATGAAGCTGTATGCGCGCAGATCCGCCGTGCTCCAATTGACACTGTCGGGATTGATCTCCCGCCCACCGTAATAGACCTTGAGCCCGTGCGCCCGGATCGCCGCGCCACCACCGCCGCCGCCGCCAAAGAGCTGTGAGAAGAAGTCACCACCCCCAGCCGAACGCAACCGTGGCGCCAGCTCGCGCTGCTTGATGCCATCCGGCATGCCCCAGGAGGGATTGAAGACGATCGTCTTCATCGTCTCGGAGAACACGGGTGTCGCCCAGTTCGGCAAACCGACGATGATGCGCTCCTCGAACAAAATCTCCTCGCCTTTCGTGACGCGCGTCATGTACTCGGGGATGTTGTTCGTGACGTAGACTTTGCCGAGATCCTCCGGCATCCAGCGCCAGCGCTCCATGTTCATGACCAGGAGCTGCGTGCTGCGATCGGGGTCTGCTGCAGGGCGCAGAGCCTCGACCTCGCGGTTGAGCGCCTTGCGCGTCGCACCGGTCAGTTCCCCCGACTCTTCGAGCCCATTCGAGGCCTGGAAGGCCTTGAGCGCCAGCGCAAGCTTCTCGTCGAACAGCGTCTCCTCAGCGCCGGGCTCCGCCGGCACTTTCACACGCTTGCGCAACAGCGCGATGTTCGGATGCTTGACACCGACCTTCAGCATCTCGCGTGTCGCCGGAAGATTGATCGTCATCGCCGGATCGATCTCGACTGGCGAGCGCGAGGCGCCGCGCGCGGTGATAAGCGCCTTGTGCAGATACTGGAACTGCGGGTGCTTGGGATGCTGGTTGCGCAGGTACGCATCGGGTGCCCACGTCGCAGCCAGCTCCGTCAGCACCGTGTTCGGATCCTTGATCGGCGGCGCCTGATCGAGAATGCGCGAGAGCGACGCGAGATTGACGCGACCACCGCGGGCATGCCGCACGTACTTCAAAAACTCGAGCGTAAGCCGCCCCTCGGCCTCGGCGAGGGCTTCTGTCGCGGGCGACGCGCCGAGCGTCGGCAGATCGAACGCGGCAGCCGACAAGCCCCATTCGTCAGCCTTGCGGATCTCGTCCATGGTCCGCGTGGCTTTCGTCGAGAAGCCCGAAGCCTCGACCCAGATCGGCCCCTCGGTGCGCGCGCCGTAGAACGCGACGGCCGCCGCCGCATCATCCTTGTACGCCTTGCCGGCGTTGGCGGAGTTGCCGAGCCAAGTGCGCACGGCCCCGATCACGGGATCGACGGGCGGAGCGGCTGGCGGCTGAGCCGCAGCGGCAGCAGGCGGTGTCGCGCCCGCGTCCGGCGCAGAGCTCGCAGCCGAATCTGCCGCAGGCGCGGGTGCAGGCGCAGCCGCGCCCGCCCCAGCGGCAGGCTCTTGCTTGGCGGGCTCGCTCTTGGTCTCGGCATTGTTTGCAGGCGGCGTCGGCGTGACGGCATTCGCCACGGCATCGGCCGGAGTCTTCTCCGCCGGCTTGGCATCTTGCTGAGCCGGAGCCGCCGGAGTTTCGGTTTTGGGCTGAGCCTCAGTAGAGGGTGTTGCGGCGGGCGTCGCAGGCTTGTCCGGGATGGCCCCGGTGGTCTCAACGGGGGAGGTGCCTGTCGGCGGTGTTGCGGTTTGCGCCGCAAGTCCCGAAGCGGTGGCGGCGAGCACGACAACCGAGGCCGTGGCGGAGGCGAGACATTTGAAAGTCGTGGTGGGCATCAGTCTCTCCGTCAAAGCGGGACGCAGCACCCTTTCAATCAATTGGCCGCAGTCTCAACAATGGCCGAGACTTGCCGGGACAGCATGGCGATTTCAAGCCCGCAGCTCATGCGAGTATTGGGATTCGCGCGCTGGAACGATACCGGTTAGGGGCGCGATGCGATAGGGTTAAGACCGCAAGTGTCTGCTATTCCAACGGCTAATGCACCACATCGAGGCCGCGAGTCTCTTTTCCGCCCGAATTGAGCCGGATACGCTCGCCCGATACACTAGGACTTTAATTTTCCCGGCGGGAGATCGACCGAAGGATCATGACCGAGGCACAGTCGGAGCCACGTCTTTGCCTGATCGCCGCCGCCACTGCGGACGACGCGGGCTGGCACACGCGCATCGCCGCGGTCCTGGAGGCAACCAGCGCCGCAACCCTGATTCTGACGACACCGAAAGGCGCCAGTATCGACGTCGCCGCCGCGCGCCCCCTCGTCGAGAAGGCTCAGACAAAGAACATCGCCGTCCTGATCTCCGACGACATCGAAGCAGCGCGTGCGCTCGGTGCCGATGGCGTGCACCTGAGCTGGCGCCCCGAGATCGAGGACGCCTACGAGGCCGCCCGCGCCGCTCTTGGCTCTGACGCCATTGTCGGCGCCGACGCTGGCGTCTCGCGCCATGACGCCATGACGCTTGGCGACGAAGCCGCAGACTACGTTGCCTTCAGCCGCCTGCCGGACACAAGCGACGACCCAACCGCCGCCGAAGCGCAGCACGAGCTTGTCGCCTGGTGGTCCGAGGTCTTCGTCGTGCCGGTCGTCGCCTTCGACGTCGAAACACCCGCCGAGGCCGCCGATCTCGTCCGCAACGGCGCCGACTTCATCGCCGTGCGCCTGCCGCCTGCTCCACCCGAGGCCGGTGACGCAGCCTGGGCTGCCGCGTTTGTCGCAGCGCTCGAGGCCCGCGCCGACGCAGCCTGAGGAGCCTCCCCGTGCGCTCGATCAATCTGATTGTTCTTGGATCCGCCGGCATTGCGCTCGGCGCCCTCGGAGCCCTGGTGGCGACCGGCATGCTGACACCCTACCTGCCGCAGTTCGGAAGCTCGGAGCCTACGCAATCCGAGCAGCCGGCGGAGATACCCGCCAAGGCCGCGAGCCTCCCTACAGACGATCCCGCCTACGCCGCGTTCGACCAGGGCAAATATCTGACCGCGCTCGAGCTGGCCGAGAAGGCCGCCCGTCGCGACGACCCGCAGGCCCACACCCTGATCGGCCGCATCTACGCCGACGGCCTCGGCGTGCCGAAGGACGAAGGCACCGCCGCCCGGTGGTACGCACGCGCCGCCGAGCTGGGCGACGTTCCCGGAACGCTCGCACTCGGCACCATGCTGGCCGAGGGCCGAGGCGTCACGAAGGACATAAACCTCGCCGCCGAGATGTTCGAGAAGGCCGCCGCCACCGGCGATCCCCTGGCCAATTACAATCTGGGCCTCATGTTCCTGCGCGGCACCGGCAAACCCGAGAACCCCTACCGTGCCGCCCAGCACATCCGCTACGCGGCCGAGAAGGGCGTCGCGTCGGCCCAGTACGACCTCGCAGCGCTCTATCTCGAAGGCAACGGCGTCCCCAACGACGCCCTCGAAGCAGCCCGCTGGAGCGCCAAAGCCGCGGAAGCCGGCCTGCCCGCCGCCCAGTATGATTACGCCGTGTTGCTGCTGCAGGGCCGCGGCCTCAAGGCGGATGAGGGCAAGGCCGTCAGCTACCTGCAGTCTGCCGCCAACCAGGGCGTCGCCGGCGCGCAGAACCGCCTCGGCCACCTCTATGCCCAAGGCGTCGGCGTCGAAGCCAATGCCGTCGAGGCTGCCAAATGGCGCATGATCGCCAAGGCCGCCGGCGTCACCGACGACAAGCTCGACCTCTACGTGGCCGCCCTGCCCGACGCCGACCGCACCAAGGCTGAGGCTGCCGCGACCGAATGGCGCGAGAAGCGGCAGGTTATGGCAATGCCCTAACCGCGTTGCCCCGAAAGGGGTTGACGTTACGGCAGGAAACCTTCAGAGCCTCGCCGAGCCAGTCCCGCGCTCGTGCGCCCCGTCTTAAAAGTCACACCCTCCATGCCCGCTTCCGCCCTGATGAACGTCATGATCGCCGCCGCGCGCAAGGCGGGCCGCTCGCTCGCGCGTGACTTCGGCGAGGTCGAGCAGCTGCAGGTCTCAGTCAAAGGCCCGGCGAACTTCGTCTCGGCCGCCGACTTGCGCGCCGAGGAGGTCATCTTCAAAGAGCTGTCGAAAGCGCGTCCCGGCTATGGCTTCCTGATGGAGGAGCGCGGCGAGATCGAGGGCGTGGACAAAACCCACCGCTGGATCGTCGATCCGCTCGACGGCACGACGAACTTCCTGCACGGCATCCCGCATTTCGCGATCTCCATCGGGCTCGAGCGCGACGGCGTGCTGGTTGCCGGCGTGATCTACAATCCCGCCACCGACGAGCTGTTCACCGCCGAGAAGGGCAAGGGCGCGTATCTCAATGACAAGCGCCGCCTGCGCGTCGCCGCGCGCCGCACGCTCGCCGACGCCGTGGTCGTGACCGGCATCCCGCATCGTGGCCGCCCTGGCCATCCGCGCTTCCTGGACGAAATGAAAACCGTGATGATGGAGGTCGCGGGCCTGCGCCGCTCGGGCTCTGCCGCGCTCGATCTCGCCTACATCGCCGCCGGCCGCTACGACGGATACTGGGAGCGCGGCTTGAAGCCTTGGGATCTCGCGGCCGGCATCGTGCTCGTGCGCGAAGCTGGCGGCCTCGTCACCGACCCCGACGGCAGCGACAAGGCGCTCGAGAGCGGCAACGTTCTCGCAGGCAACAATTATATCACCAAAGCCCTGCAGCCGCTGCTAGCCCACTAGGGGGTGTACCTGCGAGGGCGAACTCTGCGCCGTGCGCAAAGGCGCTCATCGCCGGCCGTCGACCGAGCCCACCCGAGGGCCAAAAGCAGGCGACGACACTTGGCTGGTCGCGGTTTGGGATCTAAGCTTTCGGGGGCCGAAAGTAGATTGCGCCCGCTAGGCCACCCCTCGCGCCGCGACTGCGCAGCGACAGGAGCCAGCCATGACCGCCACCGGATCAATTTCCCTTCCGCACGAGTTTAACTCCGCGGAACTGGGCGCCTTGGCTCATCTTTATCGCGGCGAGGTGTACCGCAGCACGATCTGGCGGACGCGCCTCGACAATACGACGAACTGGGCTGTCGTCGCGTTGGGCATTGCCATCTCAGTCACGTTCTCGAGCCCCGAAGCCTCGCCGTTGCCGCTGCTTCTGGTCGGCATCCTGATCGTCGTGTTTTTGGTGTTCGAGGCGCGTCGCTATCGCTACTTCAATGTTTGGCGCGCACGGGCACGGTGGATGGAGACATATTTCTACGCCCCCATGCTGCGCGGAGAGGATGTGAAAGCCCGTAATGACTGGCACTTGGTCCTGGCGAACGACTATTGCGATCCGCGCTACCACATCTCCATTTTGCGCGCCATTGGGCGCAGATTGCGCCGCAATTACATTTGGATTTTAGGGATCCAGGGGCTGACCTATCTAGGAAAAATTGCAATTCACCCGGTGCCGATTGCAAGCTTCGACGAGTTGTTCGGGCGTGCTGCCGTGGGCCCCATCCCGGGCGAGTGGATGCTCGCGGCCGGCGTGGTTTTCAACGGTGGTTGGATTCTATTCGCGCTCGCCACGCTCTACCTCGATCGGACCAAGCGAGCGCCGGGCGCTCCCCGCGTTGCGATGGGCTAAAGGTTGAGGCTGAAGCCCACGCGTTCCATCGGGCAGTGAGTCACGCGTTGACCACGCGCGCCGCCTGCGAACAATCGTAAGCAGACGCGGCCGGTGTGCACAACCTCAACCCGGCACGCCTCAACGCCCCTTCTTTCCCCCACGCGCCGCGAACCGCACCGCTTCCTCGGCCGCGCGCACGACGGCCTTGGCTTTGTTGATGCACTCCTGCTGCTCTTTTTCCGGCACGCTGTCGTAGACGATGCCGGCCCCCGCCTGCACGGTGAGCTGCCCGTCCTTGACCAGCGCCGTACGTAAGACGATGCAGGTGTCCATCTCGCCGTCGGCCGTGAAATAGCCGACGCAGCCGGCATAGGGCCCGCGCTTGGATTTCTCGAGCTCGTCGATGATCTCCATCGAGCGCACCTTGGGCGCGCCCGACACGGTGCCGGCCGGGAAACCCGCCATCAGCGCATCGATCGTATCGCGCTTCTCAGAGAGCCGCCCGACGACATTCGAGACGATGTGCATCACGTGGCTGTAGCGCTCGATGACGAAGCGCTGCGTCACCTCGACCGAGCCGACCTCCGCCACGCGCCCCACGTCATTGCGCCCGAGATCGAGCAGCATCAGATGCTCGCTGCGCTCCTTGGGATCGCGGATCAGCGCATCCGCCAGCGCCTTGTCTTCCGTCTCTGTCGCACCGCGCGGCGCGGTCCCGGCGATCGGCCGGATCGTCACCTCGCCGTCGCGTACGCGCACCAGGATCTCGGGCGACGAGCCGACGAGCGCGAAGCCGCCGAGATCGAGGTGGAACAGGAATGGCGACGGGTTCGTGCGACGCAGCGCCCGATAGAGCGCGAACGGCGGCAACGCGAACGGCGCCGAGAAGCGCTGCGACAGCACCACCTGGAAGATATCGCCAGCGCGGATGTACTCCTTCGCGCGCTCTACCATCTTCATGTACTCGCGCGGCGTCGTGTTGGAGCGCGGCTCGGGTAGCGCCAGCGCCTTCGACGCGTGCGCAGTCGACGTATGCGGAACCGGCTTGTCGAGCGCTCGGACCGCATCCTTGAGCCGCTTCAGCGCCGCCTTGTGGGCCTTTTCGGCGTCGACCTTCTTCTCGGGCCGCACCGGCGTCACGAGACTGATCTCGTCCTTCACAGAGTCGAAGATCACGATCACCGTCGGGCGCACGAGCACCGAGTCCGGCACGCCGAGATCGTCCGGCTTCACATTCGGCAACGTCTCGATGAGCCGCACCGTGTCGTAGCCCATATAGCCGAACACGCCCGCGGCCATTGGCGGCAGCTCGTCCGGCAGCCTGAGCCGCGATTGCGCGAGCAGCTCTCTGAGCGAAGCCAGCGTCGGCTGCGAATCCGCCTTGAACGCCTTCGGCTTCTTCGCCGGATCGCGGTTGATCTCGGCTTTGTCTCCGCTCGCACGCCACACGAGGTCCGGCGCGAAGCCGATCACCGAGTAGCGCCCGCGCGAGGCGCCGCCCTCAACGGATTCGAGCAGGAACGAATACGGCTTGCCCATCGCCAGCTTGAGATAGACTGACACCGGCGTCTCGAGATCGGCGACAAGCCGCGTCCACACCACCTGCGGCTCCCCGGCGCGATAGCGCTTGGCGAAGGCATCGCGAGACGGAAACGCCTCGAAGCCGAGACCCTGCTGGGGAGCCTTCTGAGAGAGCGTGCTCAAAGGAATGCGGCTCCTTACTGGTCGGCGCTCTCGGAGGCACCCGTCGCGCGGGCGAGCTCCGCCTCGTTGACGCGCACCTTGAGGCCCTGCTTGAGCGCCTCGACGTAGGCGATGAGATCGTCGTTGGCGATCTGCGACGAGAGCTCTTCCCTGAGCTTGTCGATCTGCTCCTTGCTGGCCGCTGGCGCCGCGAAGATCTCCTTCACCTGGAACACGACGCGGCTGGCTTGATCAGGGGTATCGGCATAGCCGGCCCCGCCCTTGGCAAGCGCGAACGCCTGCTTCACACCCTCTGTCGTGAGGCCGGGCGGCGAGGTGTTGCGCTTGATCTGCTCCACGACGTCGGGCGTGCCGCCGGCTTCCTCGGCGATCTTGGCGAAAGCCTCGCCGGCCTTGAGACGATCGACAAGCTTCTGCGCCAGCTCGTTGAGCAACCGCGCCGTTTCTTTCTCGGTATAGAGCGCCTTGACCTGGTCCTTGACCTCTTCGAACGGCTTCTGCTTGCGCTCGATCACCGAGAGCACGTCGAACCACGCATAGGCCGATCCCGGCAGCTCGACCGCATCGGGCTGCAGGCCGACGCCGGTCGCAAAAACCTCCTTCAGCACGACGGCCGCATCCGGAACGTCGAGCGCCGTCTTGTCGTCGGGGGTCTTGTTGTCCTTGTCGACCGCTTCCACGTCGTAGAACTTGAGCTTCTGCTCCTCGGCGATCTCCTTGAGCGTCTTGCCGGCGTTGCGCCCTTCCTCGATCAGATCGTAGCGCTCCTGGATCAGGCTTTCGGCTCGCTGCCGACCCAGCGCATCACGCACCTGATCCTTGACCTCCTCGAACGTGCTCTCCTTGCCGGCGTCGATCTCCACCGCGCGCACGAGCACCGTCGCGAAACGCCCCTCGATGGGCTCCGAAAGTGCGTCGCGTTCGAGGCTGAAGGCCGCGTCCGCGATCGCGGGATCGATAAGCTGCGCCTTCGTCACCAAGCCGAGGTTGACGTCGTTCTCTGTCGCGCCCTGCGCCTTGGCGACGTCGAGAAAGTTCTTCTTGCCCTCGACGATTTCGCGGCGCGCGGCTTCCGCGGTCGCCTTGTCCTTGAACGCGATCTGCTGCAGACGCCGACGCTCAGGCTTGTCGTAGGTCGCCTTGTGATCGGTGTAGTACGTCTTGAGCTCGTCGTCGGTGAGCTGTACCTCGGACTTCAGCGCATCCGCCGAGAGAATGAGCAGCGCCACCTTGCGGTACTCCGGCGTCATCAAGGTGTCTTTCTGCGCCTCGTACGTTTCCTTGAGCTTTGCTTCGTCGGGCTCGGCGACGGACACCTTCTTGGGATCGATCTGCACCAGCTCGATGGTGCGCGTCTCGTCGCGCCAGGCATGCAGGTCCTCAACCATCGGCTGCGGCACCACGACGGAAGAGGTCAGCGCATCCGAGATCTGCCCGCGCAACTCGTCATCGCGGCGGATGACGAGGAAGTCCTGCTCGGTGAGATTGAGCTGGCGCAGCAGCCCGTCGAACCCGAGGCGCGAGAACTTGCCGTCCGGTCCGTGGAAGTTCGGGTCGTTGCGCACACCCTCCGCGAGCGCCTCGTCAGAAAGAGCAAGCCCGAGCCGCTCCGCGTGCGTCTTGACCGCCGCCTGCGCGATGAGCTGGTCGAGCGCCTGGCGATCGAGACGCAACATGAGCGCCTGCTCGGTGGTGAGCCGGCCGCCGTCCTGCAGACTGATGCCGCGGATCGTGTTCTGGAACGCGCGCTGGAATTCCGTGACCGTGATATCGGTGTCGCCGACTGTTGCTACCGAACCGCGCCCAGCACCACGGAACACATCAGAAACGTTCCAGAAAACGCCGAAGCTGACGATCAGAATGGCGAACAGAAACTTGGCCACCCACCCTTGGGCGCCGCGTCGCATGGCGTCGAGCATCGAGAAGCATCTTCCTGTTAAGCGCGGGTCGGCTGGCGCCTGAGACGTTTGCGCCGCCACCGCTTGTAGAAAAGGATGAACCCGTCCATGACGGGAGGTGTCGGAGTGATATGAAGCCCAGCACGCCCGTGAATGCAAGACCGGTGCTGCGGAGCTGAAAATTAGTTAATCCAGGCCGCTCCTCGGACCATCGGGGCCGCTTAGGGTGGCCCCGGACGCTGGATTTATGAGGAAACACAAAACCGGATGAGGCAAGAGCCGCGCGCATGACCAATGCTCCCATTCGCCCCCTGATCGCCGGCAACTGGAAAATGAACGGGCTGGCCGCCGCGCTGGCTGAGGCCACGGCCGTACGCGATACGCTCCCGTCCCTAGGGGGAAATGCGGCTGAGGTCATGATCTGCCCGCCCGCCACCCTCCTGGCGCAGCTTGCGGGCCTTGCGAAAGGCTCGCCGCTCGCCGTCGGCGCCCAGGACTGCCACTGGGCCGCCGCGGGGGCTCACACCGGCGATATCGCCGCCGAGATGGTGAAGGACGCTGGCGCCTCCGCCGTCATCGTCGGCCATTCCGAGCGCCGCGCCGACCACGGCGAGCTGGACCGCATCGTGCGCAGCAAAGCCTCCGCTGCCCACCGCGCCGGTCTCACCGCCATTGTCTGCATCGGCGAGACCCGCGGCGAGCGCGAGGCCGGCCTGACCCTCACCGTCGTGCGCCGCCAGCTTGCAGGCTCGCTCCCCGACGCGGTGGACCCCACCAACTCCGTGATCGCCTATGAACCTGTCTGGGCCATCGGCACCGGGCTGACGCCGAGCACCGACGACGTCGTCGAGGTCCACGCCGCGATCCGCGCCTATCTCGTCGAGCGCTTCGGCGCAGCAGGCCAAGGCGTGCGCATCCTCTACGGCGGCTCGGTCAAACCGGCCAACGCCCGCGAGCTTCTCGCGCTGACGGACGTCAACGGTGCACTCGTTGGCGGCGGCAGCCTCAGGGCCGAGGACTTTCTGGCCATCGTGCGCGCCGCGCTGTAGAAGCTGTCCACAAAACAAGGAGCACGGGCGTGGGCGGCACCGGAGCAGCCATGACGATGAGGCAGAAGCGGGACACGGAACGGAGCCTGGCACGGCGCGTCCCGGCGGCTGCACTCCTGCCCGCGGCGATGCTGAGCCTCGCCACCCCGACCGCCCTTGCCGCCCCGCTCGATCCGGAAGCCTGCACCGCGCTCAAGACGGAGCATACGAGCCTCGTCGCCGCCGGCGCCAAATCCGACATGAGCCGCGGCCCCGAGTGGGCCAAGACCAACCTGGCGCCCGACCGCCTGGACAAGATCAAGCGGCTGATCGCGGTCGAGGAGCAGCTGAGCTTCCGCTGCGGCGAGCAGCTTACCGCGCGCCCGCAGATCAAAGAGCTGCCGAAGCCCGCCGGCGTCGCGAGCTCGATCCCGCCGCCGATCCGCAAGGACGTGAAGGCTGCCCTCGCCGCCAAAAACCGGCAGGCCGGGCAGCGCTAGCCGCTCTTGGCAACAAAAGCGTCAGGAATTCAAAGATACCCCGGAGCCCCTAGCCCTCGCGCCGCGGCTGGTGTAGAAGCCCCGGTAATCCCCTTAACACGCTCCCGGCACCGGCTTCCGGAGAGCATGGAGTTTTCGCTTCTATGACGACGGTTCTTCTCGTCCTTCACATCATGGTTGCGGCCGCACTGGTGGCGGTCGTGCTCTGGCAGCGCTCCGAAGGCGGCGCGCTCGGCATCGGCGGCGGCGGCGGTGCCGGCGGCTTCCTGACCGGCCGCGGCACGGCGAACCTCTTGACCCGCACCACGGCGATTCTGGCCGCCTGCTTCTTCCTGACCAGCATCGCGCTGACGCTGGTGTCGAAGCGCACCTCGCCCGTCGGCTCGCACTTCGACGCGCCGGCCTCGTCGACTACGGCCCCCGCAGCACCCGCGCAGGAAGGCCAGCCCGCGGCCCCGGCCGCACCGAGTGACGGCGCACCCCGCGGCGGCATCCTCGACAAGCTCCGATAACGGGACACTCGGCCTCTCACCTGAGGATGTGGCGCGCGCGCAACTGTCCGCAGGCTCACGCTTTGCTATCGTGGCCGCGTCCAGGAGCGGAGAAGCGCGCCCATGCATTTCCGAAACATGCCTCACAGAAACGGCCCTTGCCGAGACATGCCTCGCCTTAGCGTGCGCCCATTCGGCCCCGCCGCCATGACAGCGGCCGTGCTTCTTCTGGCCGGCTGCTCGGCAGGCGGAGGCATCGGAGCCTTGTCGTCCGGCCCGCTGCCCTATCAGCGCGGCAACGCCATCGCCCCCTCCGGCTACACCGAAAGCCAGATCGGCCCCGACCGCTACCGCATCGAGGTCAAGGGCCCGCCGAACACGCCGCACGAGCGCATGGAGAAGATCGCCGCCACCCGCGCCGCCGAGATCGGCAAGGAAAACCACCTCGGCTATTTCAAGATCGACAGCGTCAACCACGCGACCCACTGCGAGGATTTCAAGCCCGGCCCGAGAACGCCGGGTGGCGCCTCCGGCTCCAAGACGCTGGCCTACGCGGTGATGACCGCCGACGTCTCCTATACCAAGAGCCCGCCCGACCCGAGCTATCAGAACGCCCGCCAGAGCTTCGATCAGCTGCGTGCCGAACTCGACCAGGACCAGTCCGCGCCCCCGCCGTCCGACCCCGCCGCACCGCCCCAGTGCAGCTGAGGCTTTGCAGTTAACGGACCGTCACGTCACGCATCCAATCCGGCCCACTTCAAGGCCGCCGTGGATGAGACAAGAAAACCACTTCGAATCACGCCCCTACGGCTGTAATGTTAAAGCCCATGCAACGGTACATCTTCATTACCGGTGGCGTGGTCTCCTCCCTCGGAAAAGGTCTCGCTTCCGCCGCCCTTGGCGCGCTTCTGCAGGCACGCGGCTACTCCGTCCGCCTGCGCAAGCTGGATCCTTACCTGAACGTCGACCCCGGCACGATGAGCCCTTACCAGCACGGTGAGGTGTTCGTGACGGACGACGGCGCCGAGACGGACCTGGACCTCGGCCACTACGAGCGCTTCACCGGCGTGCCGGCGAAGAAGTCCGACAACATCACCACCGGCCGCCTCTACCAGGACATCCTGGCGCGCGAGCGCCGTGGCGACTACCTGGGCGGCACCGTGCAGGTGATTCCGCACGTCACAGACGCCATCAAGCAGTTCGTCACTTCCGGCAACGAAGACGTCGACTTCGTGCTCGTCGAGATCGGCGGCACCGTGGGCGACATCGAGGGCCTGCCGTTCTTCGAGGCCATCCGCCAGCTCGGCAACGAGTTGCCGAGGCATTCGTCGATCTTCATCCACCTGACGCTGCTGCCCTACATCCCGTCCGCGGGCGAGCTCAAGACCAAGCCCACGCAGCACTCGGTGAAGGAGCTGCGCTCGATCGGCATCCAGCCCGACATCCTGCTCTGCCGCTCCGACCGCGACATCCCGAAGGGCGAGCGCAAGAAGATCGCGCTCTTCTGCAACGTGCGCGAGGAAGCCGTCATCCAGGCGCTCGACGTGGCCTCCATCTACGACGTGCCGCTCGCCTATCACCGCGAGGGCCTCGACGACGAGGTGCTCGCCGCCTTCGGCATCACAGGGGCCCCGCGCCCGGATCTCTCCCGCTGGGAGACCATCTCGCGCAACGTCTCCTCCCCCGAAGGCGAGGTGACGATCGCCGTCGTCGGCAAGTACACCGGCCTCAAGGACGCCTACAAATCGCTGATCGAGGCGCTTGTGCACGGCGGCATCGCCAATCGCGTCAAGGTCAACCTCGAATGGATCGAGAGCGAGATCTTCGAGCGCGAGGATCCGGCCCCCTATCTCGAAGGCGTCAACGGCATCCTCGTGCCGGGCGGCTTCGGCGAGCGCGGCTCGGAAGGCAAGATCCTCGCCGCCAAGTTCGCGCGCGAGCGTAACGTGCCCTACTTCGGCATCTGTTTCGGCATGCAGATGGCGACGCTCGAAGCAGCGAGAAACCTGTGCGGCATCGCGGGCGCGGGCTCAACGGAGTTCGGCTCAACCGACGAGCCGGTCGTCGGCCTGATGACCGAATGGATGAAGGGCAACGAGCTCGAGAGCCGCAGGCAGGACGGCGACCTGGGCGGCACCATGCGCCTCGGCGCCTACCAGGCTGCACTCGGCCGCGACACGCGCATCGCAGAGATCTACGGATCGACGGAGATCTCCGAGCGCCACCGCCACCGCTACGAGGTGAATACGGACTATCGCGAACGGCTCGAAGCCGCCGGCCTGCGCTTCGCCGGCCTCTCACCCGACGGGCTGCTGCCGGAGACGGTCGAGTATCCGGATCACCCGTGGTTCATCGGCGTCCAGTTCCACCCGGAATTAAAGAGCCGCCCCTTCGAGCCGCACCCGCTCTTCAAGAGCTTCATTGCCGCGGCCGTGGAGCAGTCAAGGTTGGTTTAGTTATCACGCTCGCCGAGAGTCAGCTTTTGACCCAAGACGGGCATGCGCGGCGCGGTCAAAAAATGGGCCCCCGACCTACAGCGTTAAGCCCGCCGCCAAGGCGGGCTCGGATGACACTGGTTCGTCCGCGTCAATAATGACGACGGCGGCAGGGGCCGCCGGCACGTCCACCTAGTCCGCGGCGACCGGAGCTTTGGCGTCGAGCGGAAGGAAGGTTGTTGCGCTCAGCTGCTCCCAGTTGCGGAGTGTCTGAGCGCCGATGGCGCAAAAAACGCGTCCGTCACGATAGAAGACGGCACAGTTTCGATCTCGGGAGGAACCCTGCTCGCGCCGCGACGAAGTATCGTCCGAGGCAGCCGATGGGAGGAAACTGGGGGCATGCGGTCAGGGTCGGCTTGGCGCATCAGGGCGCGTCTCCGACTGTTGATTTGCTGCAAGTGCACAATCTGGGTCCTTCTCGAACCCAAAACGCGAAAGGAACTTGTGCCAGTAAAGCTTACCCGCCAGCAAAAGTCCGGCAATTCCACCCAACAGCACCTGCAGGATCATGCTTCCGGTGCCCGGATCGAGGTAGGCATACGCAGAACCCGCAAAAATGCCAAGGAAGACTACGGCCATGGCCGTCCGAAACACCTGCACACCCATAATCAATATCCTCATGCACCAACACGGTCGGGCATCCCTCTCGAGCCGAGAATGGAACGTCTGGGAGACAAACGTCTGAGAGACACGAAGGGTTCATATAACCGTCACAAATGGTTTAATTTTGTCCTGCGCGTATCCTGGACGAACACCGCTGCGACGCAGCGATTGCGGCTGCGAGGACGAGTATGAGACAAGAGCATGAGGACACCGGCACGGCCGGGTCCGGTAAGGTCAAGTCCGAAGCCGCAACACCGACGACCTCACATTGGGGCCCAGCGGTGTGGCCGCTCCATCCATTTCTCTTCTCCGCCGCCTCGGTTCTCGCCCTCTACACGTCGAACCTGAGGGAAACATCATTCCGCGACGTTGCACCGACGCTGATCACCGTCGTCGGTTCGGCGGCATTACTTTTCGTGACGATCGGGCTTTTGCTGCGCGACTTCGGGCAGCGTGCTGCCGTTCTCGCCAGCATTGTCCTTGTCGGTGTGCTCTATCATACCGACCTGTTCGCTCGCTTAAACGCGCTGCTCGGCGGTATCGTACCAACGACGGCAGCGGTGCCTCTGATGCTGATCGTGGTCGGCCTGCTCGCCATCCTGGTCATGCGCGTCCGCTTCGACTTGACCCTGCCGAACGCGCTTCTCAACGGGATTGCTCTCGTTCTCCTCATGACGCCCGCGTGGAGTGCCGCGTCCTACACCCTCGCGACAATGGGGCTGCAAAGATCCACGGTTGCCGCAGCGTCGACGCCGGCCTCGTCGATCTCCGTGCCTCAAGGAGCCGTTGCCGCACCGGCGTCCGCCTCGACGCCCGACATCTACTATTTCATCTTCGATCGGTATGGCTCGCAACAGACGCTGGCGCGGGTCTATGACGTCGACAACCGTCCCTTCCTGGAGTCATTGCGTGCAAAGGGCTTCTACGTCGCGTTGGGGAGCCACGCGAACTACCCGAAAACCGCCCCCTCCCTCGCCTCCACCTTTCATATGGACTATGTGGATTTCCTCGCCGCGGATCCACTCGCCCAACGGAACGAATGGCATCCCATATACGACATGCTGAAAAACCACCGCGTCGGGAACTTCCTCAAATCAAGAGGCTATCGCTTCGTCCAGATCGGGAGCTGGTGGGCGCCGACACAGCACAACACTGCTGCCGATGAGAGCTACAGCTTCGGCTTCAGCGAGTTTGCCTGGCTCTACCTACGGCGGACGATCGTGCCGAAAATGCTCGACGCCGTCGCACCCGGTATCGGTATCGCTGGTATGACAGACTGGGACAACGGCCAATGCCGGCGCGTACCGTTGCAGTTCGCGGAGGTGAAAGCCATCAGCGAGCGCCCCGAGCCAACCTTCACCTTCGTGCATGTCCTCCTTCCGCACGAACCCTATGTCTTCGCCGCCGACGGCCGCTGCATGCCTCCCGAGGAGGTGCGGTCGCGCGGCAAGATAGGGGGTTACGTCGGGCAGTTGCTCTACGCCAACAGCTTGATTGGCGACATCGTCGACCACCTGTTGGCGCTGCCGATAAAGCCCATCATCATTCTGCAAGCGGATGAAGGCCCCTACCCCGAGGCATACCGAACAGGCAACCGGTCGTGGAGGAAGGCCACGCCCGAACAACTCGCCGTTAAAACGGGCATCCTCAATGCCTATTATTTTCCCGACGGCGACTACTCGACGCTCTATCAGGATATAACGCCGGTGAACACGTTCCGGCTCCTGTTCGACAAGTATTTCGGCACGGGCTATGGCCGCCTGCCAGACCGGACATTCGCCTTTCCTGACTATTCCAGTATCTACGATTTCTTCGATGTCACCGAACCCACGCGGCTCGGCGACGGCCCGGCAAACTGACGCCGATGCTGCAATGTCCGGCCGAGGAATGCAGGTGATCAATTGGCGCCGGCCTGCATCGAGTGCATCACCTAGTCAATCCAGAAGCTGCCGGGCTTCTGACGCGGCGGGAATCATTGCGAAGAGGTGCTCACCCCGCCAGCGCTCACGCCACTCGCCGAGCCGGATGGCAACTCGGTCGGACGGCGCAGCAGGACGCGCACCCGGAAGCCCTGTTTCGGCAATTCCTCCAGGAGGCGCCGGCCGGTAAAGCCGGTCGCACCGGTCAGCGCGATCAGGGGCCGTTTTTCGCTCAACGCAGAATCCCGGCGTGGGCGTCACTTCGCATGCCCGCGACCCAGGTTTCAAGCACCTGCACCTTGCGAGGCTCCAGCGCCACAAGATCGGCGCGGCGGCCGGGCGTGATATGGCCAAGGTCCGAACGCCCGAGAAAGGCGGCGGGATTCGCGGATGCCAGCGAGAGCGCCCGTTCCAGCGGGATTTGCAGGAGATCGACACAATTGCGGATCGCAGTCGCCATGTCGATGGCCGAGCCGGCAAGCGCCCCGTCCTTGCGCGTGCAGCGGCCGTTCACCACTTCGATGGTCTCGCCGTAAAGCTCAAAGCTCGACCGCGTCCCGCCGACCGACGCCATGGCGTCGGTCACCAGCATCGGATGCGCGCGCCCGGACAAAGCGATGCGCAGCATGGCCGGGTCGACATGCAGGCCGTCCACGATGACGCCGAAAAACACGTCGGGACTTTCCAGTGCGGCACCCACCGGTCCCGGCGCGCGGGCGGACAAGGGCGGCATGGCGTTGAACAGATGCGTGAAGCCGGTCAGCCCTTGCGCGATCGCGTCTTTCGTCTGTTCATAGGTCGCGGCCGAATGACCGAGCGAGACCCGGATGCCGGATCTGGCGAGTTGCGCGATAAAGCCCTTGGGCTGCACCTCCGGCGCAAGCGTCACCAGCATGACGCCGCGGCCCAGCGACGTCAGCAGCTTGAAGTCTTCGGCGTCGGGCTGGCGGATAAAATCGCGCCGATGCACGCCCGGCTTCTCCGGCGACAGGAACGGCCCTTCCAGATGGATGCCAAGCACGCCCGGGTGATCGGAGGCCTTGCGCACGGCGTCGATGGCGGTCTTCATCTTGTCGCGCGTATCGGTGATGAAAGTCGGCAGCAGCGAGGTCGTGCCGGATTTACGATGCGCGGCAACGATGGTGGCAATCGCGGCGGCGTCGGGCTGGTTGTTGAACAGCACATCGCCGCCGCCATTGACCTGCACGTCGATGAAGCCGGGCGCGAGCCAGGCGCCGCCGGGAAGCGTATGCACGTCCGTGCCGGCGGGCACGCGGTCGCGCGGCACGATCCCGGAAACGCGCGCGCCGCCCACCAGCACCGCTTGGTCGCGATGCAGATTTGCGCCGTCGAACACAAAGTCGGCGGCGATGGCGTGCCGTTTCGATGATGTCATTGCGTGCGCGTCACTTTCCGCAGATGCCGCGGCCGGTCGGCATCGGTGCCGAGCCGGTCGGCCAAGCGCACGACCATCGCATAAAAACTCTGGATCAGGCAGATCGCGTCGGTCGCCGGATGATCCGGGCTCAACGCCGCGAGTTTTCCCGGAGCCGGATCTCCCGGCCCGGCCACCAGCACACGCGCGCCCTTGCCGCGCAGGTCGGAGACCAGCCCCGCCATGCCGGCGGCGGCTTCATCGGCCGGCAAGAAGACAAGGATCGGATAACGCTCCGACACGAGCGCGACCGGCCCATGCAGGAATTCCGCGCCGCTGAACGGCTCGGCATGCAGATTGCCGATCTCCTTCAGCTTGAGCGCAGCCTCGCGCGCGATCGCAAGCGTCGGCCCGCGGCCGATGGTGACAAGGCTGCGCGCGCCGGCCAAAGCCTCGACCGCCTCGGCCCAGTCGAGCGCCGTGGCTTTTGCCAACCGTTCGGGCAATCGGTTCACCGCGCTTGCGAGCGCCCTATCGTCCGACCACACCCCGACCAGCCGCGACAGCGCCGCAAGCGTTGCGACAAAACTCTTGGTGGCCGCGACGCTTTCTTCCAGGCCGGCACCCATGGGCAAAACGAACTCGCATTGCGTGGCGAGCGGTGAATCCGGCGCGTTCACGATGCATGCCGTGATCGCGCCTGCGCCGCGTGCGCTTTTGGCCTGCGCGATCAGATCGTCGCTGCGGCCCGATTGCGAGATGGCCAGAAAGAATTGCCCGTCAAGCCCGAGCGCACGCCCATAGACGCTCGCGATATTCGGGGCCGCGGCCGCCACTGGTATCCCGAGCGCAAGTTCGATCAGGTGCTTGCCGAAGGTCGCGGCATGTGCCGACGAGCCGCGGGCACAGGTGACCACCACGCGCGGCGGCCGCGCTTTCAGCCGCGCCACAAGCTCCGCCACCGGCTGCGCCAGTACGCGCTCCTGGCCCGCGACCGCCTGCGGCGCTTCGCGCAGCTCATTCGCCATTCCGCTTTCGCGTCTGCCCATCAATCAACCCAATAAACAATGCACGTCAGGTAATCGGCGCCGGTGAATGCGCCTCGGCGCGCGCCAGCAGCAAAGCCCCGCTCAGGGCGTCACCCGCCGCCGGCACAAGGCGGTCGCGGGTCGCGGGCGCGAGCCAGCCTTCCATGCTGGCGGCAAGCCCGCCCGACAACGCAATGGGCGTGACGCCCAATTCTTCCAGCCGCGCCGCCATGACATCGATATGGCCGGCGGCAAGCTGCATCAATTCGACCGCTATAGCATCGTCCTCTGACGCAAATTCGACCACGAACGGCGCGAAACGCCCAAAATCGCGCGGTCGCGCATGACCCATAAAACGCACGATCGCGTGCGGATTGCCGTTGAACTCGTGCATCACCCGGACCAGCAGGCCTCTCATGTCGATGCGCCCGTCATACGCCCATAATGTGCGGCGCAGAATCTCACAGCCGAGCCACGCGCCGCTGCCTTCGTCGGAGACCGGAAAGCCCCAGCCGCCGACACGGACCTGCCGTTCGCCCATCACGCCCCAGCCGACGCTGCCGGTACCGACAATGATCACGCCGCCGTCACCGCCCTGATGCGCTCCGACGCAAGCCGCATGCGCGTCGGTGGTCAGCACCGCTCGGTGGAAGGGGTGCCGGTATTGGCGGGCGGCGGCGAGATCGACCGGCTCGCTTGCGCCCGCAACGGCAAGACAAGCCGTAGTGCGCTTGAGCGCGTCGGGCGAAAGGCCCGCACCGGCAAAGCATTGCTGGGTGGCATCAAGCACAGCGGCAAAGCTTTCCTCAAGGCCAAATCGGATATTTGCAGGGCCCGCGATCCCCTCGCCCAGCACACGGCCAGGAAGGTCGCACAGCCTTGCACGGCAGCGGGTACCGCCACCATCTACCCCCAGAAGCAATGCATTTTCCGACAATCGAGCCTCCGGTCGCACAACAGGATTAACGCGGCAACAGGATTAACGCGGCAAGGCGTTTGCTCTATATAGTTTGCTCTATATAGAGCAAACGCATGGATACTGAACGTCCCAGCCCCCGCTACGCCGGCATCGACCTCTGGGAGCCGGCCGACGTGCTCGACGCCATGATCGAGGGGCAGTTCGCAGCCGTCGCCGCCGTGCGCGCCGCGCGCCCGCAACTTGGGAAAGCCGCGCTCGCCATGGAAGGCCGGCTGCACGAACGCGGCCGGCTGATCTATGCCGGCGCCGGCACGTCGGGGCGTCTTGCCGTGCAGGACGGCGCCGAACTGATGCCGACCTTTTCCTGGCCGCGCGAACGCCTGTTGCTGCTGATCGCGGGCGGCCATGAAGCCATGATGCAGGCGGTGGAAGGCGCCGAGGACGAAATCGAACACGCGCGCGAGCTTGCCACGCGCCACAATATCGGGCCCGACGACGTGCTGATCGCGGTAGCGGCCAGCGGCACCACCCCGTTCACGCTCGCCTGCCTGCGTGAGGCGAAACGCGCGGGCGCGCTCACCATCGGAATCGCCAACAATCGCGGGACGCCGATCCTCGAAGACAGCGACGCGCCGGTTTTGCTCGACACCGGACCTGAGCCGATCGCCGGCTCGACCCGGATGAATGCCGGCACCGCGCAGCGCATCGCGCTCAATCTGCTGTCCTCGTTGGTGATGATCCGGCTCGGCCACGTCTATCAGGGCCTGATGGTGGACGTGCAGGCGACCAACGCCAAGCTTGTGCAGCGCGCGGAAGAGATGTTGCTGCGTCTCACGAGCCGCAGCCGCGACGAGGTGCGCAACGCGCTCATCCGCGCGCAGGGCAGCGTGAAGCTCGCCGTGCTGCTGCTGGAAGGCTGCGAGTTGCAGGACGCGCGCAATTTCCTCGATCGCTGCGGCGGCAAGCTGCGCGAGGCGCTCGCGCTTTACCGCGATCAGCCCAAGCGGCCGGGCCGCGCCGCCTAGGCGCCGACGCCCGATCAGGCAATTTCAATCGCAACCTTCGAACGCGCTGTGCACCGCGAGCTTTTCGGTGTCCGTCAATTGCAGCAACGGCCGCCGCACCGGACCGCCAGCCTAGCCGAGCAGATCCTGCTAGTATTTCGCATGCGCATGCGGCTTCTCGGCCGGACGCGTGCGGCGGAATGCCTAGCGCGCCGGATTGAGGCCACCACGTCATCGCCGATGTCCGCAAGTGAAACGATGCGCCTTTTTGCGGCGCACTAGCCTCTAAAGCCATCTCGGCAGCTGCTGGCCCGAAGCCACGATAGCCGAATGCCGGCTTTCAGCCCAGAGCGGTAGGAAAGCGTAGCTGAGCGTGATCCGGTGAGTGGTACGCTAGTAGAGTACGCGAACCTGGCGACCGACATGATAGATATACCACCCACCCCAAGCCGGAGGTGGGATCAGATCGGATAGCGCAGCGTTGCGGCCAGCGCCGCGTTGTCGGGAATGTCCGCCCGGCGGACTCCCAAAAAGCGCGCGCCTGCCAGAATGGCTCTCCCGGCGATCTCGTCGACGACATCGTAGGTGCTGGCGTCCGCATCGGCCGCGAAGGTTACGGCACCGTTGGTGTCGCCTACCGTTCCGGGTGTGATCTGATCGATGTCGACCATCAAGAGCTCGATCGCCCCGTTCGTGGCCGCCCGTGCGGCCTCGCCAATATCGGTCGTCGCGCGGCGGTCGCCCGAACGGGCTCCATACAGCGCCTTGGCGCCATCGATCTGCGCTTTGTAGTGGGCATCAAGGATCGGGCGCGCCGCGCTCGCAAGTTCCGCATCGGTGAGGCGGTCGGGGCTGTCTGAGATGGCCTCACGCAAAATCCCAGGATAGCTGTTCAGGTTGCGGAAGATCGGTCCCAGGGGTTCTGTCGCAGCAAGTATCAGCGGTGTATCGCGGCCTGACAGGACGCCGCGTAGGGCCGCGTCCACCTTACGGGCATACTGGCGGAGAAGGACCGTTTGCCCTTCGGCGTTGGCTATTCGCGTGTTCTGCGTAAGGTTGTTTACCGACGCGCGGCGCACGGCATCGGAAGCACTTTTGGGCAGGTCCTGCACACGCACATTCGATGGCGGAAAATCCGGAAAGATCTCAATCAGGCGCACCGCGTTTTCAGATAACGCAAGGACAAAGGCCGTTTGTGGGAACGCGATGGCCCGCAGCAGTGGCTTCAAATGGAAGCGGTCGGATACCTGGACCGTGTCCGTCATCGCGGTCGCCAGCCTGAATGTACGCACGCTATCCGGGGTCGCAAGAACGGCCAGGCTGTGGGCCTGTAGCCTCCAGAAATCTTCATCTTCGGCCAAAGCGGTGAGCTCCGCTTCAAGCAGAGCGCGGCGACGCTTGTCGAACCCGGCCGTCACAAGCTGCTCTGAAGCCGACTTGACCATGTTGCCGAACGCAATGCGGCTGGCGGAGACGTGCTGGGTCTGGGGCGTCGTAGATACGTAGATCGACACGCAGGCATCTGCGCGCGTTGAAATCAGCGCCTTGAGTTCCGGAAGTGTCGGGATATCTACGTACAGCATCAATACATTGCTCCTGCTGTCTGATGTAAGGCGATGGTGATCAATTGGGACGTAAACCTTCTCGGCGTCAAGCGCTGTTCAGGAGCGCTTTTCATGTCGGCGACGGGGGTACGACCACGACCAGGAGATCGCAAGGTGGCATTGAAAGCAGCCCACGCGATACGCTGCCGAGCACGGCCTGAACCCGCGAGCGGGAGCTGCGCCTCCCCTCAAGACTGGTACCCAACAAGCCGGAGCATTTTCCGGACGAAGTGGAAACCGGTTCGTCCCCCAAAAATGCGACATCAACAAAGACTGGAAGCGCGCGGGATGGACAGAGGTCGTGATGGGCCTCGGCGTCCAACGTGAGCGGGCTGGGATGGTCGGCCATTTGCCCAGGCATGCTTTCAGCATGACGTTCCGCACCGATGGAGGGCGTCACCGCGGGCTGAGGTCACGCCGGAGGCGTGCCCATAACAATCCAAGGCGTTCGCGCCGAAGCCAAGCCGGCATCACTTTGCCGTGGCGCATAGCAGTGGTGGAGCGGTCATGCCGAAGGCGTGCACAAAGACCAGCCGCATCCCTCAAAATATACGGCTTCGCCGCTCCGCTCCCCGGAGTCCTGCCGAAGGCGGGCAAACAAAGGGCCCACATCACGGCACGCTCTTTGAAGCAAACGATCGCTAATCGCGAGACGTCCGCGTCTGCGCGGCTCTCGGTGCATGCGCCCTCCTTGCGCACCACCCACGGCGCACCCAACGCGAGGCACCCTTAAGTCCGCGTCGCGCTCCAGGTGCCGGAGCACAACCCCGACGGCCCGCGGCCGTGCCACGTTCCGCTCGCGGCGAAATGCCGGAACCGTCCTGTCCCACTGGCCGTGCGCGGGCCAGCCACGGCCTTGAGGTTCACGCGCCCGGAAGGCGAAACGCGGCCACCCAGCCGGATCGCATAGAAGGCAAAGGAACCCCCGGTCGAATAGATGCGGCCGCCCTTCACGCCCATGCCGATGTCGATCACGCCGCAATGCCCGCGGGTTGTCCGGGCGACCATGCTCCACTGCCCGTCGTACTTGGCCGCAAGCGCCGGCGACGCGGCGCACATGAGCGCCCCCGCAGTCGCCAGAGCGAAAGCGCACACACGATTTCCGGTCATGACACACCTCACAACGACGACCAGCCTCATCCAGCGATGCGGCACGAAGCAAGGCGCGCGCACCCAACGCCGCTCCCTAAAATGCCTATCCCCGCTCCGCGTTCCTCCGTTTACGGTGTTCGCAGCCCGCTCAGTCGCGAGCGGACATGAGCTGGTCGTGCCGGAAGCAGGCCTCCGGCATCACCCCGAGCCGGGACGCGGTCTTGGAAGCAATCAGCTTTTTATCCGCAAGACGTCCCGCGGCCGACAACCCACTTCGGGCTCCCGCTTCTATTTGGTCTCGCCCCGATGGAGACCCGAGATGCGGAGAGTGATTTCGTGCTGCACCGCGTCCGGCTGCTCCGACACGGCACGCGTCAGAGCCTTGAGATAGTTGCGGGCGTCGTGCAGTTGATCGATCAGCGACAGGATGACCGGCAGGCTCGCGTGCTCGAGGCCCATGCGATAATGCAGGTCGCACGCCAGCGCCACACGCGCCTGATCGATGCGATCGAACAGATATCCGCTCTCGTCGCGGTGCGGCGCGATTACGCCCTCGTCGATCCACGCCAGCAGCACATGCTGCTCGAGGCATGTGAACTGCGCGATGAGCTCGCCTTCCCGGATCATGTCACGCTGCCTCCCTTCCACGCGGGTTTTGCGGGTGCGCCTTTTCCCACTCGGCCATGAACTGGGCGAGCGCGTCGTCGGCTCCCTCGGGCGGCACGATGTGGATCTTGACCAGCTGGTCGCCGCGGCCGTCGTCCTTGCCGCGCGAAACACCTTTGCTGCGCAGCCTCAGGTGCGCGCCGTCCTTGACGCCCTTCGGCACCGTCAGATCGACCGGCCCGTCCACAGTCTCGACGCGCACGCGCGCTCCGTTCAGCGCCTCGCCGAGCGAGACCGGCAGCATGGTCAGGATGTCGTGGCCGTCCCGTGTGAAAGTCGGATGCGGCCTGACCGAGATCTCGACGTATGCGTCCCCGGTTTTGCCCTCGGAGCCCGGCAAGCCCTGCCCCTTGAGACGCAGCACCTGGCCGTCGCTGATCCCCGCCGGGATCGCGATGTCGAGCGTTTTGCCGTCGGGCATCGACACCGTTTTGCGCGCACCGTTGACCGCGTCGAGAAAGTCGACCTCCAGCGCGTAACGCACGTCGTGAGGCGGCATGCGAAACCCGCCGCGTTCGCCGCGCCCTCGAAAGAGATCGGCGAAGATATCGTAGTCGAAGTCTGCCTGGCCATCGCCGCGGCCCGGGCCACGCTGGCTATAGCGTATGTTCGGGTCTGCTTCGGCGTACTCGCGGTAGAAGTGCCGCTCCGGCTGGCGCTCGGCCCCCGTCTCGTCGATCTCGCCGGCATCGTAGCGCTTGCGCTTGTCGGCGTCGCCGATGATGTCGTAGGCGGCGTTGATTGCTTTGAAGCGCTCTTCGGCCTCGGGCTTGCCGGGATTGAGATCGGGATGCGTCTCCTTCGCGGCCATGCGATACGCCTTGCGTATGTCGTCCTGGCTGGCGTCGCGTGCCACGCCCAATACCTTGTAGGGATCGGCCATGCGTCTCACGTCTGTTCGGGCGCGCGGCGGGATCGCGGCACGTTGAGACGTCAGACTAAGCCAGCGCCCACTTTTCGATCAACGCTTACATGCGGTGGCCGCCTTGGACAGGCCGGGCTTATGATGTGCTGAAGATCAGCCGCGCTCTCCTGAAGCGCACGCCGTGAGCCAAATCCAAACAGGAGACAGGCCTTCGAAAACCATAGCGCTACTCTGCCGCCAGCTTGACGTAGGCGCCATTCGGGACCGGGCAGGCCGCCCAAAGCTCGCCGAGCGCATCGATCAGGGTCGCCATCTGCTCGTCCGAATGCACCGGAGATGGCGTCAGGCGCATGCGCTCGGTTCCCTTCGGCACGGTCGGATAATTGATGGGCTGCACATAGATCCCGTATCGGCTGAGCAGCGTGTCCGTCACCGCCTTGCAGTGAATGGGACAACCGACCATCACGGGAACGATATGGCTTTGGTTATCCATAATGGGCAAACGCCTCTCCTTGAGGGACTTCTTGAGTGCGCGAGCCCGCTCCTGATGGCGGGCGCGCTCGAGCGAGCTGACTTTGAGATGTCGGATGCTCGCAAGCGCACCTGCCGCAATCGCAGGCGCAAGGGACGTGGTGAAGATGAAGCCCGACGCGTAGGAGCGGATCGCGTCGCAAAGGTCGCGCGTGCCGGCGATGTAGCCGCCCATGACGCCGAAGCCCTTCGCCAGCGTGCCGTTGATGATGTCGACGCGACCCATGACACCGTCGCGCTCGGCGATGCCGCCCCCGCGCGGGCCGTACATGCCGACCGCATGCACCTCATCGAGATAGGTCAGCGCCCCGTACTTCTCGGCAAGATCGCAGATCGCCGAGATGGGCGCGATGTGCCCGTCCATCGAGTACACGCTCTCGAACGCGATGATCTTCGGCGCGTCGCGCGGCACCTGCTTCAGCTTCGCTTCGAGGTCGGCAACATCGTTGTGGCGGAAGATGCGCTTCTCGGAGCCGCCGTGACGGATGCCCTGGATCATCGAAGCGTGATTCTTCTCGTCGGAGAAGATCACGCAGCCGGGCAGCAGCTTCGCAAGCGTAGAGAGCGTCGCATCGTTGGCGACGTAGGCCGAGGTGAAGAGCAGCGCCTGCTCCTTGCCGTGCAGATCCGCGAGCTCATGCTCGAGCTCCACGTGATGATGCGTCGTGCCGGAAATATTGCGCGTGCCACCCGAGCCCGCACCCACCAAGTCGATGGCCTCGTGCATGGCGGCGATAACCTTGGGATGCTGTCCCATGCCGAGGTAGTCGTTGGAGCACCACACGGTGACTTCGCGCGAACCCATGGCGGTGAAATGATCCGCCACCGGAAAAAACCCGCGGCGGCGTTTGAGATCCGCAAAAGTGCGGTATCGACCTTCGCGACGAAGAGCCTCGAGCCGCTGCTGAAGCAAGCGCTCAAAATTCATGCCGGCCTCCTGCACATCATTCCAATACAAATGCGAACAATCATTCGGCCTTCAGACCTAGCTCAAGAGCCGCAGCCATGATCCGGCCAGATGAGGCGGAATCGTCCTTGAAGACTTCAAGCGCCTTGCGTAAGGCGGTCGCCGCGACGTCCATCTCGCCGAGCACGACACGGGATCGCATAAGGCGAGTCCACCCCGCCACGTCTCGCGGAGAGCTCTCGAGGCGATACGCCAGGCCATCGACCATCGACCGGATTGCGGCGTCACGCTCGTGCGCAGGTCCCTCCTCGGAGCTGATGGCTTTCTTCGCAACCGCACCGGTCTGCAAAGGCGCGGCTATTCCCGATCTGGCGGCTTCGGAGACCCTCGCCTTCGCTTCCTCGTATGCGAGCTTGAGCTCGGCGGAACTCGGATCAAGCTCCACTGCCCTCGCGTAGGCAACGGCTGCCTCTTGATAGCGCTCCATATTGAAATAGGACCAGCCGAGCATGCGCCAGCCCTGGACGTCCTGCGGCGCGTCTTCAAGACGCGCTGCCAGCCGCCCGATCATCGTATTCACATCCGGCAGCAGGTTCTCGTCCGCCGCAGCCACAACGGCTGGTTTCTCTGTCTCGATGGAACGCGCGTAGTTTTCGAGGTTTGCCAGCAACGCGCTGTCGGTATCCTCCATGTCTGTCGTCTGCTGAGCATTACGCAGATAGGACATGGCCGCGCCAACGCCTGCAAAGAGAAGAAAGAGAGCGGCGGCAGCGATCATCAATCCCGCACTGCCTCGAAGATCCCGGCCGCCCCCCGAACGCTGTGACCGCAGCCGAGAGAAAATAAGGTGAGAGCCGACAGGGCTCCTTGAGAGCACCTGAAAACTGTGCATCGCGGCTATGACGATTGACGCGGCAATGAGAAGCAAGCCAAGAAGCGTCAGCGACATCTGCAAGCTCCCTTCTGACGGCGGGATGCTACAGGGCTATTGCCAGATTTGACGACGCATCTCCGGTTGCTACCTGAGCATCGGTTGCGGGATTTCGGATAGTAATAGACGTAGCCGCCTATATGCGTGGGGTAGTGGCCGCGGCTGTAGTAATAGGGATAGTCGTAGTAGATGTAGCTCGGACCTACGGGAAGGTAGATCCGTGTTTTTCGAGCGCGCCGTTGAACGCGGCGTTTGCTTTCCAGCACGTAGGTTCTGGCGCTTTCGCGCGACTTCTGCGCAGCCTGCTTGGACGACTTGGCCTCGGCCACCGGCGCAACGCAAAAAATGCCGAACACCAGCAAGCCTCTCATCAGGCTAGAAGCGAACCAATTCCGACTACTCATGAGAGACCTCACATAGCCGATCATCAGAATTTCCTGCGGAGCTCGGTGCGAATGCCGAAGTTGTCTTCGTCACCATCCTCGAGGATCTGGTAGGTGGCATCGGCGCGGAACAGCCAGGCCCGATCGATCGGGACCTGATAGCGAATACCGAAGGCATACTGCGCCTCCTGCGCACCTATGCCGTCCTTCTCGAAGGGCTGCACGGTGGCAACCTCGAAGACGAGTTGCTGATCGAGATCGAAGAGATACTGCAAGCCGATCGCGCCGCCGAAGGCGTCGGAGCCGGTGTCGTCGAGCTTCGGGTAGCCGGTCAGGGCATCTGTCTCGAAGTTGATGCCGACGTTCTTCAGAATGCCCGCGCCGTTGCCATCCACCAGGGGCTGAGGGTTACCGGCGCCGATAAAAAAGTTGGCGTAGGGGAGCAGCGTGCTCGGTAGGCCCGTGATCAGGCTATTCTCCGAAATGACGGCAACGCCATCGCTCTCACCGTTGGGAGCTTCTCCAAAGTTCGCGAACACGCGGGTAGAGTTCGACACGGTGTTGTAATAGCGGCGCGTGTAAGCGCCGGTCAGGAAGTGCGTGAGAAGGCCATCCTGCTCGTCGCGCCCCTCAATCATGCCGTAGCCTGCTTCGATATAGCCGTCGAAGGCGTCGACGAAGGCAGTGACACCATAGAGGTTGGCATTGTCATCCTGGCCCGCCCCGATGAGGCCCGCATTGTCGACATCGTCGAACGCGGCGAAGAAGGTGATGTCGAAGTTGGCCAGGCCAAGCGCCGCAGAGTTCTTCGCCGGCAGGCTCACCGCGCCACCCAGGATCGCATCGTTCGCCCAGATGCCGTTCTGCAGAAACAGGGGGAAGAGACCGACGGTAAAGGGCAGATCAAAACTGGCTTCCTGACCGGAGAAACCCGAATAGATGGAGCCGAAATCGCCCTCGAAGAACAGCGTTTGCGGGTCAAGATCGAACTCGCCGTTGAACTTGTCGTTGGCACCGCCGCCACCAAACTCGTAGCGCGTGAATTTTACGGCGCCGTCCTGAAGCGGCGTGAAGAAGGCGTGAAGCCGTTCGGTTCCCGTGATCTTGAAATCGACATCGAGATTCAACCGGGTCGCGATCTGGGCAATGTCCTTGCCGTTGTTATTGTTGTAGGCGACCGCCGTCCGCCAATCGCCGTAGATGGAGAGGCCCGGAAGCAGTGGGTTCTTTTCACCCAGGAAGGTGCTGCTCTCGTCGTATATGCCCGAGGTGTATTGCTGGCGGCCGATCTCCAACAGCGGGCGCGGCGGCTCGACCGCGGCCTTCGAGCCGTAGATATCGACCTGCTCCTGCGCATCGTAATCTTTTTCGTACTGTGGATCCGGCAGGAAAAGGTCGTCCTTGGCGGTACTGCGCTTGTCTGCCTTGGCGTCCGCAGCATCGTTTTTGGAGGGCGCACCCACATACTGTGGAACGGCGTACCGAGGACCGGTATTGGGCGCGCCAGGATCGGGCGGAGACGCTTCGCGCGACACTTCCGTCACCCAGCTTCCCGCATAGGTCTCTTCGCTATTTTCGCCTGCAGCTGGCCCTGCAGTCACTCCGGACATCACGAGGCCACCGCCGGAAAACAGCGCGAGAATAGCGGTCGTTGTTTTGGCACGGTACGCATTACAAACCATAGGGACTCCACGTCGTGGCTCTGACCGGAAACGGAAAGGGTTGGTCAGATTTCCGTGCTAGCCCTTCACGTCGACATCCACCGCGAAGGAGTGGAAGTTCACGATCCGCTCGTTCATGCTCTGCTCCATTGCCTTGGTGGAACCGACAAAGCGCATGAAGTAGATGGGCTCGGCTCGGCTCCGCATACGGAACGCTAGGCGGTATTTCCCTGACTTCGTGATCAGGTTGCCCGGCACCTTGTATTCAGCTTGCTTCTTGCCGAGCGGCGCCAACGACCGGTTCTCCATCCGCACAAGCGGTGGGTGGTTGAGAACAGTCGTCGGAACGCCCGGCGGACGCAGATGCGGCAGCGGATCGACGTCGAAGTTCACCGGCAGGTACATCTCGCGCTCGGTTCCCTTGACGTTGGTCGTCAGGAACTTGGTCTGGAAGTGCACCAACTGCTGGTCTGTCTTGATGCGCCCGGCAGCGACGTCCAGGCTGTGCAGATCGGCGATGTCGCCGTTGCTGTCGACGTAACCCGACTCCCAGACATTCTTGCCATCCGGATCGACCAGGGCGACGTTCACCCAGAGCTGAGGCTGCGCTCCGAGCGATCCAGACGGAAGGTTGTGTCCCGTGTTGGCGTTCTTGATCGTGTAGGAGAATGCCAGATCCGCGCCGACCTTCGGCGTGCCCACGATGTGGGGACCGTCGATGTGGCTGCTGTTCTCCATGACCTGCTTTCGCAACTCGTCCCGCTCGTCGAGCTTCTTGATATTCTCGTCTATGATCTGCCTAGCCTCTTCACGGTCGAGCGCGTCGGCCCAACGCTTGGGAAAGGCGACCTTGACCTTGCCGTCTGCGACCTTGTCCTCGAACTTGGTCGTGCCCCAGCCCGCGCGCCAATCGAACTCCAGCCAATCCTTGACGCTAAAGGCCTGCGCCTTCGTGTTGTGCGGGAATACGCCTGGGTGAGCGATCGAGTAGCCCGGGCCGACGAAACGGTGATTGGCGTGCTTGCGCCCCGGGTTGACCTCCTTACCGCCGACAATGGCGGAGGGCGCCGTCGCATAGCCGGATGGCTTCCCGGGGACCTTGCCCATATGGCAATCCTGGCACGAGACGCCAGCCTTGCGCGCCGGACTGTCGCGATACTGATCCCAGACGATCTCGAGCTTGATACCAAGATTGACCGCTACCTGATGGCAGCTGACGCAGAACTCCGACTTGGTGATCTGGTCGTTGGTGACCATACCCTCGTGGATGTCGTTGCCGCGCCCATCGGTACTGGTTTTGACGGAGTAGGTCTCTTTGTTGGCGAGAACGTCTTTGATGACGCTCTTTTCGCCGCTGCCGTAGACCGGCTCGTGGATCTTCCCCGGCTCGACCCTGCGTTCACCATTGACCTTGCCATACTGCTCTTTGACACGATGGCAGGTGATGCAGCTCACGCCCTCGCGTGAGATCTGACTGCGCGCCCAGAGTGGAGTTTCGCGCGACTCGCCGAGTTGCGTCCCGACCTGCTGATGGCATCGCACACAGAAAGTGCCGACTGTGCCTTGCGTCAGCTCCTGAAACTTCTGCTCGAACTTGTGGAACATCGGCGAGATCGACGCATAGGCATGCTGCGACGACGACCACTCCTCGTAGATCTGCTTATGGCACTCACCGCATTGCGCAGCAGTGGGATAGAGGGAGAGCGTCTCATCGTCGACCGCGTGAACCGGCGCATTGCTGCTGTTTGCGCCCTCGCCGCCTTGAACGTTCGGCTTGGCGTCCACGCCGTCGGCTTTATCGCCCGCTCGCTTATCCTTTTGATCATACACTCCTACTTTTGAGGGTTGCACCGTCGTGCTCCAGGCACCTCCGCTGGAGCCTGAGATCGCATTCTGACTGAGGAAGGCTGCGTTGATCAGAATCGAACTCACGAAAACACACGAACGCAACAAAATACCGGACAATGGTTTCATCGCCCCACGCTCACACGAAATTTAAAGATGACGTCCCGATTCACTTCGCTAACGCGAGAACGGCGCCCGACCGCCGCTCGGGAATTCTGATGGGATAATTAATTAACAAAAAATTGGCCGCGATAAGGCGGAAACACGAAAAAGAGGAATGAGATGTTTTTTCAGCTCCAGGTGACAAATTTTAGAGAGCTCGCCATTGCCAACTCCCCGTGAGCCCCGGGCGGAAATTTTGAAAATGAGGATATTCTACCTACACGCTGAAAAATATAAGCTATCTATCTTCCGATCCGCCCTTCACCTGGGGATCAAAACGGCTCGTTACACCGCGCCATCGGGGGAGCATCAGCACACGTTTCGATCCCGCATACCTGCCCTCCGCAGACTGAGCGGAATAATTCGCAGGCTCGTTCCGTTGTCATAGGTTTTGACCGAGGGCGCACGCTAGGTTGAGCCCGCATTTCCCTCCCGAATTTTTCGCCTCGCATTTCTTGAAAAGTCGCACCGGATAACGCACTTAGCGACACTCGCGGTTTACGGCCATCAAACGGCCATTGTCAGAGCACGATAGTGAGTTAAATCGTTTTTGGATAATTCAGGCGTGTATTGAAATCCGTGGATAGGCATTTGTAGTCCACTGCGACAGGTCAATGGCGAAACGTCACCGAATAACATTCAATGGCCAAGTCTTCCTGGCACGGCGCGGCGAGTTGCTTCTGGACGCCGCTCTGAACAACGGCATCGACTTCCCGCACGATTGCCGCGCCGGGCACTGTGGCGCGTGCTGCGTGCGTTTGATATCCGGTGAAGTTCAGGGTGGTGAAGGATCCGAGCCAGGCGTCGTGCATGCGTGTCAGTGCCGGATCGTCGCAGACGCCGCGATCGAGCCGCGTCGGGCGGCGCACATTCGCTCCATTGATGGCGTCCTCGATTCATTGCGCTCGCTGTCAAACGAGGTGATGGAAGTCGGCATCAGAACGGACCGCGCCCTGCCCTACCATGCGGGGCAATATGTCCAGCTTCGCTTCAACGGCTATCCGAGCCGCCCTTTCAGCATCACCCATCCGTTGTACGACGAGCCGAACAGAAGCTCGGTCTGGTTCCATATGCGACGCACGAAAGGCGGGCGAGTAACCTCATCGCTCGGCAAGCGGATCAGGCTGGGCCATCACGTGCAGCTGACGGGACCTTATGGCGCAGCCCACTTCCGTCCCAACGTGGACGGCCGGCTCGTTCTCGTGGCAACCAACACGGGCTTTGCGCCGATATGGTCGATAGCCGTAGCTGCGCTGCGCGAGAATCCAGACCGCAACATCATGATCATAGCCGGCGGCCGCACCCTCGAGTCGCTCTACATGGGACCAGCTCTCGTGCGGCTCGCGAGCTTTCCCAATGTTCTCGTCGTGCCTGTCTGCAGCACACCGCAGACCAGGTTCACAGCCGTGCACCCGGGCCGGCCGACCGACTATCTGCCTCGTTTACATGAAACCGATGTGCTCTACGCCTGTGGCGCGCCGGGAATGGTCGAGTCCGTCAAATCGATCGCGGCACGCAACGGCGTAGTCTGCTACGCGGATCCATTCATTGCGACCATCAGCGACAAGGGAAAGCGAAGCGTCCTGAACCGGGCGATGCAGTGGCTCGCGCCCGATCCCCGTCGCGGGCGGCAGGAGCCGTCGTTGGAAACGCAAGGGTTGGCTGAAGCAAGGGTGAGTAACCATTCCCGTCGTTAGAGTGCAGCGTTCTCGGCTTATCGGGTTCGGGCGGCAGCAGTCCCTCTGCGTGTTCGGCTTGCTGCTTATCCTCGGCGGCGGCGCGGACAACGCCACCGCGTCGGATACCGCCAAGATCATGGGGCCGAATGCCTGCGCCGAATGCCACAAGCAGGAGACCGAGGCCTGGAAGAGCACCCATCATTTCAAGACGTACCGTGCGATGCCGCGCGACGCCAAAGCGAACGAAATCGCCAAAAAGATGGGCGTGCGGCGCATCAAGTCGGAAAGTTTATGCGTGAATTGCCATTTCACGCTGCAGAACAAGAACAACAAGGAGCAGTTCGTCGCCGGCGTCTCCTGCGAATCCTGCCACGGCGCCGGACAGGATTGGATCAAGGTTCACAGCGAGTTCAGCGGCAAGACCATACTCTTCGAGACCAAGGCCGAGGCGCAGGCGCGTTGGAAGCTTGCCGACGCCAAGGGGATGATCAGGCCGCGCGCCTTCTACCAGCTGGCGAAGAACTGCTACGGCTGCCACGTCGTACCGCAAGAGGATCTCGTGAACAAAGGCGGCCATCGCGCGGGCAGCGATTTCGAGCTCGTCTCGTGGTCGCAGGGTGAGGTGCTGCATAACACTTGGCACTCCAAGGGCAGAGCCAATGTGCCCGCCAGCGCGGCACGCAGGCGGATGCTCTATCTCGTCGGTCTGGGCGTCGACCTCGAGACCGCCATACGCGGCATCGGCCGTGCGAAGACCAGATGGCTTTATGCCTTTGAGATGGCCAAACGCGCCGACCGTGCACGCAAGCAACTTGCCGCCGTGGCGAAAGCGGCGCCGGACGTGCCGGAGATCGCAGAGATAGTCAAATACGCCCACGCGGCCGGGCTGAAGCTGAACAATGAGCGCGCGCTTACAGCCGCGGCCGACGGCATCTCCAAACAGCTCATTGCCATCACCGAGAAGTATGACGGCAGCACCTTGGCGAGGCTCGACCCGCTAATTCCGGGACCGGAAAAATACAAGGGCGTGGCGAGGAAACCGGACAACTGAGCGGGCAAGCGACGACGACAGTCTAAATCGGCTATCGGGGAAGCCATCGCGATGGGTATTTCGGGAGATTTCCGTGAAGTCGGTCGGGCAGCGCGCTTCGAACGGTTTGATCAGTGGACGCGATCCGTCCTCTGCAGGATATCTCATCCGCCACACGGTTCACGCCCTGTCGATCGCAATCATGTCCGGCGGTCTGTTCTGGCTCGTCTGGATCTACGGTAACGGGCTGCGCGATGCACGCTATCTCGATGGCTGGATCCTCGCGGGCGGCATGGGCTTGCAGCTCTACTTCCACATCGCCATCAAGTCAGCCAGGATGTCGCCGAAATCAGCCACGCGCTGGCGGAAAACACATATTTTTCTCGGATATGTGCTGATCGCCGCCTTCGTCTCCCATTCGGATTTCTCGCTCCCCGATACCGGCTTCGAGTGGGCGTTGTGGGCGAGCTTTGTCCTGGTGACGCTGAGCGGCATCTTCGGCGCCTATCTCTCCTGGTCGCTGAAGGCCAAGCGGCGGATCGACGAAGGCCTCAACCACGATCGCATCCCCGCCCTTCGCGCCGAGCTGGCACGGGATATCCACGCCGCAGTCGTCGAGATCGATCCAGCCGTCGATCAGATCGCTTTACCGGGACTGCCGGCGCTGCCCCATGACGCCTGGATCATGGACCTCTATATCGCTGACCTGCGCGATTATTTTCAGAGGCCCCGCAATTTCGCCGCCCATCTCATCGGATCGCAACGCCCCCTCAAGCGGCTGACAGACGAGATCGATCATCTGTCACGCTATGTCGACCAGCAGGGCCAGGAGAAGCTAATCACCATCAGGAACCTGGTGATCGAGAAAGACCGGCTCGATTTCGCGCACGTCTATCTAGGGCTCAACAAGGCCTGGCTGTTCGTGCACGTGCCTGTCACCTACGCGCTGGTCGCGATGACGGTTCTGCACGTCCTCGTCGTCTATGCCTTTTCATCGGGGGCCTGGTGATGAGACCGCTAGGATTACGGCGCGACCGTATCGCAGCGATGCTAGCGTTTAGCACCGTTGTCTGCCTGGGCGCGGCTTTGTTTCTCTCTAAAGGCACGGAGTTTCTGATGCCCGGGCCGCTCGCGAGCGCGCACGGAGCGATCGAGAATTGTAGTGCCTGCCACACTAAGAGCGGCAGCGGCAAATTGAGCTGGATTCACGGTCTCGCCCCCGGCGATCCGCTCGCCGACAGCAAAGCCTGTCTCACGTGCCACAAAATGCCAGACACGGCCTTTAATGCGCACGGCACGTCGGCAGCGGCTCTGACCCAGAGCACGAACCGGCTAACAAAGATTTCCCGGGAGATACCCCAGCCGCAATCGGCCCGTGCGCAGAGCGTGGCCTTTCCGACGCACGACATGGTCTCAGGCGGGCTCGCGTGTGCGACCTGCCATCAGGAGCATCAGGGCGCAAATTTCAAACTCAACGAGATCACCAACGAGCAATGCCGCTCTTGCCACGTCATGAAGTTCGACAGCTTCGACGGCAACCACCCAAAGTTCGATAATTACCCGTTCAAGCAGCGCACGCGGATCGTCTATGACCACGCCGGTCACTTCGGCAAGCACTACCCGGAGGTGGCGAAGAAGGATCCGGCGAAGCGCATCCCAGAAACCTGCTCGACATGCCACACCAGCAGCCTCGACAAACGGATCATGGCTGTCACCTCGTTCGACAAGACGTGCGCCACCTGCCACCTCGGCCAGATCGTGGGCAAGGAGCGGGCCACCGGCCCGAAAGGAATTGCGTTCCTGTCCCTGCCCGGGCTCGACCTCGAAACGCTGAAGAAGAAGAATGCCGCGATCGGCGAATGGCCAGAGGAGTCCGAGGCCGAGCTTACGCCCTTCATGAAGGTGATGATCGGCCGCAACACTCAAGGGCGCGCTCTGATCAAGGCCGTCGACAAGCTGAACCTGCAGGATCTGGCCAAAGCAAGCGACGATCAGATCACCGCGGTGACAAATCTAGCATGGGAGATCAAGCGGCTCTTTCATGCACTGATCTCCGGGAAAGCATCGGACGTTCTGGGCGACCTCAATATTGTCAGCGGCGCGAAGCTGAGCACGAGCCTCGTTGCCGACCTCACGGCCAACATTCCGCGCGACGTGATCATCAGCGCGCATCAACAGTGGCTACCCAATCTCGCAAAGGAAATCACCAATGGCCCGATCACAACGGACAAGAAGCCCGTCGCCGATGAACAGGACCAAGGCGGTTCGCCCCCTGCACGCGTGGAGGCGACCGTGGCCGGACCGGACTCGGCCGAGGAGCCGCCCGATGCGGATGCGCCCGAGGAATCCCAGACGCAGGACCAGCAAGCTTCAGCGAGCGACGACGCAACAAGCGTTGTCAAACGCGATCCGCTCCCTTGCCTCGTGCACCTGTTCGGCCAGTGTCTGATGTATAAGGAAGCGGCGCAACCAGCCCCGCCCGCAGCCGCGCCGTCCGCCAGCGCGCTGCCCGAACCGATGAGAGCAGGCCTCAAGGGCACCGAGGCGCTGGAAGTGGCAGAAGCATCGTCTGAAAAGCCACCGGCCAAGGCAGGAGAACAGTCCGACGATCTGCTCTTTCCCACGCAGGAAGAGCTTCGCGCGATGAAAGATCGCAACCAGGGCGGCCCCAAAACAGCCGATCCATCTTCTGGCGCCGCCTCGACACCGGCCGACGCTCCGGCGGCGTCGAGCGCTCCAGCCGAAAAGGTTCAACCGGCGGCCGCGCCCGTGATCACTATCGGCAGCGACGTGGACCCTGAAAGCTGGGCCGAGTACGGCGGCTGGTACCGGCAAGATTATGCGATCTACTACCGTCCGACGGGACATAAGGACAAATTCATCTACAGCTGGCTCTTTCTGACTGGTCCCCAGGCACCAAAAGGCGCCACCAGTCCGGTAGCAGCGGTCTTTGACTATCTCACGAGCAAGGACGCCCAGGGCTCATGCACCAAATGCCACAGCGTTGATGACATCCAAGGCAAGGGCCGCGTCGTCAATTTTTCCCCGCTCTCGATCGAGAGCAAGAAAGGACGCTTCACGCGTTTCATTCATGAGCCGCATTTCGGCATCATGGATGATCGCGGATGTCTGACCTGCCATAAGCTCGAAAAGGGCCGGCCCTATCTGAAGTGTTATGAGCAGGGCGACCCGCAGCGTTCTGCGTCGAATTTCGGCGCAGTGGGAAAGGATCTCTGCCAGACCTGCCACAGCGTCAACAAGGCGCGTCAGGACTGTCTCCTATGCCACAACTACCATGTGGACGGCGTGGTCACGCCGATCATGAAAACGAAACTCCCAACACAATAGCCTTTGATGGAAGTCGAGATCCGACGGATCATGCCTCATTCGCTTATCGCTTGGGATACGCCGTGAACACGGAGTCCTTCGCCTCGACCAGCGTATGACACGCGTGCGGCGGCGGCGCATCCGAATGGATTGAACGGCTTGCGCTGCTCGTTCCTTCATCGTCGTGCATTCCAGCCACACTCGGTAGAACGAAGCGACAAAGAAAGAATGAGCGCTTCGCGGCGCGCAGTCCTCGGTTTACGAACAAATCCGCGCATTGGCCGTCATGCGCAGCGACCTGCGCGACATTGGATTTCGACATGAGAGGCAGCAACCCGATAGTCACGGTCGCCGTGATCGCTGCGATGCAAAGCGGATGCGCGTCCACGGGTTCGCCTTTGGGAGGATCCGCCTCCGTGGCGGCCCCGCCGAACCACCGCCAGCTCATCGCGGCCAAGCTCCGGCAGTGGGAGGACGTTTCGACTATTCACTCGGCTCGAATTACTGCGCCGCACCAGAGGTTCGTTGGGCTGCAGAACGGCGGCACGAGACCGACCGTATGCGTAGAGCTCGGGATGCCCAATCCGATCGGAGTGCTTGGTAGAACTTTTTACGTTTTCTTTTTCGATAACGGTCAGGTCGATGGAACCAAGGTGATAGGAGCATTCGCTACCTGTTTCGATCAGCCCCTGGCGAGATTCGCGGAACTCGTCCCCACAAGCTGACCACACACCCGGGGATCCCGACGCGCTTTCCCCCTAATCCACCGCCGGCTCGACCTGGGTGATCGAACCGAGCACCTGCTTCAGGAGATCCGCATCGCGCACACTCGCCATCTCGCGCAGCTCGGCTCTTGAATAGCCGCCGACATCGTCCGACAGCAGCGGCGCGATCTGATCCGCGTCGAACGGGCACCTCTTGAACACGAACGGCGGCAGGTCCGGCAATCGCTCCGCGCTGTCGCCGTCGCCGAGCGTCAGCATCGCCACCCGATGGGCGCTGAGCACCGTCACCTTCGCGCGGTCCAGCTTCGCCTCCCTCACGTCCGTGACGTGATTGACGTGCGTCACACAGTTGTCGATCGCCGTTGAGGCATCGAATGTGCACGCGCCGTGCTTGTAGCGCAGAAACCGCGCCCGCTTTTGCGTATTCCAGTGACGCTTATCGAGCAGGTAACCGGAAAATTCACCGCTCTCCGACTGGTGCAGTATGTCAAAGGCGCAGGCTGCGGAACCGAACCCCGGCCTCTCCAGGGCGTAGAACCCCGAGAAGGGATAAGGGTCGGCGGCCGCCGCATCGGCAAGCATCTGGCCGGCAACGATCAAGCAAACTCGCAGCTTCATGTCTCCCTCGGATCTCCATTAGCGCTTCGCGCGCGCTGTGACGGGTGGGCAACGCATCGGCCGAGCCGCCCCGATGAAACAGAGTTACAGATTGCTTTCGGCGATCCAATCCTTTATAAGTTATCCAAATACTTATGTTTTTTAATTGATATCTATTTGGTACCTTCATGCGGCGACTTCTTGCGACATCCGTATTTTTATTCTTGTGGGTTTACAGCCCCAGGTCCCTCGCTGCTCATGCGCGAGAAAACCAAAAGGCCTAGCGGCCGCGCAATCCGAGCCTCACAAAAAAGACAGCCGCCAGCGCGGGGATCCACGCGGACGGCTGGATCAAACAACAGCAACGGAAACCTCAATCGTCGATGTAGGCGACGTGTTTCCGGGAGCTGTGCGACCGCGACGGCTCCTCCTTCTTCGCCATTCGCTTCTTCGACGGCTTGCTGGCATAGCGCTGCTTCACGCTGCGCTTGCTGGCGACATGAGACTTGGCCGACGGCCTTTTGGCGTATTTCTTCCGGACGGCAGGTTTATCTGCGATCCGCGTTTTACTCTGGTACTTCTTAGCGACGGACTTCGACTTGATCATCCCGGCATCGGCGAGCGCACCGAGGCAGCGGGAGGAAAGCCGAGGACCGACGTCCCGCATGCACTTGCGCACGCCGGGCGTCCCCACCGCATGATGGCTGCAGTGGGCAAAGTAGTCGTCCTTGCAGGCGAGCTTGACCGAGAGGCTGACGGCAAGAGCGTGGCTTGTTGAGAACGCGAGCGCGACGATAGCGAGTATTGTGGCCTTCATGGGATGTCCTCCGTAGCGCCAAAGTATTTCAACAGATTCTCGCGGCGCTGACGAAGGTTTTCGTGCACTTTCAGGGAGCTGAAAGCTTGCGTGAAACTTGCCGCGCAGCTTCTCGCCGAAGTCAAATCGGACACGATGGCGCCGCGCCAGGCGCAGCCCGACACGCGCAGTGGCCATCGCATCGATACATTTGCGAGCAAGTATAAGGGGATGAATCGCGCGGCATCGCATTGCCTGGAAGGCGGAGGGAGCAGCGCCCGGCGCGACGAATGAGGGGGGACGAAGAATGGCGCAAGCACTGCAATGGATCCGTGATCACGACGACCGACTGTCCTTCGTCGTGCTCTATATTGGGGGCGCCATCGCGCTCAGCGTCTGGCTCAACCTGTTCTGGGTCATCATGCTGATGCTCGGGCACTTCGCGCTCGAGATTGCCCGCGGCTATCTGTTGGACGCCAAACGACCCCTCACCCGCGCCCTGTGGGAGGTCAAGCTCGATATCGCGCTGGTGCTGTTCGCCCTCGTCGTGGCGCTCTATTCGGAGTTGGTCCTTGGGCTGCTCGGCCTCGGACAGGCCGCGCGCGCGGGGCAGGCGGTGCGCGGCTTGCAAGCAGCAACACGCTTCGGCGTCATCGAGCGCGCCCTGCGCATCGTGGTTCTCACCGCCGACGACGCGTTGCGCCTCGTACAGGCCGCCATGAAGTTCCGCAACCGATCCGCCGAACAGGCTACCCCCACCAGCGCACCGATCGCAGCGCCACAGGACGATACAGATGACTCGATCGGCGCGGGCGACATCGCGAGCCTCGCCTTCGGCGCCCTTTGCCTGCTCCTGATCCTGCTCGCACCCCAGTTCACCGAGTCGACGCCCGACGACATCGCCAACCAGCTATTGCAGGAGATCAGCCCGCACCGCTGAGAGCCGAAGCTCAAGAGCCGCCGAACAGGCGCATGAATGCCTCCACCATGGCGCGGTCATGATATTCGTCCGCGCGCACGATGCGCCCGTCGCGCAACTGCATCACCATGCGGAACCGCCCACTCAGGATCTCGCCGCTCGCATTGTGGCGGTACATGAACTCGACACGGAACCGCACAGTGTCGCCGCGGACGTTATAGTTGTAGGGGCGGAAAACGAGATACCGGAACTGTCGCCGGGCCTCGCGCAGCGCCGCTTCGACACTATCGCGCCCGACCGACTCGCCCGCGAACGGCAGCGCCTCCTGCGAGATGTAGAGCGCATAAACGCAGTCGTCGGCGACGAAGCGCATGGCCGCGTCGACGTCGTTCTTTATCCACGCTTCGAAAAAGCGCTTTACGGTGTTCTCGGCTCCCGCGCTGTCCATCCACCCCTCGGGACGCAGCCACATCCCAAGAACGATAGTCCGTCGACAAACTGTCGAAAAGGGTGAAGGTGCGAGGCAGCACGCCGCAGGGGAGCCAAGGGGGACTGCCCGCCCGGAGCTCAATTACATGCGAACTTGGTCGTCGCCGACGACGGCTTTCACGGATTCAGGAGACGGCTTGACCGCCGCCGCAGCCGGCTTTGGGCCAACTACCGGCACCGCGGGCGCAGGTTTTCTAGCAGGCAGGCCGGCGACCGCCGCGCGGATCGACTGCGCGAGTAGTCGACCGAGGCAATCATAGGACTTGTCGTTGAGATGGAACTGATCCGGCGACAGCAGCGTCGCCGTCGTGAACTGAGCGCTCTCGATCAGATGCTTCATGATGGCGAAACGCTTGACCACGGGCACGCTGAACTCGGCAGCCACATCGCGCATGCTGGCGACGTAGAGTGGGCCGTTCTTGAGCTTGGCAAAGCGAGGATAGAACTGGTGATCGATCAGCAGGACGTCGGCGCCGAGCTTGCGGAAGCGTTCAATTCCGGTGCGAAGCTGCTGCTTGTAGGTATCGATCGGAACGCCACGGATGGCGTCATTGACACCCGTCTGCCAGATCACGAGTTCCGGTGTGTGCGGGGCCACATCCTTGTCGATGCGAGACAGCATCTGACGTGCAAGCTGCCCGGGAACACCCGCATTGAAAACGCGAACATCGCTATCCGGCCAAACAGCGCGTAGCTCCCGTTCGAGCCGCGCCGGATAGGTGTGCTCGCGGCTCGTCGCGCCAGTACCGGACGTGCTGGAGGAGCCGAGCGCAACGATACGGATCGGTGCCTGTGATTGAGCCGCGGCCACCAGTTTCGGGAGCGGCGCCTCGAGCTTGACGAGGTCAGACGGCGCTGTGCAGCCGTCGGCCAGGGCCGACTGGGGTTGCAATAGATTGAACAACGTTAGTGCGAGCGCGCCACCTAGGAGGCGAGCGCGGGAGTGGATCGGGCGGACCGCGATATCCCGCGGAGCTCTTTTCGACGCGACATCTGCCATGCTGTCACACTCATGATCGCGATGCCGAGAGAATTGACCGCAAACATCGCCACTTGGTTGGATCCTAGCTCGGTCAGCGCTATCCAACCTAAAAATGACAGAAGTGTGCCTAACGAAAAGATTTCAAGCGAGTGTTTGCCGCAGGTTTGCACGACCTGGGCCCAACGTTGCTTCAACCACGCTGCATTTGCGGGCACCAGCGCGGCCACCACGCAGGCCAGCGCGACAGCATGCAGCAGGCGCCATACCGAGAGATCATGCTTGCTCATCGACTCCGCGAACTCGCGCGACAGCAGACGACCATCCGGCAGCCAGGAGTATGACACCCACGGAGCCACTGCCATGAACGCGAACAGCAAATAAGCGCCGCCCACGGAAAGCACGAGTGCGCGCGGCGGCATCACCTCCATACGGCGCACGAGCACGGACGCCGCCGCACCTGTCGTAAAGAGGAGCTGCCAAGCGAAAGGATTGAAGAACCAACCCCCTTCGCGGTGATGAGCCGGCAGGTTAATGCTTGCAAGATTAGCGATCAGCCAGATTGCAACCGAGATCCCGAGCGCGAGCATCACGCTCTTGCGCAACAGCATCAGGACCACCGGCAGCCAGAACATCAGCACGACGTACATCGGCAGGATGTTCATCTGGTTGGGTTGGTAGAACAGCACCATCGCCGAGCCGAGCGTGCGCAACGGATCCGTGGCAAGCGCGCCGATGTCGATGTTGTGCACATAGGCCGGGTTCTGAAAAACGCGCGCGGCCCCATAAAGCAGAATGGCCGAGGCGATGAACACGATGATGTGCCAGACGTAGATCTCGCTCGCTCGACGACTGGCGCGTGCGAAGGCCCCGCTAAAATCACCTCGTTCGGTCATCGACCAGTAGGCGAGGCCAGCGGAATAGCCCGCGAGCAACACGAACACCTCGCTCGCGTCCGCAAACCCGAAGTTATGAAGCGTCGCCTTGGCCCAGCTGTTGTCGGGAATGTGGTCCACGAAGATGAAGATGAGCGCCAAGCCGCGGAAGAAATCAATCCGCAGATCCCGCTCTTTGTGCCGGCTCGTGCTCATGCGGTGCGAAGGTCCCCTGGTTAGTGCGATGCAGACACAAGATCCCCGTGACGATAAACGCAAGGACACGTCCTTGGTTTCAAATTTTACTAAACCAAAACGGTCCAGTAGTTGTCCTTATGTGGGAAGGCTTACGCCAGGTAAGATGAACGGCAGCAGAACGGCGGGACTCGCAAACGGCTTGGCCTTGGCCCATGGCAACGTTGGAAACGGGATAGGCATTGGCCTCGCACTTGGAATTGCGATGGGGCCAAACTTGGCTAGCCCCATGGCATTCTTGAGGCCGCAGCCAAGCAAAAACGTGACGTGTCAGGCTCGCGATCAACATGCAGGCAATGTGCTCAGCGATCAAGCTCGGCCAGAGCCAACTCGGCGACGCGAAGATCGACCTCGGCGCTGAGCCCATCCCCGATGCACCACGCCGCAGAAAGCCCCGTATAGGCGATGATCCACTCTAGCAGACGCGCGCGCTCGAGCCGCGCGTTCTCAGCCACGATCGCGAGGCGGCTGCGAAACCGCTCCGGCAACACGGCAACGCGATGCCAAGGCTCCTCCATGTCCGGGTTGCAGAACAGGTTGGCGTAATCGAACCCGCGATCGCCGATAAGGCGCTTAGGGTCTATCACCAGCCACCCACGCGAGCCGAAATCGAGAACATTGTCGTGGTGCACATCGCCGTGCAGAGGCCAGATCTCCCGCTGATTTGGCAACAACGTCTGCGCAATTTTTGCGCACCGCACGAGCACGCCGCCGACAGACGCCGCCATGGGCGCCAGGGCTTCAAACCAGATATCGAGCGGCACCAGCCCCTCGGGCAACGGTTTTGCGCGCGGCGCATGAAGCTTGCCGACGACCTCGCAGATAATGCGCGTCGCCTCGTCATCTCGACCGTTCCGCGCATAATGTGTGAGCGACCGCTCCCCCAACGCGCGCTCGAGAAGCAGCGCCGGGCCGCTCATGGCGAGCACGCGTGCAGCTCCCGAGCCGTCCCACCAATCCATCAGGAGACCGCCGTGCATTTCCTCGGGCTCGGTCGCAACCTTGAGCATGGCGGGCGCACCGCCCCGGCGCACCGGAAGCAGCCCCGCACGCGGCGTGAAGAAGGCCACGCCATCGGGGACAAGGCCCCACAGCGTGAGGTAATCATCGAACATCGGGATTCGCGAACTGGATCTACAGCACCGGCGTCGGCTGCTGAGCCGCCAGCCACTTGGCAACGACGCCTCGGTCGTGGAACTCGATGGCTCCGCAATTCTGGCAAACGATCATGAGCACATCGAGTGTCGAGCTGGAGGAGCAATCGGCAGTGGCACCGCGCTGACAACTCAGCGTGTGGACGTCGAGATCGCATTTCGAGCGAAAGCGCCCGCAAACGGCACAGCTCGTCAGATGTTTGCCGTACAGGAACTTGTCGACGTCAGCTTTGGTAATGGCACGGGTCTGCGTGTCGGTCATCACACCCACCCTCGGATCTCGGCGTTTCCTCGAACGTTGTTTTTTTGTTTACCTAAGAATAGTCCGTCGCCGCCCCACCGGCAAGGATCGGAACGCGGTGCAACGCAGCGCAAACAGGGGTTTCTGGGCACTAGACCAATCGCCGAGGCTTGAACCAAACGCGGGGTTCAGAGCGGGCTAGAGGTGCATGAGCCTCGCCAGAAGCTCCTTGCTTTCGCCACAGACAACCCGCATATACCGCAGGCCGGTGCGCTCCGAGGTGGATCGTACCCTCACGAAGATTGAATGAGAGAGCGTGCCACCGGCCGTTTGCCCCATTCCCGATTGACTGAGATCCTGGACGACGGCGTGCCGTCCGGGACTGGCTGAGATTTGCGCACGCGAGAAGGAATACCACTATGGATCGCATCACGGGCACCGTGAAGTTCTTCAACACCTCTAAGGGCTTTGGCTTCATCCAGCCCGAGGACGGTTCGAAGGACGTCTTCATTCACATCTCGGCGCTTGAGCGTGCCGGCATCAGCAGCGTCTACGAGGGCGACAAGCTCTCGTTCGTCCTCGAGGACGACCGCAAGGGCCGCGGCAAGCAGGCCGGCCAGGTCCAGCTCGCGTAAGCGACACGCGATCAAGATCCGATTGGATCAGAAAGCCGCCGGTCCCTGCCGGCGGCTTTCGGCTTTCTCAGGAAGGGCTCAAGCCTCCTGGAATCGCGCCAGCCAGACTGTATGGCCGCCACACGTCGCATCCTCGGCGACGTAGCTCAGCACCTTGAAGCCGTTCGCATCGAGCAGGGCCTCGTACACCGCCGGATCGAGGCTCGCGTGATAGAGGTCTTCGCCTCGATACGAGCCTATGGCTTCGCCAGCCGAAGGACCGCTCGTGAACATCAGTGCCGTACCGGCCTTGGCGTGCTGCCGAAAGACCGCGAACATGGCACGCTGATCGTTGGGGCTGAGGTGGAAGAAGCTATTCCAGGCAAGGATCCCGCCGAAGCGGACACCGAGATCCAGCCGCCGCATGTCCGATACGATCCAGTCATGACCTGGAAAGCGCTCGGCACAGAGCCCGATCAGGGAGGGCGCCGAATCCACGCCCGTGACCCGGTGTCCCTTGGCGATGAAATAGCGAGCAATGGGGTCGCCCGATCCGCACCCGAGGTCGAGCACCGACGCGCCAAGGCCAGCGACGCCACGGAACTGGTCCAGCCAGCTCTGCTCGAAGAGTGATCTTCCCCGGTCGGCATCGAACGCCTCGGCATGGCGTTCGTAGAGATCGATAATGGTTCTCGAAGACGGATGCATCGGAGCACTGTCGGCGAGAAACCAGCTCCGAGCCAAGGGTTGCAGAAGCCTCCGCGCGGGCCGCACGCCCTGCGACACCGTCCCGACACCGCGTCCTTGACTTCGCACCCGCAGCATGAGAGAAGCCCCACAACGCTCGTAATCATCGGGCGTATCAGGCGCTCCAGCCGCGTGAAGGGACTTGTATCGGGTCGCATTCGACCCAGTTTCGTCCCCCTGTTGAGCGCCGCGAGATTTCCCCCATCCGACAGCCCAGGCCACGCGGGGCGTCATAGAAGCGTAGCGTTGCCCGGCACATATGCGCGGGCCGCTTGCCGCTACGCGCGGCAATTTAGAGAAAGATCACCCTTTGACATCGTTTTCCGACCTTGGCCTCGCCGCGCCAATCCTGAAGGCCCTCGACGGCGAAGGCTATAAGGCCCCCACACCCATTCAGGCGAAAGCCATTCAGCCCGTCCTCGAAGGACGCGACCTGCTCGGCATCGCCCAAACCGGCACCGGCAAGACGGCAGCCTTCGCACTGCCGATCCTGCACCGGCTGGCGGAGAACCGCCGCCCGGCCCCGCGCAAGGGCTGCCGCGCACTCGTCCTCTCGCCGACACGCGAGCTCGCGTCGCAGATCGGCGAAAGCTTCCGCGCCTACGGCCGCCATCTCGGCATCAGCGTCACCGTCATCTTTGGCGGCGTCGGCCATCGGCCGCAGATCCAGACGCTGGCACGCGGTGTCGACGTGCTGGTCGCAACCCCGGGGCGTCTGCTTGACCTCATGGATCAGCGCGCTGCCGACATCTCCGGCACCGAGATCTTCGTTCTCGACGAAGCCGACCAGATGCTCGACCTCGGCTTCGTGAAACCCATACGGCGCATCGTTTCCCAGATGTCGCATCGCCGCCAGAACCTGTTCTTCTCGGCAACCATGCCAACCGAGATCTCGGGCCTTGCGGGTGAGCTCCTGAGCAATCCCATCAAGGTGTCCGTAACGCCCGTCGCAACCACGGCTGAGCGCGTACGCCAGCGCGTGATCCATATCGAAGCCGGCAAAAAGCGCGCGCTGCTGACGGAGTTGCTCGCAGACCCCGAGATGACGCGCACGCTCGTATTCACGCGCACGAAACGTGGCGCCGATCGCGTTGCCCGCCACCTCGAGACCGGCGGCACCAAGGTTGCGGCTATTCACGGCAACAAGAGCCAGCGCCAGCGCGAAATCGCGCTCGACGATTTCAAGCACTCGCGCATCAACGTGCTTGTTGCAACCGACATTGCCGCCCGCGGCATCGACATCGATCTCGTGACGCACGTCGTGAACTACGAGCTGCCTGAGGTCCCGGAAGCCTACGTGCATCGCATCGGCCGCACGGCGCGCGCCGGCGCATCGGGCATCGCGATCTCGCTCTGCGACGCCGAGGAGCGCGACCAACTGCGCGCCATCGAGCGCCTGACGCGCCAGCAGATCCCGCACGAGGATCGCCGCAACGATCCAACGATCGTCGCCGAGCGTACGCCTCCCCACCGCGAGGACGGCCAGCGGGCAAGCGTCCCTCGCCGCGGCGGCGGGCGTGGCAGCGAGCAGAACCGTGCGCACCGCGGCGAGCCGCGCCGTAATGCACACGGCGAGCGCCATCCAGAGGGTCGGAACGGCCATGGAGAGCGCAGGCAACGCGCCGACGGCAATGGCACGGCGAATGGAAGCCACAACGGACACGGCGCACGCGACCGCCGTCCGGAGAACCGGACCCATGCTGCGGGCAACGGCCACGAGAACCGCAACGGACACGGTGAGCGTGATCATCGCGCAGACAATCGCCACCGGGCGAACGGCAACGGTAACGGACACAGCCCGGATCAGCCACGTCGACACGCGGAGCGCGGCGCGGATCGCAACAGCGGCGCCTCGCTGGAGGGCGTTGGCTTCCTGACCCGCCAGGGAGCCGCGCGCCGGCCGCGCGATGGTGGCGGCAATGGACGCCCGATGCGACCCGGCTTCGGCCGCCGCGACGCAGGCTGAGTTAAAGGCGCGATCCGCGCTCGCTCGACCATTCAATCTGAGCGCACGTCGGACCCGACGGTCCGACGTCGCGCCGCTTCTTTCGGAAAGGACGACCGATGGCACGCAAGAAACCCAACCCGAAAGCTGAGTTCGTGCTCTTCAATGTGACCTACGAAGACGGCTCTCAAACCTCCAACCGTCGCGTCCCCGGTGACATCCTGGGTGGCCTCGAAGGCGACGAGCCCGCGCGGGCTGCGATCGAAGCCCAGGACCGTGATATCGAAGAGCGCTCGGGCCGCACGCGCGGCGCGATCAAGTCGATCGCCCGCGCCTAGAACGAACGCCGCTCGGGCCTAATCGGCCCGCGCCTTCTTACGAAGGCCTCCTCAAGGATAGAGGCGCGCCTTCGACCACGGCAGCGAAACATCTGCGCGCCGGAACACCACGCGGTCATGCAGGCGGAACGGCCGGTCGTGCCAAAGCTCGATCTCGAGCGGCGTGACACGAAACCCAGACCAGTGCGGCGGGCGAGGAATTTCCCCAATGCCGAACTTGGCGGTGTACTGCGCGATCTTCTTTTCGAACGCGAGCCGGCTTTCGAGCGGCCGCGATTGATCCGACGCCCAGGCGCCGATCCGCGATAGCCGCGGGCGCGTCGCGAAGTAGTGATCGGCTTCCTCGGCGCCGACGCGTGTCACCAGCCCGCGCACACGCACCTGTCGCCTCAGCGACTTCCAATGGAATAACAGCGCGGCCTTTCCCGAAACTGCGAGCTCCTGCCCCTTGGCGCTCTCGAGGTTCGTGTAGAACACGAACCCGCGCCCCGGGTGCTGAGGACCATCGACGCCCTTGAGCAGCACCATGCGCACGTTCGGCAAGCCGTCGGGATCGACAGTGGCAACCGCCATCGCCGTCGGATCGTTGTTCTCGGTTGTCGTGGCTTCGAGAAGCCACGCCTCGAACACTGCGAACGGATCTTCCGCCTCGGCGAAGCCCTGTTCCGTATCAGTCTCTTGCTCGCTCACGCCACCCGCCTGCTGCGCCGCATAATCCGGCACGCCGCTTTAGCACCTTTTAACCACGACGGGCCACAATGATCCGGCAAGCCCCCCGCCGCGTCTCGGCCGGGCTGCGCGTTTGTCGTGTTTTGGAGTTGCCCGGTCATGCGTCACATTTCCGGTTTGGAGACCGTCGTTCTTGCCACTGCAACCGCTGCGATGCTGGTGGCCTATGTGTTCCTGGCAGGCAATCCGGTCTTTGCCGGAGAGCGTTCGTCCGAGTCCGCGCGCTGCACCTGTCCCGACACCGAGCGACGCAAATCCACCCGTCCCAAGTTTGCCGACTTCACGAACCCTCAGCTCGACGAAAGCGACGAGATCGCCGCCCTCGAAAGCATCCAGGTTGGGCTCACCCGCATGGACGATGGGGCTCCCTTCGTCTGGAAGCGGTCGAACGGCCGCCTGTCCGGCATCGTGCGCCCAACGAGTTCGTTCCGCAACGCCGAGGGCGCCCTCTGCCGCCACGTCGTGGTGCTCCTGACCACCGGATACAAGACCAGAACTGCGGAGGGAGTGGCCTGCCGCACGGCTGACCGCCGTTGGGTACTCGAAGGTTGAGCCACTGTGCCGCAACCGCGCCACACCCAATAGTACATTGAAAAATATCGTATTTATCGCATCTTCAGGCCGCTGCGCACGCCTGCTGGGCCACACCCGCCCGGCCGCGTCAAAATCATTGCGGGATGCAGCTCAGAGGCCATCTGGACCCGCATTCCCTTTTGTGTAGGATGCGCGCAAATTTCCGCACAAGGGATAGCGAGCACATGACCGAGACGGCGTCGGGAGCAGGACAACTTGCCGGCACATTTATGGCTGGCAAGCGCGGTCTCATCATGGGGGTCGCGAACAACCGCTCCATCGCCTGGGGCATCGCCAAAGCCGTCGTGGCGCAGGGTGCCGAGGTGGCGCTGACCTACCAGGGCGACGCTCTCAAGAAGCGGGTGGAACCGCTCGCAACCGAGCTCGGCTCGAAGCTGGTGCTGCCGTGCGACGTCGCCGACGCTGCCTCGATGGACGCGCTGTTTGCGGAGCTGAGCAAGACCTGGGGGCGCCTGGACTTCCTCGTCCACGCCATCGCCTTCTCGGACAAGAACGAGCTCGATGGCCGCTACGTCGATACCAGCGAGGCGAACTTCACCCAGACCATGCTGATCTCCTGCTTCTCGCTGACCGCGCTCGCCCAGCGCGCCGAGAAGCTGATGACCGACGGCGGCTCCATTATCACGCTGACCTACTACGGCGCCGAGAAGGTGATGCCCCATTACAATGTCATGGGCGTCGCCAAGGCCGCGCTCGAGGCCTCTGTCCGCTACCTGGCGGCCGACCTCGGCAAGAACAACATCCGCGTTAACGCCATTTCCGCCGGCCCCATCAAGACGCTTGCCGCCGCGGGCATCGCTGACTTCCGCTACATTTTACGCTGGAACGAGTATAATTCGCCGCTGCGGCGCACCGTAACCATCGAGGACGTCGGTGGAGCGGGCGTCTACCTCCTGTCGGACCTGTCGAAAGGCGTGACGGGCGAAGTCCACCATGTCGATGCCGGCTACCACGTGCAGGGCATGAAGAACGAGGACGCCCCCGACATCTCGGTCGTCAAGTCCGACTGACCTCCGCCCCGGCGCACGTCGGGCAGCCGTCGCAACAGAATGAGCGATGCCGGACCGCCCAACGATCTACTTCATCCGCCACGGCGAGACCGACTGGAACCGCGAGCTCCGCTACCAGGGCCAGCGCGATATTCCGCTGAACGACACCGGCCGCGCCCAAGCCCGCCGCAATGGCGAGACCCTGCGCCAGTTTCTGCCCGTGATCGCCGAGACTGAGTTCATCGCGAGTCCACTCGGCCGCGCGCGCGAGACCATGGAGATCATCCGCGCCGAGCTGGGGCTGCCACCTTCGGACTATGCGATCGAGCCACGGCTCGTTGAGCTGTGTTATGGCGCCTGGGAAGGAACACTCCAGGCCGACATCAAGCGCGACACCCCGGAAGCCTTTGCGGCGCGCAGCCGCGATCCGTTCCGCTGGCGCCCGGATAAAGGCGAGAGCTACGCCGACCTCTTCGTGCGGGTGTCCGCCTGGGCTGGAACGCGCCAGCGCGACAGCGTTATCGTCTCACACGGCGGCGTCTCGCGCTGCTTGCGCGCCTACGTGCTCGGCCTCGATCCCGCGGTGATCCCCGAGCTGGAAAGTCCCCAGGACCGCGTCCTGATCCTCGGCGACGGCGCCATGCGCTGGCTTTGAGCGCGCCGGAAAACAAAAAGAGAGTCGGAGCAGCGGCTGCTCCGACTCTCCCAATGCAAACGACAAAGGTGCGAGCGTCTCGACGACGGTTGCTCAGACCGCGAGGAGATGTCCGCGAAAACAAAAAACACGGTACTTATCGACCGTTGCGCGCCGCCTCTGGGATACTCCCGGAGACAAATCCCGACTGCCGTATGCAGCCGACTTTCGGGGACGCCCAAACGCAGGCCGATAGCCTGATTACCTGCGTCGCCGCCGGTTGCAAAATGAATCCGACCGCCTGGGCACTACTTGTACATGCCCTCGCGCAGATTGATCCCGTGCTCGAGATAGCCCTTGAGTGAGCACAGCATCTGCGTCCATCCATGGCAGTTGCCGTAGGAGGCCCGCAGCGCCTTCTGCGTCTCCCGCCAGCCCTCCTCGGCAATAGTGACCAGCGTCCGCCCGTCGTCGAGCGCGTCGAATTCCATGGTCACGATCGTGCTGTAGCCCGCGGATTGGGCTCCGGTATCGCCGTCGGACGGATCGCCCTCGTGCGCGGCCCATGTGAGCACGATGCGCCGGTTCGGCTCGACCTCCGCGACCTCAACGGGGAACTCGCCCGCGAAGTCATGAAAACTCCACCACACCGTGGCGCCCGGCTCGAGCCGCCCCTTGGCGCCGCCCGTCGTGAAGTAGCGCGACAGCTGGGTCGGATTCACGATTGCCTCAAACACCTCCGAGACCGGCTTTGCGATGCGCCCGCTGACTTTGAACTTGAGATCCATGAGCATTACTCCCTTGCTGGCAACCTCATAATGTTATAAAAATATAACATGTCAACAGGCGACAAAATAGAACGGGTTTTCAAAGCCCTAGCGGCGGAGATTCGCCGCACCATGCTCGATGCCTTGAAGGATCGGCCGCAGACCACGGGAGCGTTGTGCGCGCACTTTCCAGCCCTCGACCGCTGCACGGTGATGCAGCATCTCAAGGTGCTCGAGGAGGCAGAGCTGGTCATCGTGCAGCGCAAAGGCCGAGAGCGCTGGAACCACCTCAACCCGCTGCCGATCAAGCACATCCACGACCGCTGGATCGGCCCCTATGCGGCGAACGCGGTGGCGCTGCTCGATCGATTGAAGACTGATCTCGAGGGCCCGGAACGAAGGCCTCTCCCCTGAGCAATGGCCCAAGTCCGTCCCGCCGCCCTTGCTGAGGAGCCCGGCGCCACTTAAGAGAGGCAGCACACACACACGAACGCACCGGCATGAGTTGCCGATGCCATCGGCCAGCACCTCCGAACAGCGGCGTCCATGTCACACAACACCTTCGGCCACCTGTTCCGTATGACGACCTGGGGCGAGAGCCACGGGCCTGCCATCGGCTGCGTCGTCGACGGCTGCCCGCCAGGCATTCCGCTGACCGCCGAAGAGATCCAGGTGCATCTGGACCGCCGCAAGCCGGGCCAGTCGCGGTTCACGACCCAGCGCCGCGAAGCCGATGCGGTGGAGATCCTGTCAGGGGTCTTTCCCGACGCCGAAGGCCATCAGGTGACCACCGGCACGCCGATCTCGCTCCTGATCCGCAACACCGATCAGCGCAGCAAGGACTACGGCGAGATCAAGGATGCGTTCCGCCCGGGCCATGCCGACTACACCTATTGGGCCAAGTACGGCATCCGCGATTATCGCGGCGGCGGACGCTCCTCGGCGCGCGAGACGGCAATGCGCGTCGCAGCTGGCGCCATCGCGCGCAAGGTGCTGGGCTCCGGCGTCACGATCCGAGGCGCGCTGGTGCAGATCGGCGAGATCAAAATCGACCGCTCCCGCTGGGATTGGGAGACGGTCTCCTCCAACCCGTTCTTCGCACCGGATGCCGGCATCGTGCCGGAGTGGACGTCCTATCTCGACAACATCCGCAAGAGCGGCTCGTCCGTCGGCGCCATCGTCGAGGTCGTGGCCGAAGGCGTACCCCCGGGTTTCGGTGCGCCGCTCTACGCCAAGCTCGATCAGGATCTCGCCTCGGCGATGATGAGCATCAACGCCGTCAAAGGCGTCGAGATCGGCGCCGGCATGGCCGCAGCGGAGCTGACGGGTGAAGCCAACGCCGACGAGATGCGCATCGGCCCGGACGGCAAGCCGCGCTTCCTCTCGAACAACGCCGGCGGCATCCTGGGCGGCATCTCGACGGGCCAGCCGATCGTCTGCCGCTTCGCCGTGAAGCCGACCTCCTCGATCCTGACGCCGCGCCAGACCATTGACGCCGCGGGCAACGAGACGGAGATCGTGACCAAGGGCCGCCACGACCCGTGCGTCGGCATCCGCGCCGTGCCGGTGGGCGAAGCCATGATGGCGCTGGTGCTAGCTGACCACCTGCTGCGCCACCGCGCGCAACGCGGGTGATCTGCCGCGGCGGGATGGATCGGGCGACGCTAGCTCTTGCGTTCGCCCGCGATGATGTCCCAGGCCGCGTTGATCTGCTTGAGCCTCAGTTCGCGCATCGCCCGATCCTCGGGATCGGTCGCATGATCCGGATGCCAGCTCAGCCGCAGGCCATCGATGATCTTCTTGATCGCGGTCTCGTTCACATCCGGCGCGATGCCCATGCCGAGCACGCTGAGCGCTTCCTCGCGCGTGCGGGGCATCCCGTCTCCGAGCAGCGCCGGCGGACCGGATGACAACGTCGGCGGCGTCGCGAGGTCGCGGCCACGCGGATCGGCCACCAGCGTTAAGGCACCCTTGCTGTCGGCACTTGGCGTCGCAGCCTTGCCGAGCGTGACCGACGAAAGATCGCGCGCAAGTGCAGGCACAGGCGTCGCACGCCCGCGACGCAGGACGATCACGAGCGTCAGCAGCGTCAGCAGCGCGAGACAGCCCACCATAATGGCGGTGGCATTAATCTTGAGCGGAACACCGCCGACCACAGCGACAGGCAAAAGCGGATCGGTGTTACCGTGCTCCGCCATCGCAACGCGGTTCGGGTCGCTCGCACCGCTACCGGCCACTTGGCTTTGCTCTGTGATCGTCGAAGGCTCGGCCTGCGTCTCTGGCCGATCGGGCAGCGCGCCGGTCTCACTCACCGGCGGCTTTTGCTGAGGCGGCGCCTCCGGCGCATTGGCACCGTTGATGATCGTCGGAATGATCGGACCACCGCTCGCTTCCGGTTTTTCGGCGGCGGCGATCTCCTTCCTCGCAGGCTCTGGCGGAGGAGGTTCCGGCGCCTTCGACGGAACGGGCTCTTTGGGCGGTGCGATGTTCGCCGGAGCGGGCGGAGCCTTCGAGCTTGGCGGCTCCTTCGGCGCAACCTTCTTCTTCACCGGCTCGGGAATCGGCTCCGCGGCTTGCGCACTGCGCGGCGCCTCTTCGACGGGCTCGGGCTCAAAATCTCGGCGCGATGGAGCAGGCTCCGCATCCGCCATGGCGCCCGGCGGCGGTGCCCGGTCTTTGACGAAAATGCCGTCGATGCCGAGCATCGGCGCGAAGCCCGTCGGCATCGCAACCGTCACGCGCGGGGTGCGCGCCAGGCGCTCCTCGCAGAAGCGGCCGAGCCTGCCGAACTCCCAACCGTCGTAATCTCCGCGACGCGAGCACGGCGCATCCGGTGGCAAGCTCCAGCGCGCTGGCATCTCGAGTTCGAAGCGGCCACCCTGGACATAGGCACGCCCGTCACGGACGGCCGCAGCGGCAACCTCGACCCAGGGAACGCGCACGCCGCCGCAATCCATATCGAACCGATGCACTGTCCAGCGGCGGCACAGGTCCGGGTTCTCGGGCGAGCAGGCACGAAACTCGCGCTGTTCGCGTCGGCCGATTACGGGATGTCCTTGATCGTCCGAACGCATCAGCGTGGGCTGGCCACGGATCACCTTGCAGGAATACGGCATGACGAGCAGCTCGTCGGCGCGCGCTCCGAAGGAAACGAGGAGCGCGGCCACGAGGATCGATAGAAACGAGGCTTTGCCGCAATATTTAAACGCGAGCATAAGCAAATCATCCCAAGCTGCGGAGTTGCCTCAATTACCCCCCAGACCTGGGCACATTTGCGGCATCGCCGAAAACAATATGTGACGAATCGTAACGACTTAGTGGGAAACGTCCCGAAAGTCGCAGCCCAACCCGGCGCCACAATGGGGTCAGCGGCCGGGCGCACGAACGGCAAACCGATGTCGGGAGGCCATGAGCAACGAGGAAATGCGACTTCGACCCCATGACTGTTCGAACGCTCAGCCCTAGCTGTGCTCGATCAGGAAGTTCTCAGCCGATCCCGTGACAGCGCTCGACAGCGTCTCCGCCTCGTCCTTGAGCTGCACGCCGGAATGACCGCGCCTGCGCGCTTCGTTCATGAGGTAGAGAAGCTTGTGCGCCGCGACCTCGTAGCTCATGCCCTCGCGGCGCACGTTCGAGATGCAGTTGCGTGCTTCATCGGTAAGGCCCACGCGCGGTTTCAGCGTCATATAGATGCCCATGCTGTCCGGGGAACTGAGGCCGGGACGCTCACCGATCAGCACCACGACCATGCCCGCGCCCAAGAGCTCGCCCACCTCGTCGCCAACTGCAACGCGCGCCTCGCGCACTATGATGAGTGGCGCAACCCGCCATTTCTGCTCCACGAGCGGAGGCAGCATGACGTCGAGGAATGCCGCCGCGTTCTCCTCTATGGCGAAAGAGGAAAGCCCGTCGCCGATCACGAACACGACGTCGTATCCCTCGGCCGGCCGCTCCATGGCGATGAGCGCATCGCGCGAAGCGTCATCCAGCCGCCGCCCCTTGTCGGGGCGCTGCAAATACGTAGGTCGGTTGCCGGCCGCGCTGTGCAGAACGCGCAAGTCGTGCCCTCGCGCAACAAGCGTTCCCTCGAGCCGCGCGACATCGAGCTCGTGATGGACGGCGTTGCGCGCCCGCGCATGGGCAAGCTGAAACTCGAGATGCGGCTTGGTGGGCAGGCTGGTGCCGGCTCGACCGAGCGCGATCCGGGCAGGCGTGTATTGGCGAAGCTTGTCCCAAGGGTTGTTTACGACGATGGGCTTGCTGTCGTCCGACATGACGGCGATCACCTCAGTGCAAATGTGACAGCGCGCGCTGGAAAGGTTTCGGCAACGTATCGGCGAGCTTCAGCGCCTCGCTCTTTTCGAAGATGCCGACATTGAGCAACCACTCCTCGAACTCGGGCGACGGCTTGAGGCCGAGCACCTTGCGTGCATAGAGCGCGTCATGGAACGAGGTTGTCTGGTAGTTCAGCATGATGTCATCCGATCCCGGAATGCCCATGATGAACGTAATCCCCGCGACACCGAGCAGCGTAAGCAGCGTGTCCATGTCGTTCTGATCGGCTTCGGCGTGGTTGGTATAGCAGATATCGCAACCCATCGGCACGCCGAGCAGCTTGCCGCAAAAATGATCTTCAAGCCCGGCCCGAATGATCTGCCGGCCATCATAGAGATACTCCGGCCCGATGAAGCCCACGACCGTGTTGACCAACAGCGGCCTGAACTTCCGCGCGACGGCGTAGGCCCGCGCTTCCAGCGTCTGCTGGTCCACACCATGATGCGCGTTCGCCGACAACGCACTCCCCTGCCCCGTCTCAAAATACATCGCGTTATTGCCCACCGTGCCGCGCCCAAGACTTTGCGCGGCGTCATAGCCTTCCTTCAGCGTAGCAAGATTGATGCCGAAACTGCTGTTGGCGGCTTCGGTGCCTGCGATGGACTGGAACACGAGATCGAGCGGCGCGCCGCGGTTGACCGCTTCGATGCTGGTCGTCACATGCGTCAACACGCACGACTGCGTTGGAATGTTGTAGCGCTGGATGATCTCGTGCAGCATTTCAATCAGCGTCGTCACGGCGGCGATGCTGTCGGTCGCCGGGTTGATGCCGATCACCGCGTCGCCGTTGCCGTACATCAACCCGTCGACGATGCTGGCCGCGATGCCGGTCGGGTCGTCTGTCGGATGGTTGGGCTGAAGGCGCGTCGAGAGACGCCCCTTCAGCCCGATCGTGTTGCGGAATTTGGTCACAACCCGGCATTTCTGGGCGACCAAAACCAGATCTTGTACGCGGCAGATCTTCGAGACGGCCGCCACTATCTCAGGCGTGAGACCCGGCGCCAGCGCCGCCAGCGAACGCTCGGTCGCCGCATCCGACAGCAGCCAGTCGCGGAACGCGCCAACCGTCAGATGCGAAATCGGCGCAAACGCCTTGGCATCGTGATCGTCGATGATGAGGCGCGTCACCTCATCGGTCTCGTAGGGAACGACGTGCTCGGCGAGGAACACCTTAAGTGGCACATCGGCGAGCGCCATCTGAGCCGCCGCCCGCTCCTCGTCGTCCTGCGCCGCAATTCCTGCGAGATAATCGCCAGAGCGCGCCGGAGTGGCTTTCGCCATCAGCACCTTGAGGCTCTCGAAGACGAAGCGGTGGCCGCCGACAACTTGCGTATAGCTCATGATGTTCACTCGCCGATGGTTGTTACTCTTGCCTTCAATACGGCGCCTCTTCGCCCGGTGCCGCCGCCACCAGATGGTGCCGGCTGTAGATGGCGAAATAGCCGACGAAGATCGCGTAGACGACCGCCGCACCGATCACGACCCGCGGATCCACGAGGAAGCCCGCCACAACGGCCGCGCAGGCGAGCACGAGCGCAACCCCCGACGTGAGGATACCCCCCGGCGTCCTGTAGGGACGCGCGAGATCCGGCTCACGAATGCGCAACGCGATGTGCGACGCCATCATCATGACATAGGATATCGTAGCTCCGAATACAGCAATGAGGATCAGCAGATCGCCCTGACCGGAAAGTGAAAGTAGGAAGCCGATGATTCCGGGCACGATCAGCGCCACGTAAGGCGTCTTACGGCTGCCGGTAAGCGACAGCGCGCGTGGCAGATAGCCGGCCCGCGACATCGAGAAGATCAGCCTCGAATACCCGTAGATGATCGAGAAGAAGCTCGCGATCAGGCCCGCGAGACCGACGAAGTTCACGAACCGGCTGATCCACGTCGGCCCGCCGTAGACCTTCGAAGATTCGAGCGCGGCGACCAGCGGATTTCCCGAATCCTTGAGCGCGTCGGCTCCCGCCCCGCCCGGACCGAACGTCAGAATCAGCGCGCAGAAAGCCAGCAGCACGAACATGCCGCCAATCAGCCCGCGTGGCAGATCCCGCTTGGGATCGGACGTTTCCTCGGCCGCAAGCGGCACACCCTCGATGGCGAGGAAGAACCAGATTGCATAGGGAATGGCCGCCCAGATGCCGATATACCCGAACGGCAGGAACGGACTGGCGCCGGCTGCATCCGTTGCCGGAATGTCGAACAGGTTGTTCACATCAAAATGGGGGATCATCGCTAGCACGAACACGATCAGTGCGACGACGGCTAGCGCAGTGATGGCGAAGATGAGCCGTAACGCTTCGCCGGCGCCGTAAAGGTGTATACCGAGAAACACCGCGTAGAATCCCAGATAGACGGTCCACCCATCGATGCCGAACAGCGAGTTGCAGTAGGCTCCGATGAAGACCGCGATCGCCGCAGGCGCAATGGCATATTCCATCAGGATGGCAACACCGCAGAGAAAGCCGCCCCACGGACCGAAGGCGCGCCGCGCGAAGCCAGAGCCGCCACCGGCCGTCGGGGCGATCGTCGCCAGCTCTGCAAGCGCGAAGCACATGCAGGTGTACATGGTCGCCATGAGTAGCGAGGCGACGAACAGTCCGCCCCATCCGCCCTGAGCGAGGCCGAAGTTCCAGCCAGCGAAGTCACCTGAGATAACGTACGCCACGCCGAGGCCCACGAGCAGGAGCCAGCCCGCCGCCCCGCGCTTGAGCTGCCTGTTCTCGAAATACTCTCGTCCGACCTTTTCGTATTCGACACCGGCATGTCCTGCTTCAACTCCGGGCTGTCCTGCGGATTCCATGGCGATCCCCTTGAAATAATTGTCGTTTTATTTTTTTCTGGAGGGCAGCATCCATCGTCCGGTCCAGGCGGTTTCAAACACGCCAGCACGGAAGCAATTGGCTATTTTTCGCTGTTCGCCGGTCCCTGCCGGGCAGGAGCTACAGTTCCAGTACCTAAGAACGCTAATCCTGCGCTATTATGTCGTCTATCCAATTTCGGCACGCGCACCGGCTGTCCGACTTTAGAACAAGAAACGGAGACAGCACGGGGGATTGCGGCAGCTGAGGCGAACGTCGGATGGGGATGCTGACCGATCACAACGGCTTGCACGCAGGCCCGCCGTGCGGCGAGGCGAGGCCCATTTGCGCCGCCAGCACGCACGACATCGACGAGCAGGCCGCGCTGCTGCGCGGCTGGAACCAGACGTACGATCAGATCTCGGCCGGCCCCTTCGAAGGCGCGCTGCTCGAAACGCAGCTCGCCAGCGTGCACCTCTTTCGCGAGGTCACCAGCAACGCCTTGCATCAGACCGGCGCGCTGCCCACGGGAACTATTGCCGTCGGCGTACCGCTCGCATTGCGCGGCAACGCGACCTTCTGCGGCCGCGCCTGCAACGGCGCGCAATTGCACGTTTTCTCCGGCAACGACGCCTTCGAATTTCTCTCGCCGTGCGGCCTCGATATCGCGGGCTTCGTTCTGGCCGAGAGCGACCTGTGCTCTGCGCTGACTGCGGATGAGGTGGAAACACTCATTCCAACGCTTGCGTCCCCTCACCTCAGGGCAGCGGATCACGGCGCAGCGTTTCGCTTACGCCGCATATTTACCGACGTTTGCGAGGTCCTGATGCAATCTCCGGATGTCATGCACGATCCCGCCCGCTTTTCATCTATGTCGCGCGACGTAATCGCTGCCCTCGCGACAGCCTTGGACCATGCTCAGGATCCCGGCTCCGATGGGATGTCTCCTGCCAGACGGGCCTCCATCGTGCGCCAGGCACGCGATCTCGTAACCCAGTCCCCGGATGCCTATACGCGCGTCGAAGAATTATGTCGGACGCTCGGCGTCAGCCGTCGCGCGCTTCAATATTCGTTTCAGGAAACGCTAGGCCTCAAGCCGTCGACCTACTTGCGGGCCGTGCGCATGAACGGCGCCCGTCGCGCCATGAAGGAGGCGAGCTCGGTCGCCGAGGCGGCAACGCTGTGGGGCTTCTGGCACTTCGGCCGCTTCGCGCGGGATTACAAGGCGATGTTCGGGGAGCTGCCCTCGGAAGCATTCCGGCGCGTCCACGGCATCTCCACGGCGCAATAGTTCGCCGAGCGTTTACCGAGACGACGGCCTAGTCCACCCGGAGAATTGCCGAGCACGAGACGCACGCGGTAGGCTCTTGCGCACCTTCCGAGCCCGGCTCACGCAACCGGGTTAGCCGACAATCATCTCCCTGCTCGAGAGCTCGCCATGACCACCCTTGGGACGTCGCTTTCCTATGTCACAGGCTCGACGAGCGGGCCATGGAGCACCTATCTCTCCCAGGTCGATCGCGTCATTCCGCACCTCGGCGGTCTCGCCAGATGGGCTGATACCCTGAAGCACCCTAAGCGAACACTGATCGTCGACATCCCGATCGAGATGGACGACGGTACGGTGAGACACTTCGAAGGCTTCCGGGTTCAGCACAATCTCTCGCGCGGCCCCGGTAAGGGCGGCGTCCGCTACCATCCCGCCGTTTCGCTGGAGGAGGTGATGGCACTTGCCGCCTGGATGACGGTCAAGACCGCGGCGGTCAACCTGCCCTTCGGCGGCGCCAAGGGGGGCATTCGCGTCGATCCCGCAACATTGTCCCCGAACGAGCTTGAGAAGCTGACCCGGCGCTACACAAGCGAGATCGGGGTCGTCATCGGACCGCAGAACGACATCCCGGCGCCCGACGTCAATACCAACGCCCAGATCATGGCCTGGATGATGGACACGTACTCCCAGAACCTTGGCTTCACCGCCACCGGCGTCGTGACGGGAAAACCCATCCACCTCGGCGGCTCGCTCGGACGCGTCACCGCAACGGGCCGCGGCGTGTTCGTGACCGGGCGGGAGGCGGCCGGGCGCCTCGGCCTGGATCTGGCGGGCGCGCGTGTCGCAGTGCAGGGCTTCGGCAACGTCGGCGCGACGGCGGCGGAGTTGTTTGCAAGCGTGGGGGCAAAGATCGTCGCCGTCCAGGACGAGAGAACGACGCTGTTCGACGATAACGGCATCAACGTCACGCCCGCCGGACGAGAACCTGATCTCAAAGCGCGTCGCGTTGATCATTTGCGAGGCGAAGCGATATCGCGCGAAGCCTTCTGGGACGTCGCGTGCGACATCCTCGTGCCGGCCGCGCTCGAAGGGCAGCTCACGGCGGAGCGCGCGCGCCGGGTTACGGCGAAGCTGGTTCTCGAGGGCGCAAACGGCCCGACACTTCCCGAGGCCGATGACGTGCTTGCCGAACGCGGCATCCTGGTCGTGCCCGACGTGATCTGCAACGCCGGCGGCGTCACCGTCAGCTACTTCGAGTGGGTGCAGGATTTCTCGAGCTTCTTCTGGACCGAGGACGAAATAAATGCCCGCCTCGACCGGATCCTCGTCGAGGCCTTGCGCAGAATATGGGACCTTGCCGAGAGCAAGCGCATTTCGCTGCGCACGGCAACTTTCCTGCAGGCCTGCGAACGAATCCTGATGGCCCGGCAGGAGCGCGGGCTCTACCCCTGAACCAAAGCACCCTCGGAGCCTGCCTGCGCGAGACGCAAGCGACCGAGCCGCCCTCAGGCGAACTAGGGCGCCTAGTTTGCCATCTGCCGCGAGGCCTTCCAGGCGGCCAGGTCTATGACCTGTGCGCTGTGATGACTCGGAAGGGAAAGCATCAGCACCTTGCGGCGCATCCTTTCCCGATAGCTCTCCACCAGGTACCAGACAGGCGCCCCATACACGAGGAAGCCGTCGCCGTCCTTGGACATGGCTGAACTCCGTGCAGCTTGCCCATCGATCACAACGCTTCAGGTGAGTCGCCGCAAGTGCCTTCGGGCCACAATGCGAACTGCAACCCGCCGCACCGGCCGGAGGCCTCGTCAGGCCCGCGACCGATCGCGGCGGAACAACCTCAGGCCTTCAGCAGCTCGGGCTTGATCGGCTGCTTGTAAAGGCGAACGCCCGTCGCGGCATAAACGGCGTTGAGCACCGCAGGCGCCAGCGCGCACGTGCCGGGCTCGCCGATGCCGCCGGGATCGGCGCTGCTCTTCACGACCTCCACCTCGATCTTGGGAATCTCGTCGAGACGCATGACGCGATAGGTATCGAAATTCGACTGCTCGACGCGCCCGTTCTTGAGCGTGATCTCGCCCCACAGAACGGCCGTCACCCCGAAGATGATGCCGCTTTGCATCTGCGCCACGATGATGTCCGGGTTGACCGCGATCCCCGTGTCCACGACGCACACGACGCGATCGACGTGCACCTCCCCGTCTTCGGCCACGGTCACCTCGGCCACCTGCGCGATATAGCTCGCCATCGCTTTCATGACCGATACGCCGCGCCCCTTGCGAGCCGGAAGCGGCTTATCCCAGCCCGAGATCTCTGCGGCACGCTCCAGCACATGGAGCGCGCGGGGAGATTTTCCGAGATGCGCCCGGCGGAACGCCACCGGATCCTGCTTGGCCGCCGCCGCCAGCTCGTCGACAAAGCACTCGACGACGTAGCCGTTGCGCGTCGGCCCGACGCCACGCCAGAACGCCGTCGGAATGCCTGGCGGCTCTTCCCGCACGTAGTCAACTTTGAAGTTCGGGATATCGTATTCGAGGTCGATCGCACCATCGACGATATCGAAGTCGATGCCGTCCTTGAACGCCGGCGGAGCAAACCGCGCCACGATCGACGGCCCCACGATGCGATGGTTCCAGGCGGCGATCTTGCCATTCGCGTCGAGGCCAGCGCTGATCCGGTCGTAATAATAGGGCCGGTACATGTCGTGCTGGATATCCTCCTCGCGGCTCCAGATGACCTTGACCGGATCCTTAGACTGCTTGGCGATCAAAGCCGCCTGCAGGATGAAATCGAACTCGAGCCGCCGCCCGAACCCGCCGCCGAGCAGGTGATTGTGAATACGCACCTTCTCCGCGTCGAGACCGAGCGCCTTGGCGACAACGGTCTGCGCAATGGTGGGAATTTGCGTGCCCACCCAGATGTCGCATCCGCCGGGTGTCACATGAACGGTGCAGTTCATGGGCTCCATCGTGGCGTGCGCGAGAAACGGGTTCTCGTACGTGCTGTCGACCTTCGTTACGGCGCCACCCAGAGCGCCCACCGCATCGCCGACCGATTGCGCCACGACGCCGTCGCGCTCCGCCGCTTTGGCCAATGCGGCGACGATGTCCTCGGTCGACATCGTGGCCAGCGCGCCGTCGTCGAATTGCGGCGCAGCCGCCTCGAGGCCCATCCGCGCGGCCCAGTAGTGATCAGCGATGACCGCTACGGCATCGTCCAGCTTGGCCACCTGACGTACGCCGGGCACGGCTAGCGCCGCCGCCTCATCCACCGAGGCGAGCTTGCCGCCAAACACCGGCGAGGCCGCCACCGCAGCAACCTTCATGCCGGGGACCTTGGCGTCGATCCCGAACATCGCGGTGCCGTCGACCTTCCCGGGCGAATCCGTGCGCCGGGCAGAGGTGCCGATGACGCGGAACTTGCTCGGGTCCTTGAGCGCGACGTTGGTCGGCACAGGCAGCTTGGCCGCATCGTCGACCAGCGTCCCGTAGCCGACGCGCCGACCGCTGGCCGCGTGCACCACCTCGCCGGCTTCTGTTGTGAGCGCCTGCGCTTCGACGCCAAGCTGCGCAGCGGCAGCCGCAACCAGCATCTGCCGTGCGGCAGCCCCCGCTTCGCGCATAGGCTTGTAAAAGCCGCGCACCGCGGTCGACCCGCCGGTGATCTGCGCATTGAAGTTGCTCGGGTTGCCGTAGAGCTTGTCGCTTGCCGGCGCATGATCGACGCGGATCTGGCTCATGGCGACGTCCAGCTCTTCCGCAACCAGCATCGGCAGCGCCGTATAGGTTCCTTGCCCCATCTCGATCGACGGCGAGACGACCGTCACTACGCCGGACCTGTCGATGCGGATGAAGGCGTTGGGCGCGAAGGGGCCGGACGCGTCATCCGTGTCCGCCGCATGGCTTTCCGGCACCCAACCGATGATCAATCCGCCGCCAACGGCCGCGCTGACCTGAAGAAAGCTGCGACGCGAGAGGCTAGACACATAATTACGAAGCGCAGTCATATCACTCTCCCGAAGCGCCGACGGACTTGGCAGCGTCTTTGATGGCCTCACGAATGCGCACATAGGTGCCACACCGACAGATGTTGCCCGACATGGCTTGGTCGATATCGCTATCGCTAGGCGCCGGGTTCCCCATCAACAGCGCCGTCGCCGACATGATCTGACCCGACTGGCAATAGCCGCACTGGGGTACGTCGAGCTTCAACCACGCCGTCTGGATCGCCTTGCCCTCGGCGCTCTTCCCCACCTGCTCGATCGTCATGACGTCCGACTCGGCGATCGCCCCGACGGGCGTCACGCACGAGCGCTGCGCATTGCCATCGACGTGCACCGTGCACGCACCGCATTGAGCGATGCCGCACCCGAATTTCGTACCGGTCATGCCGAGGAAATCGCGGAGCACCCAAAGCAAAGGCGTATCCTCCGGCGCATCCACCGAGATCTTTGCACCATTCAAGGAAAAACTAATCATAGCGACCCTCGATCGGTCAGAATTTCAGAAAAAACGCGTAGATGGCATCCTATGCATGACTGCCGCACAAGGACATGAAGCGCACCTATTCAGATTGCAGACGATTTTCAAGCGGTAGCCGCCCGGCCTTTTTTACACCCGCCGCCGGATTGGAAAAAATTCGTCCGGGCTCATGGCGAATCAAGTGTTAGCTCGGTTCATCCAACCGCGTGAGGCAAGATGCCGAGACTTCTCTGACGGCTCAGTCGGTGGCGGACCGCAGTGTCAGGTCTTGCTCGGGAGCGAGGCAAGATCCGTTTCCGAAAGGGCGCTATGAAAAATGGGTCGGGCCGGGCATGAACTCACCCCGGCCTGACACTGAATTTTCACACAGGAACGGAAGCGGCCGTCAGGCCGTAGCCGCGCGTCCGGCCTTGAGCGTGATCGACCACCAGACGAGATCGTCGAGCATCGGCTTCGCGGCCTCGGCCAGATGCGGATAATCGGCCATCGTCCTGCCCTCACGCAGCATGCCGATCATCTCAACCATCCCGATATGGACGGCGTGCTTCAGCGTCGCAACATGCAGCTCGGCCAGGATGTGCCGTAGGTGCTCGACTGCACGCGAGCCGCCAACACCTCCGTAGCCGACGAAGGTCGCGGGCTTCCTGTGCGTCTCTGCGTAAAGGTGATCGAGGGCGTTCTTGAGTGCGCCGGTCACGCTGTGATTGTACTCGGCAGTCACGAAGATGTAGCCATCGAAGCTCGCGATTGTGGCTGCCCACCGCTTCGCGACGGGATTCTCCACCGGCGCGTAGACGAGCGGCAGCTTCTCCTCGAACAGAGGCAGGGGATAGTCGCGCAGGTCAACGACTTCGAATTCGGAGTCCGTTCGCTGGCGCGCGATATCGTGGATCCACTGCGTCGGCGTATCACCAAAGCGGCCCGGCCGCGTGGTGCTCATGATGATGCCAATTCTGGGCTTGAAAGACATGGATGCTCCGCTGGCTGTTTCGCTCGCGGGCAGATAGGGGGTGCTGTCTCAAGGCCGCAAGACGGCACCTTTTGCGTCCTAACTTACCTTTCGATAACCATGGGCTCCGCTTCAGCCGGCATCGCGGCGTCGAAGCGCCGACGGGACTGCACAATTCCCTTTTCGTTATCGAGAACCCAGGCTGCGATCGGCTGAAGAATTTGCATAAGGGAGCGACCCCGGTCCGACAGCTCGTACTCGACGTGCGGCGGCACCGCAGGAAAGACCGTGCGGACGATGAGCCCGTCGCGCTCGAGATGGCGAAGCGTCACCGTCGGCATGCGCTGCGAGATGCCGGGCACGGCGCGGTGCAGCTCCTTGAAACGCATGCGGCTGTCGCCCAACGCCCCGAGCAGCAGCCCGGTCCACTTGTCGCCAACTCTGCCGAGGATCTCCCGAACAGGCCCGCAGTCCCGCACCGAGTGCTCGTGCTCCATAGGTGCCTCCATCTGGCGCGTGCAATTCCCACCGCCAAACGCAGCGGCTGACCGATCGTTAAACTGCTATAGTGCAGCTTCGTAACAGGCGGCGAAATTTCGTCCAGTGGCCCTCTGATCACACCTCGCCTTCGAGAGTGCAAACGATTGGCATGATGCGCCTTCGACAGGCACGGCCCAGCTCAACTGACATTCGCGACGCACGCCGCAGCTCACACACAAGTCACTGATTTAAAACAGCAATATATCGAGCGCCGAAACCGGCACGCATATTGCTGCGTCATTCTGACATTTGAGGTTCCCGCGGCCCAAAACGCCTGAGAAATCCTTGTGTTGGATCGTCGCAAATCCCTACGATTACAGGCCATTTGGAAATCGTTTTCGCCGAGTTCGCCAACCGGAAAATGCAGGCGCCGTTTCGGAGCCCTGCGCGACCGGATCGGGCGCGCGCGGCTTCGGAGAGCGCATGAATAGCCGGGCCTCCATACACGCCAGTCGGCTGACTGCCCTGTGTCGCTCGGCCATGCGGCCCGGGAGCCGGCGTCCGCCCCTGCCTGCATCTGAAACTTCGAACTGTGCTCTTTCCTTGGAGGGTTGTTAATGGTTCCACAGTCTGCGGCGAGATTCGCAAAGTATGCTTTGGCATCCCTGGCTTTCATGTCAGGCGCGGCAACGGCGTCGAACGCCGACGAGACGATCAAGGTCGGCGTGCTGCACTCTCTCTCGGGCACCATGGCCATCAGCGAGACGACGCTGAAAGACGTCATGCTGATGCTCGTTGAGGAGCAGAACAAGAAGGGCGGCCTCCTGGGCAAGAAGCTCGAGGCCGTCGTTGTCGACCCGGCGTCGAATTGGCCGCTGTTTGCCGAGAAGGCGCGCGAGCTCATCGCACAGAATAAAGTGGCCGCCGTATTCGGATGCTGGACATCGGTGTCCCGCAAATCCGTGCTGCCGGTCTTCAAGGAGCTCAACTCGATCCTGTTTTATCCCGTGCAGTACGAGGGTGAGGAGAGCGAGCGCAACGTCTTCTACACCGGCGCCGCCCCGAACCAGCAGGCAATCCCGGCCGTCGACTATCTGATGAGCGAGGACGGCGGCTCCGTCAAACGCTGGGTGCTGGCCGGCACCGACTACGTCTATCCGCGCACCACCAACAAGATCCTCGAGGCCTACCTGATCGCAAAGGGCGTGGCGAAAGAGGATATCATGATCAACTACACGCCGTTCGGTCACTCCGATTGGCAGACGATCGTATCCGACATCAAGAAGTTCGGGTCCGCCGGCAAGAAGACGGCCGTCGTCTCGACCATCAACGGCGACGCCAACGTGCCTTTCTACAAGGAGCTCGCGAACCAGGGCGTCTCTGCGACCGACATCCCCGTCGTCGCCTTCTCCGTCGGCGAGGAAGAACTCGCGGGCGTCGACACGGCGAACCTCGTCGGCCATCTCGCGGCATGGAACTATTTCATGTCGGTCGACACGACGGAGAACAAGGAGTTCATCACCAAGTGGCAGGAGTTCACCAAGAACCCGAAGCGCGTGACCAACGATCCTATGGAAGCGCACGTCATCGGCTTCAACATGTGGGTCAAGGCTGTCGAGAAGGCCGGCACCACAGAGCCGGATAAGGTGATCGACGCGATCGTCGGCGTCGAGACACCGAACCTCACCGGCGGCACCTCGAAGATGCTCGCCAACCATCACATCACCAAGCCCGTCATGATCGGCGAGATCCGTGCCGACGGCCAGTTCGACGTCGTCTGGCAGACAGAAGGGCTCGTCCCTGGTGACGCTTGGTCGGACTTCCTCGATGGCTCGAAGGATCTCGAGTCCGACTGGGTCGAGCTGAAGTGTGGCCAATACGACAAGTCGAAAAAAGCTTGCGTGACGCAGTAACTGAACAACGCTCCGCCAGGCGCGCTGATTGGCGCGCCTGGCGGAGATCGCCCAAAGAAGGCGGCGCGGATGCGGGATCTCTGCCTTTCGCTGATTTGTCTTTGTCTCGTTTCGTCCGGACTCGCTCTACCGGCGCGTGCTCAAGCGCCCTCGCCTCTGGATGCCGCCCTGCAGCGGCTGATGGCGGATAAGTTTCCCGAGACCGAGAAGGCAATCGCCGAGATCGCGGCGTCCGGCGAGCCGATCGCCTTCAAAATCCTGGAAGCCGCATCCCAACGCCGTCTCTTTCTCAGCCCGGCCGAGCAGAAAGTCTTCTTCAAGGACGCAAAGGGCGCGAGCTTCGAGGCCGCGACCGGAACGACCGCACCAACGCCCCCTGCCGATCTCAAGACTGTCCGGCTGAACAACAAGCTCCGCGGATTGGTTGACGCCGCGATGGGCGCCCTCTCGCTGTTATCCGACGACCCGAGAAAACGCCGCGAAGCAGCCGCCAGCGTCTTCAAAACGAGCGACATAAAGAACCTGCCGACCGTCGAAGCCGCTTTGGCGAAGGAGCAGGTTCCCGAAATCAAGGCGGCCTTGGCTGAGGCAAGAGCCGCGATCATCGTCAAATCCGCCGCCGGCCGGGCGGATGCCGAGGTCATCGATGCCATCGACGTTCTCGCGGCACGCGGCGACCAGGAGTCGCTGGCATTGATCCAATCCGTGCCGGCAACCGCATCGGAGCCGGTTCGCGCCGCCGCTGACACCGCGACCGCATCGACCAGCACGCGGCTGGCGATGTGGGGCACGGCCCAAAATCTCTGGTACGGGCTTTCCCTGGGCTCCGTGCTTCTGCTGGCCGCCATCGGCCTCGCAATCACGTTCGGCGTCATGGGCGTGATCAACATGGCGCATGGCGAGATGGTGATGATCGGCGCCTACACGACGTTCGTCGTGCAGGAGATCATCCGCTCGTCCGCACCAGGTCTGTTCGACTACTCGCTCGTCTTTGCCGTCCCGCTGGCCTTTCTTGTTGCAGGCGCCATTGGCGTCGCCATCGAGCGCGGCGTCATCCGCTTCCTTTACGGACGTCCGCTAGACACACTGCTCGCGACCTGGGGCATCAGCCTCATTCTCCAGCAGACGGTGCGCACCATCTTCGGCCCAACCAACCGCGAGGTCGGCGCCCCGGCCTTCATGTCAGGCGCCTTCGAGATCGGCCAGCTCTCGATCACATGGAACCGCCTCTGGATCATCGTCTTCGCCGGAGTAATCTTCGTTGGCCTGCTTTTGGCACTGCGCTACACCAGCATGGGCCTGCAGATGCGGGCCGTGACGCAAAACCGGCGTATGGCAGGGTCGATGGGCATTCGAACAGGCCGCGTCGACGCACTGACCTTCGGTCTCGGCTCCGGCATCGCCGGCCTCGCCGGTGTCGCGCTGTCGCAGATCGACAACGTCTCGCCGAACCTCGGCCAGAGCTACATCATCGATAGCTTCATCGTAGTGATCTTCGGCGGCGTTGGCAATCTATGGGGAACGCTGATCGGCGCCATGTCGCTCGGCATCGCCAACAAGTTCCTCGAGCCGTACGCCGGTGCCGTGCTCGGCAAGATCCTGCTGCTCGTCCTCATCATCCTCTTCATTCAGAAGCGGCCGCGCGGTCTCTTCGCGCTCAAGGGGAGAGCAGTCGAGCAATGATCTCCCGAGCAATATTCCAGAGCGATATCGGCGGCGTGATCTTCCTGGCTGTGCTGGCGGCCCTGGCAATCATCGTGCCCGTGCTGCATCTCGCCGTGCCACCGGACTCTCCTTTCCACGTCTCCACGTCGACCGTCGTCGTTTTCGGCAAATACCTCTGTTTCGCCCTCCTCGCCCTCTCGTTGGATCTGATCTGGGGCTATTGCGGCATCCTTTCGCTCGGTCACGGCGCCTTCTTCGCACTCGGCGGCTATGCCATGGGCATGTATCTGAAGCTGCAGACGAGCGGTGGCGCGCCTCCGGACTTCATGGTCTTCCTGAACTGGAAGGAGCTGCCCTGGTACTGGTGGGGCTTCGAGCATTTTCCGTTCGCCCTGCTGATGGTGATGGTCGTGCCGGGCGTCCTGGCATCTATTTTCGGCTACTTCGCCTTCCGCTCCCGCGTCACGGGCGTCTACCTGTCGATCATCACCCAACTGCTGACGTACGCGCTCTGGCTCTCGTTCTTCCGCAACGACATGGGCTTCGGCGGCAACAACGGCCTGACCGACTTCAGCACCATTGCCGGCCTCTCTGTGCAGGCGCCGGGAACACGCGCCGCGCTGTTCTCGATATCGGCCATCGCGCTGATGGTCGGCTATCTCGTCGCCAAGGCCGTCGTCGAATCCAAGCTCGGTAAGGTCCTGGTCGCCATTCGCGACGCCGAGAGCCGCACGCGCTTCATCGGCTACCGCGTCGAAGCCTATAAGACGTTCGTCTTCACGCTCGCAGCCGTGATGGCCGGCATCGCAGGAGCCCTCTACGTGCCGCAGGTCGGCATCATCAACCCCGGCGAGTTCCATCCCGCCAACTCGATCGAGATGGTGATCTGGGTCGCCGCCGGTGGACGCGGGACGCTAACCGGCGCCGCGCTCGGCGCCGTGATCATCAACTACCTGAAGACGATCTTCACCACGGGCTTCCTGGCACCCTACTGGCTGTTCATGCTGGGCGGACTGTTCATCCTCGTCACCGTCTTCATGCCGAAAGGCATCGTCGGAACGCTGGCGTCCTTCGATTGGCGCGGGCTGCTTGGCAAGCGGAACGCACCGGAGCCGGTGCCGTCCGATCCCAGCGCAAAGCCTGCTGAGTAGAGGAGGCGACTGTGGAACCGGCGAGCGACGAGATCACCCAATCGCTGCTTTATCTGAGCGGCGTCAGCGTCAGCTTCGATGGCTTCCGCGCCATCAACAATCTGTCGCTCACCATCGAGCCCGGCGAGATGCGCGCCATCATCGGCCCCAACGGCGCCGGCAAAACGACGATGATGGACATCATCACCGGCAAGACCAAGCCAAATGTCGGGGACGTCCTTTATGACAAGGGCAAAGTCGACCTCACGCAGCTCGACGAGACGGCGATCGCCAACCTCGGCATCGGACGCAAATTCCAGAAGCCGACCGTGTTCGAGCAGCACACCGTCGAGGACAATCTTCTGCTGTCGCTGAAAAGTGACCGCAGCGTCCTGCCGAATCTGTTCTGGCACACGATGCCGGAGCACCGCCGGCGCATCGACGAGATCCTGGGCATCACCAAGCTGGAGCCGCACCGCGCGCGCATTGCCGGAGCCCTCTCACACGGACAGAAGCAATGGCTCGAGATCGGCATGCTTCTCGGACAGGACCCGAAGCTCCTGCTCGTCGACGAGCCCGTCGCCGGCATGACCGACGCCGAAACCGAACAGACGGCCGATCTGCTGCGCGACATCGCCAAGGATCATTCGGTCGTCGTGGTCGAGCACGACATGGACTTCGTACGCGCGCTGAATGTCAAAGTGACGGTTCTTCACGAGGGATCGGTGCTGGCCGAAGGCCCGCTCGACCAGGTCACCTCGAACGAGCGCGTCATCGAAGTCTATCTCGGGCGTTGAGCGACGGAGCCGAACCATGCTGAACGTCGAGGACATCGAACTCTCCTACGGAGCCGCGAAGGCGCTCCGCAAGGTCAGCCTTACCGCCAAGCCGGGCGAGGTGACGTGTGTCCTCGGACGCAACGGCGTCGGCAAGACGTCCCTCCTGCGCGCCATCGTCGGCCAGCATCCGATCCAATCCGGCAAGATCATGTGGGAAGGACAGAACATCTCGAGCCTGCCCACCTACGAGCGCTGCCGGCGCGGCATCGCCATCGTACCGCAGGGACGCGAGATTTTCCCGCTCCTGACCGTGCGCGAGAACCTGGAGACGGGCTTCGCCCCGCTGGCCAGCAAGGATCGCAGGATCTCGGATGAAATCTTCGAGCTGTTTCCCGTTCTGAAATCCATGCTTCACAGGCGCGGTGGCGATCTTTCCGGAGGCCAGCAGCAGCAGCTCGCCATCGGCCGCGCACTGGTGACGAGGCCGCGACTTCTCGTTCTCGACGAGCCGACCGAAGGTATCCAACCCTCGGTCATCAAAGATATTGGCCGCGCCATCGCGTATCTTCGCAACAAGGGCGAGATGGCCATCGTGCTGGTCGAGCAGTATTTCGACTTTGCCTGCGAGTTGGCCGATCGCTTTGCGGTGATGGAGCGGGGCGCGATTGTGATGTCCGGCGGCAAGGCAGAGATCATGTCACCAGAGGTGCGCCAGCGCGTTTCGGTCTGAGATGACGATCCCCGGACATATCCCCTCGTACGTGCGCGCCCGCAGCGAAGTTCGGGCGCACTTTGCGCGCATCGGCGCCGCAACGCGTATCGCCGATTGCTACGAGACCGGCGGCCTGCGCCTGAAGTTGCCCCAGTCGGATGGCGTCTGTGATGGTGTTCTGATCAACACGGCGGGCGGCATGACCGGCGGCGACAGCGCGCGGATCGAAGCCACAGCCGCCCCGCACACGCGCCTGAGACTGACAACCCAATCCGCCGAGAAGGTCTACCGGGCGGAAAGGGCGCCCGCCGAGGTCCAGGTCTCCCTTCGCGTCGGCGAGCGGTCCAGGCTCGCCTGGATGCCCCAGGAAACGATCCTGTTCGATGGATCGCGCCTCAGGCGCACGCTCGAGGTCGAGACGACCGAGTGCGCGAGCCTTCTCCTGTTCGAAATGACGGTCTTTGGGCGCGTAGCGCGTGCCGAGCGCATGGCAAGCGGCGCGTTTCGAGACAGATGGCGCGTGCGGCGCGCCGGCCGGCTGATCTTTGCCGACGACGTGCGCCTCGACGACGAGATCGCCTCCACATTGGACGAAGCAGCGACAGGAGCCGGCGCCCGCGCCATCGCGACGCTGTTGCTCGTTGCGCCGGATGCGGAGAAACAATTGGCCTTTGCGCGTGAGCTTTGCGCCAGAGCGCGCGCCCATTGTGGCGCCAGCGCGTGGAATGACATGCTGATCATCCGCTTCACAGCTTCGGATCCGCAACACATTCGGCTCGACGCATCAACGCTCATACCGCGTCTGATGCGTACAAAGCTGCCGCGGGTTTGGGCGTGCTAGCGAAAACGGGGAGACGCGATGAATCTGACACCACGAGAGAAAGATAAGCTCCTCATCGCAATGGCGGCGGTCGTCGCACGACGCCGCCTCGAGCGCGGGGTGAAGCTCAACTATCCGGAATCGATCGCCCTGATCACGGATGCGGTCGTTGAAGGCGCGCGCGACGGAAAAAGCGTCGCCGAGCTGATGCAGCTCGGCGCCCATGTCGTATCCGCCGACCAAGTGATGGATGGCATCGCGGAAATGATTCACGACGTGCAGGTCGAGGCGACCTTCCCGGACGGAACGAAGCTGGTCACGGTCCACGATCCGATCCGTGGCAGGAAGAAGACGCCGGGCGTCGTGCCCGGAGAGTACGTGACGGCCGACGGCGAGATCACCCTCAACGAGGGCAGCGAGCCGATCACCCTGAGTGTCGCCAACACCGGCGACCGGCCGATCCAGGTCGGCAGCCATTACCACTTTTTCGAAACCAACCCGGCCCTTGTGTTCGATCGCGAGAAGGCCCGCGGCACGCGGCTCAACATCGCGGCCGGCACGGCAGTCCGCTTCGAGCCGGGACAGACGCGTGAGGTTTCGCTTGTGCCGTTCGGCGGCAAGCGTGAGGTGTACGGGTTCCGCCAGGAAGTGATGGGTAAGCTCTGATGGTCAGCCTCTCTCGCAGCGCTTACGCCGACATGTTCGGCCCGACGACCGGCGACAAGGTCCGCCTTGCCGATACCGGCCTCTTCGTCGAGGTCGAGAAGGATTTCACCATCTACGGTGACGAGGTGAAGTTCGGCGGCGGCAAGGTGATCCGCGACGGCATGGGCCAGTCCCAGGTCGCGCGCTCCGAAGGCGCAGCCGACACCGTCATCACGAACGCGCTGATCATCGACCACTGGGGCATCGTCAAAGCCGATGTCGGCATCACGGGCAGCCTGATCTCTGGCATCGGCAAGGCCGGCAACCCCGACGTGCAGCCCGGCGTCACCATCGTCATCGGTCCCGGAACCGAGGTCATCGCCGGCGAAGGCAAGATCCTGACAGCCGGCGGCTTCGACACCCACATCCACTTCATCTGCCCGCAGCAGATCGAGGAGGCATTGATGTCCGGGATCACCTCGATGCTGGGCGGTGGCACCGGCCCGGCGACGGGCACCAACGCCACAACGTGTACGCCCGGCCCTTGGCACATCGGGCGCATGATCCAGGCGGCTGACGCTTTCCCGATGAACCTCGGATTTGCCGGCAAGGGGAATGCCTCACAACCCACAGGCCTCGTCGAGCAGATCGAAGCCGGCGCCTGCGCCCTGAAACTGCACGAGGACTGGGGCACGACGCCCGCCGCCATCGATTGCTGCCTCGGCGTCGCTGACGCGCACGACATCCAGGTCATGATCCATTCGGATACCCTGAACGAAAGCGGCTTCGTCGAGGACACCATCGCCGCATTCAAGGGCCGGACCATCCACGCCTTCCACACCGAAGGCGCCGGCGGCGGCCACGCGCCGGACATCATGAAGGTGGCGGGCCTCAAGAACGTGCTGCCGTCATCGACCAACCCCACGCGCCCGTTCACGAGCAACACGCTCGACGAGCATCTCGACATGCTGATGGTCTGTCACCACCTCGACAGCTCCATCCCCGAGGATCTGGCCTTCGCCGAAAGCCGCATCCGCAAGGAGACCATCGCCGCAGAGGACATCCTGCACGATCTCGGCGCGCTCTCGATGATGTCATCCGACAGCCAGGCCATGGGCCGTATCGGCGAGGTGATCCTGCGCACATGGCAAACGGCCGACAAGATGAAAAAGCAGCGTGGTTCGCTACCCGGCGAAACGGGCAACGACAACGTGCGCGCCAAGCGCTACATCGCCAAGTACACGATCAATCCGGCCATTGCCCACGGTGTCTCGCGCCATATCGGGTCGATCGAGGCGGGAAAGCTTGCCGATCTCGTGCTCTGGTCGCCGGCGTTCTTCGGCGTGAAGCCCGATCTCGTACTCAAAGGCGGATCGATCGCCGCGGCGGCGATGGGCGATCCCAATGCCTCAATCCCGACACCGCAGCCGGTCCACTATCGCCCAATGTTCGCAGCCTATGGCAAATCCCTGACCGCGAGCGCGTTGACATTCGTCTCCAAGGCGGCCATCGATCGCGGCATCGCCGACACGCTGCGCGTCGAGAAGCAACTCGTCGCCGTGGAGAACGTACGCGGCGGCATCTCTAAGGAAAGCATGATCCACAACGGCGCCACGCCGCACATCGAGATCGACGCCGAAACCTACCGCGTGACGGCCGATGGCGAGCTTCTGGTTTGCGAGCCCGCGACCGAGCTGCCGATGGCACAACGCTACTTCCTTTTCTGAGAGGCAAGGATGATCCGCGCTGTCAGACGCGAGCCGCAGGGCGCAAGGCACGGCCTGATCGAGGACGAGGTGACCCTTGGTTTCGACGGTCGCTTCCGCCGCCGCATCGCGCTCACGGGCGCCAAAGGGTTGCAGTTCCTCCTCGACCTGCCGCAAGTCGAGCGCCTGCGGAACGGCGATGCGCTTGTTCTGGAGGATGGCCGCCGTGTCCGCGTGATCGCCGCACCGGAGCCGCTTGCGGAGATCACGGCCCCGTCCGCCGACGCGTTGGTCCGCATCGCCTGGCATCTCGGCAACCGCCATCTGCCGGTCATGCTCGCAGAAGAGCGCATTCTCATTCGCCGGGATCACGTGATCGAGGACATGGTGCGCGGCCTCGGCGCGACCGTCGCGCATGTGGACGCCCCGTTTGACCCGGAAAGCGGCGCCTATGCCGACGGCGCCCACGGCCATCATCACCATCATCATCACGAGGATCACGACCATCAGCGCGCCTAGGCCAGAGATCGGCGCTTACGGCACCAACCTGGCGCTGGCCGATGGTCCGTCGGCCGGCACGGTCGAGCAACACCAAGCCGCTGGAAAATCGCCATCCCCGGACAACGCCTCACTGTTGTATGTCTGGCTGTCACCCTCCTTCCCCGTCGGAAGCTTCGCCTTCAGCCACGGCATGGAGTGGGCCGTGCACGAAGGCCAGATCCGCGACGCCGCAACGACGGGCGACTGGATCGCAACGCTTCTCGACCGCGGCTCGCTGCGCAGCGACGTCATCATCGCAAGCTGCGCCTGGCGCGCTGTCGACGCCGAGGACGCGACCACGCTGCGCGATCTCTCCGAGCTCAGCTTGGCATTGGTGGGCTGCCGCGAACGCCATCTCGAAACCTCGGTTCAGGCCGGGGCCTTCCTCACCGCCCTGCAGTCGGCGTGGTCGGCCCCACGCATCACCTGGGCCTGCGATGTTCTGGCGGGCGAGGAAACGTCCTATCCCGTAGCACTCGCGATCGGCGCCGCTGCACATGGCATCCCACGCCACCTGATGCTCGAGGCGTTCGCGCTGGCGCTCGTCCAGAACCTAGTCTCGGCAACCATCCGCCTGAGCGTCATCGGCCAGACGGACGGACAGCGCATCATCGCCCGCCTGATGCCGAAAGTCAGGGATATGGCGGCTGCGGCCGACACGTTCACACTCGATGACCTCGGCGCCGCCGCCTTCCACTCGGACATCGCCGCCATCAAACACGAAACGCAAACGACGAGGTTGTTCCGGTCATGACAACGCGCGCGAATGGCCCCCTGCGCGTGGGCATCGGCGGTCCCGTAGGATCGGGCAAAACGGCGCTGATGGAAGCGCTGTGCAAGACGTTCCGCGACCGCCTCGACATCATCGCCATCACCAACGACATCTACACCAAAGAGGACGCGCTGATCCTGACGCGCGCCGCTGCGCTGCCGCCCGAACGGATCATGGGCGTGGAAACCGGTGGCTGCCCCCACACCGCCATCCGCGAGGACTGCTCGCTCAACCTCTCGGCCATCGCCGAGATGCGCACCAGGTTTCCGGATGCGGATCTCGTGCTGATCGAATCCGGCGGCGACAACTTAGCGGCGACGTTCTCGCCGGAGCTCGCCGACATCACGATCTACGTCATCGACGTCGCACAGGGCGAAAAGATCCCGCGCAAGGGCGGGCCAGGCGTGACGCGCTCCGACCTTCTCGTCATCAACAAGATCGACCTCGCGCCCCACGTCGGCGCCAATCTCGAGGTCATGGATCGGGACGCGAAGAAGCAGCGCGGAGAGCGCCCGTTCGTCTTCACGAATATTCGCGCGGGCGAGGGTGTGGCCGAGGTCGCCGCATTCATCACGCGCGCAGGCGGCCTCTCCGCGTGAGCAGCTGGTTTGCGGTGCCATCACAGCGGCCAGCTGCGTCTCGCTAATGCCGAGCGTCTAGCATCTTCGATCTGCATCGAAATGAAGTCGAATGGGCGCAACGGGTGGTCCGCTGCGCCCGTAATCGCATCATCGCTCGGCAACGATTACCACTGAAGCTGAACACCGGCGATGAAGCGCTCGATATTGTCGGAGCTGTCATCAATGTCGGTCTCAGAGTAAATTGCTGACAGACGAAGATCGTGTCCCTTGATTATGTAATTGGTGCCGATCGACCACTCGCTGACGTCGGGTCCGAAATCGTTCTCGAAGTCCTGATAACGGAAGACCGGCTGGAACTTGCCGATGCCGACCTTGTGGTCGATCAGGAAGCTGGTCAGGAACATCAGGCTCCTGCCATCGGAGAGACCGTTGATCGCATCGATGCCGTCGGTGTCAAAGACATAGTAGGCGCCTTCGAGCGTCAGAACGTGTCCGCCGAACACCTTCTTCTGCATCAGCACGTCGATGTTGAAGCCGGAGAAATCACCCGATGTGATGCCGTCGGTCGCCGCATCCGCCTGAAATTGGCCGACCAGAGCAACGGAAAGTAGCTCCTTCTCGCCGTAATAGTCGCTCGACGTATAGTAGCCCGACTCCGGATCCCAGAAGTTGTAGGTAAGGCGGCCGGCGATGAGGGGACTGTCCGTATCGGGGTTATCGCAAGCGTTGTCTTCCTCGGTGCAACCTGCGAAAGCACCGACGGCGTACTTGAAGACGCCCTTTCCGGTCTCGCCCCAGATCGCCGCGCCGTTGTCGCGACCCTGGAAAATCTGCGGATAGCGACTCGCGATGAGCGGATACTCCCATGTGCCGATGTAGTAAGGCCCGTTGAGGTTCGAGCGATCGCTGGGCGCGAGCATGCGGCCGCCCCAGATGTTGAAGTAATCGTTGAACTCCAGCCGCAGGATGGCATCCATCATGCGCAGGTCATTGATGTCCCCGCGTCCATCCACCTCAATCTCAGTGTTGAATGTGAAGCCAATGACCTTACTGAACTGGCCGTTCGTGTAGATTCGCGCGCTTTCGAGCCGCGCGTCGTGCTCGTCGAGAGCATCCTCATTGTAAGTGTAGGACGCGCGCAGGCCGGCGCCGACGCTGAGCCACGAATCCGGCCCGAAGGTCCACTTTTCTCCGCCTGACGCCGTTCCGACCCCGGTTAGCACCGCCGCTCCAGCCAGCAAGGCCAACTTGCTGCGGCGAAAGTCACGATAAGCCATCCAATCCCCCTGGATTTCAGCAACAGAGGCCGAGACACACAAAAATAGATCGGCCGATTCAAACTACTGAAATCATAGAACTTTCAGCGTGCCACAAAAAACTTATTGTCGAAATTGAGCGCACAATGAATTAGCAACGCGTGGCCAGATTTTATGCAATGAGCGCAGCGCTGAATGAGTGAAATTATCCACGCAATTACAGGACATTAGGAGGGATTTTCGAGAACGAACGGCGCGCGCTGACTGGCAGCTCGAAAAAACCATGCGTTTCACGTCTTTCTAGCCCCATTCCGGGGCAAGAAATTACACTGACACGAAACATCGCTTATGGTCTGTTTGCGGCAAAATGTTTCAAATTCGTCACACCCGGATTTTCGGGGAAACGGCGCCTGCATTCATGGCTGCGCGAACGCAGAAATCACGAAAGTGCAATAAATGGATCGGCGCATGGAGGAGGATGGTCAGCGATCGCGCCGCGGTCGGGTTCGAGGACGCCACCGCAGCTTGCTTCTGGAGACACCGCTTGCCTTCTGCCGCGCTTCGGAGAGCGAGACGCGGATGCAATCCTCGATCGATCCAACGACCGCTTCGATCTCGCGTCGCGTCAGTCCTGCGAGCAGTGCGTCATCGAGGCACTTCGCCGTCAGCATCGGAACGTCCTCGGCACTACCAACCCGGCCAACGACGTGCCAGCGCAACCAATCTATAAGAAATTCCGTGACTCTGGACGACATCGCGATTTCGCTTGGTCTGCGCCAACGCCTCGACCTGCGCTGCACGACTCGCGCCAAATCATCAGCGCCGTTGCCACACCTGTCGAAGGACGCAATGTGGCCCACGCACCGGCCGCCCCTCGCAGTCGAAAAACGGATCAGAGGCGCTTACGTACGACGCGAGGCATTTCCCGCCTGCAGGTGCTTGCGCCTCAGTGGCTGATCATCCAGGGCCGAGCGGCAGGAAAGCTCTTGGCCGCTGCGGGCTCCTGCGCGTTCTTCTTCGCCGCCTTGCCAGAACAGCATCCACAGCCAGCGCCATGTCCCGACGACCGCTTCGGCTCGTGCGACGATCTCTCGTTCGTCTCGGCCGCCATCCGCCGCCCGCGATCCATACCAGCGAACGCCGGCGCCGTGAGAAGCACACGCGGCGCCTCGCCGCCGCATGTCGGACAATCTTGCGGCAGCTCGAATTCTGCCATCACGCGCATGGCCGTGAAGGGTCCGCACGCGGGACAATCGTAATCGTACATCGGCATGGGACGGTTTCCTCAAATGGGTTAGGGCTGGCCTGAAACAACCAGCCCGCAGAAGTCCTGCGCCGCGCTAGAGATCCGGCGCCAACGGCATCTGAATCGAACCGTCAAGAAACTTACTCGGCCCAGCAGCAGACGGGTTGATGTCGAAGTCGAAGATCTTCGTCGGAACCCACAGCGTTGCACACGCATTGGGGATATCGACCACGCCCGAGATGTGCCCCTGCACCGGCGCCGTGCCGAGGATCGAGTAGGCCTGGGCACCCGAGTAGCCGAACTTCTTCAGATACTCGATCGCGTTCAAGCAGGCCTGGCGATAGGCCACGTGCACATCGAGATAATACTGCTTGCCAGCCTCATCGACGGAGATGCCCTCGAAGATCAGATAGTCATCGTATTTCGGCGTGATCACCGACGGCTTGAAGATTGGGTTCTTGATCCCGTACTTCGACATGCCGTCCTTGATCACGTCGACCTTGAGGTGCAGCCAACCGGCCATCTCGATGGCGCCGCAGAACGTGATCTCGCCATCGCCTTGGCTGAAGTGGAGGTCGCCCATCGAAAGCCCACCACCCGGCACGTACACCGGGAAGAAGATCTTCGAGCCGCGCGAGAGATCCTTGATATCGCAGTTGCCGCCGTGCTCGCGCGGTGGCACCGTACGCGCAGCCTCCGCGGCAGCCTTCTCCTTCGCCTCGCCCTTGAGCTTGCCCATGTGCGCCGTCGGCGCGAACGGCTTGGTGCCGACGGGCGGCACGCGGTCCGCGTTCGCGTCAACGAACGCGATCTCGCGGTCATTCCAGGTCTTGAGCAGCTTCGGGTCCGGCAAACACCCGATCAGACCGGGGTGGATGAGACCCGGAAACCGCACGCCCGGCACGTGACGCGATTTCGTGAACATGCCCTCGAAATCCCAGATCGATTTCTGGGCCATGGGAAAGTGCTCAGTCAGAAAGCCGCCGCCGTTCTTCTTCGAGAAGAAGCCGTTGAAGCCCCAGTGGTTGTCGGGCATCGCACCGATATCGAGAATCTCGACGACAAGGAGATCGCCCGGCTCGGCTCCCTTCACGCCGACAGGGCCGGACAGGAAGTGCACGATCGTGAGATCGATGTCGCGGACGTCCGAGGCATCGTCGTTGTTCTTGATGAAGCCGCCCGTCCAATCATACGTCTCGATGATAAAGTCGGAGCCTGGTTCGGTCCACGCGACGATAGGAATGTCCGGGTGCCACCGGTTGTGCACTAATTCGTTTTCGTAGGGCGACTGCGATAGGTCGACCTTGATGAGCGTTTCGGTCATTCCAACTCCCCTTCGGTTCTGACGGTTACGGAACGAAATTCAAACGGAGAGATACTTGGCCACCTTGACCTCATCGACCGAGGCGCGCGGCTCGTCGTGCACGATCTCTCCGTTCTCGACGACAAGAACGCGGTCAGCGACATCGAGCGCGAAGCTCAGAACCTGCTCTGACACCACGATCGACAGGCCGCGCTCATCGCGGATGCGTCGCAGCGTGCGCGCCATCTCCCGGATGATCGACGGTTGGATGCCCTCCGTCGGCTCGTCGAGCAGCAGCACTTTGGGCCTTGTCGCCAGCGCCCGCGCAATCGCGAGCTGCTGCTGCTGACCGCCAGAGAGATTGCCGCCGCGCCTCCCCTTCATTTCCAGCAACACCGGAAAGAGCTCGTAGATATCGCCCGAAACCTCGCGATCTCCGCCTGCGATGAGACCTGTCTCGATGTTCTCCTGCACGGTCATGGTGGAGAAGATCATGCGTCCCTGCGGTACGTAGGCCATTCCCTTCTTGACGCGCTGATAGCTCTTGAGCCCAGCCACACTCTCCCCACCAAGCAGGATATCGCCCGCCGTCTGCGGCATGATTCCCATCATGGCCTTCATGAGCGTGGTCTTGCCCATGCCGTTGCGCCCCATGATGGCGATGATCTCGCCCGGCGAGACCTTGAAGCTCGCGCCATGCAGCACCTCGCTTTGCCCGTAGGCGGCATGCAGGCTTTCGACATCAAGCATGGATCCGTGCTCCTCAATGGCCGAGGTAGACTTCGATAACCTTGGGATCGTTCTTGACCTGCTCCATCGAGCCTTCCGCGAGGATCTTGCCCTGGTGCAGCACGGTGACCTTGTGCGCGATGTCCTCGACGAACTTCATGTCGTGCTCGATGACGAGCACAGACCGATCCTTGATGATCGTGCGCAGAAGCTCCGCGGTCTTGACGCGTTCACTGACGCTCATGCCGGCAACCGGCTCATCGAGCATGAGCAGATCAGGGTCCTGGATCAGCAGCATGCCGATCTCGAGCCACTGCTTCTGCCCGTGGCTGAGGAAAGCCGCCTGCTCGTTGAGCTTGTCCTTGAGGAAGATGATCTCCGCGATCTCACTCACGCGATCCTTCACCGACTGATCGCGCTTGAAGGTCAACGCGCCCCACACGGAGCGCCCTCTCGGATAGGAAATCTCGAGGTTCTCGAAGACCGAGAGATCGTCATAGATGGATGGCGTCTGAAACTTGCGCCCCACGCCGGCAAGCACGATCTGGCTTTCGCTCATCTTCGTCAGCTCATTGGAGCGAAACCGAATCGAGCCCTCGGTGGCCTTCGTTTTTCCGCAAATGAGATCGAGCACGGTCGTCTTGCCCGCGCCGTTAGGGCCAATGATTACCCGGATCTCGTTTTCATCGACGTAGAACGAGAGATCGTTCACCGCCTTGAAGCCGTCGAATGACACGGTCAACCCCTCGACGGAGAGCAGGAAGTCCTTCGGCTGCACGCCGATAACAGGTGACATTCGCTTCCCTCCTCACTCGGCAGGCGACGCCGCGATCCCTGACGGGTTGGCAGTGCTGGTCACGGCGCGGCCGCGATAGAGAATTTTGTCGATCGACGGCTGCACATAATCCTTCCAGAGCCCAGCAAGGCCGTTCGGGAAGAACACGACGACAGCGATGAAAAGGCCGCCAAGGCCGAGCAGCCAGAGCTCAGGGAAGCTCTCCGAGAGACCTGTCTTTGCGAAGTTGACGACGAGCGTCCCGTAGATCGCGCCGAGGATGGACAGCCGCCCGCCAACGGCGGTGAAGATGACCATCTCGATGGACGGCACGATGCCGACCAGAGACGGAGACATGAAGCCGACCTGAAGCGTGAACATCGCCCCGCCCATTGCAGCGAAGACACCGGCGAGGCAGAACACGAAGATCTGGAAATTGGCGACCGAGTAGCCGGAGAATCGAACGCGATCCTCGCGCTCACGCATGGCCACGAGGATGCGCCCGAGCTTGGAATGCCGCACGTACATCGCCGCCACGACGACCGCGATCAGCAACGCCGCATTGACGAAGTAGAGAACCTGCTTTGCGCTATCGGTGCGGATGTCCCAGCCGTGAAGTGTACGCAGATCCGTAATCCCGTTCACGCCGCCCGTGTAGCCCTGCTGCCCGATGATGAGGATGGTTGCGATGGCCGCCAGAGCCTGCGTGATGATCGCGAAGTAGACGCCCGATACGCGCCGCTTGAACATCGCAAGCCCAAGCAGGAAGGCGAAGGCCGCCGGCACCAGCACGATCAGGATCAGAGTCAGAGGAAAGGAATGAAACGGCTGCCAGAACCACGGCAGTTCGGTGAGTTGGTTCCAGTCCATGAAGTCCGGAATGCCGGGCGTGGACTGGATTTTCGTGTTCTCGACCGACGACGCCTCGAGCTTGAGGTACATCGCCATGCCGTAGCCACCGAGCGCGAAGAACACACCCTGGCCGAGCGACAGAATTCCGCCGTACCCCCAGCACAGCACCAGCCCGACCGCAACGAACGCATAGGTCAGATACTTGCCGACAAGGTTGAGGCGAAACGCGTCGAGTGCAACCGGAAAGACGACCATGATCAGGATGGCGAGCACCGCCAGCGCCAGAATATCTTTGCGATCGAGAAAAGACGCTTGAGTCATGTGCCTCCTCCCTCAGCGCCGGACTTTGAGCGTGAAGAGACCCTGCGGCCGCAGCATCAGAATGCCGAGGACCGTGAGGAGCGTAATGACCTTCGCCATGGAGCCGGACAGGAAGAACTCAAGCGTCGACTGCGTCTGCGAGATCGAGAAGGCGGAGGCGATGGTGCCGAACAGGCTGGCCGCCCCACCGAAGACGACGATCAGGAACGTGTCGACGATGTAGAGCTGACCGGACGTCGGACCTGTCGATCCGATCATGGTGAACGCCGAGCCCGCGATACCGGCAATGCCGCATCCGAGGCCAAACGTCAGCCTGTCGACTTTTTCCGTATTGATGCCGACGGCACCCGCCATCACGCGATTCTGCACCACCGCGCGAATCTGCTTTCCGAAGCGCGAACGGAAGATGATGAGAAACACGGCGATCGTGATGAGGATAGTGAGGCCCATGACAAACAGACCGTTGATCTGCACGTCGATCATGTCAGTCAGGCTGATTGAACCCATCAACCAATCGGGAAGGACGACACCCACCTCACGTGGGCCGAATACCGAGCGATAGACCTGCTGCAAGATGAGGCTCAGGCCCCATGTGGCGAGCAGCGTATCGAGAGGTCGCTTGTAAAGCCTTCGAATCAACGACCATTCCATCAGCATTCCGAGCGCTCCCGCCGCGCAGAACGCTAAAGCGATCGCTATAAAGAAGTAGATCGGGAAGAGCGCCGGCAGGTATGTCGAGAAGAATTCGGAGCAGAGCCACGTCACGTACGCGCCGAGGATCATGAACTCGCCGTGGGCCATGTTGATCACGCCCATCTGGCCAAAGATGATGGCCAGCCCCAGCGCCATCAGCACGTAGACCGAGAACAGGATCAACCCCGCGAAGCCTTGCATCGCAAAGATTGAGGCGAGATCCCCCAGTGAGTAGTCGCCGAACATTCCCCTCTCCTTCAGCACCAGATCGAAACGCAGAGGCTCGGGCGGAGCACGTCGTCCGCCCGAGCCCGGCGATCACTGATAGCCTTTTGGGAAAGGATCGGGCTCGATGAGCTCGGGGCTCTCGTAAACCACCTTGAACTGGCCATCCCGTTGCGCGAGACCGACGCGCGTCTTCGACCAGAGGTGATGGTTCTCGTGAATCTTCACGTAGCCTTCCGGTGCCTTCATAAACTCGATGCCGGGAGAGGCCGCCGCGACCTTGTCCACGTCGAAGGAGCCGGCCTTCTCGACCGTCAGCTTCCACAGCCAAGGGCCAAGGTAGGCAGCCTGCGTCACATCTCCGATAACCGTCTTCTCGCCCCACATCTTCTTGAACGCTTCGACGAACTCCTTGTTGTTCGGATTATCGAGCGACTGGAAGTACTTCATGCACGCGTAGGCGCCCTCGATGTTCTCACCGCCGATACCATCGATCTCGTCCTCCGTGACCGAGATCGTAACCAGCGTCTGCTTCGAGAGATCGATACCGGCCGCCTTGAGTTGCTTATAGAAAGCCACGTTCGAGCCACCGACGATGATGGCGTAGATCACGTCGGGCTTCCGGAGCTTGATCTTGTTGATGACCGAGTTGAACTGGGTGTGGCCAAGCGGGAAGTACTCCTCGCCGACGACCTTCGTTCCGGTCATGTGATTCTCGATGTGCTTGCGCGCGATCTTGTTCGACGTGCGTGGCCAGATGTAATCCGACCCGAGCAGATAGAAGGTCTTGGCGCCCTTCTCCTTCACGACCCAGTCGAGGCCGGCGATGATCTGCTGCGTCGCCTCCTGGCCCGTATAGATCACGTTCTTGGACTGCTCGAGACCCTCGTAGAAGGTCGGGTAGTACAGCATGCCGTTGTACTGCTCGAAGACCGGCAGCACGGCCTTACGCGACGCCGACGTCCAGCAGCCCATGATCGCCGCGCACTTGTCGTTGACGAGCAGCTTCCTTGCCTTCTCCGCGAACGTCGGCCAATCGGAGGCGCCGTCCTCCTGAATGAACTTGATTTTGCGGCCAAGCACACCGCCGGCAGCGTTGATCTGCTCGATGGCGAGTTTCTCGGCCTGCACCGAACCGGTCTCCGAGATGGCCATCGTGCCGGTGATGGAATGCAGAATACCGACTGTCACCTCGCTGTCGGTCACCGCGAGACCCGTGGTGTTCACCGCCGCGGTCGCCGGGGCCTCCGCAAGCGCCGGGCCGGCGAGGAGCCCCGCGAACGGCGCCGCCGCCATGCCGAGAAGCAATCGGCGGCGAAGCTGCGATTGGAGTTCGTCGTGATCGGTCGCCATGGAATCCTCCCTCAGAGCTGCCAACGCGGGCATCGTGGGAGGTATTGGAGGGGACCTTCGCGCAACAGCATATAAGTCACTTGACGTATATGCTGCAGCGCAATCGCGGCCCTATGGTGCTCCTCGCGCGCGCACCCGGCTGCGCGTGATGACTTGAGTACCCGGCATACCCAACCTCATGGACGAAAAGAGTTTTGCCTCTCGCTCGGGAACCGGTACGTTGGGCGCAAGTGGGGTATTGCACCGCATCAAAATTTGCCGACCAAGCGTAAGAGGCAGCCTCTTGAATGACTGATCGGCTCCGTATCGTCCCCGACCGTCGGCGCTACAATCAGTGGGTCGCCGACGAGACACTCGAGGATTATGCGCTGCGCTTCACGGCGAAGCGAGCGCGCCGCTGGTCGGCTGCACGCGTGAGCAACACGGCGCTCGGCACGGTGTCGTTCCTGGCTCTTGAGGCCATCGGTGGCGCGATCACGATTAGCTATGGCTTCGAGAATGCACTCGTCGCCATTCTGAGCGTCTCAATACTGATTTTTATGACCGGGTTGCCGATCGCCTACTATGCGGCGCGCGACGGAGTCGATATCGATCTGCTCACGCGAGGGGCCGGCTTCGGCTATATCGGATCGACGATTACTTCGCTGATCTATGCCTCGTTCACCTTCATCTTTTTCGCGATCGAAGCAGCAATCATGGCGCTGGCGTTGCAGCTGTGCTTCGGCGTTCCGCTTGCTCTCGGCTACATCCTGAGCTCCGTCGTCGTCATCCCGATCGTGACTCACGGCATCAAATGGATCAGTCGGTTCCACCTCTGGACCCAACCCTTCTGGGTATTGCTCCAGATCGCCCCGCTGATCGTCATCGCGCAGCAGGACCCGCAAAGCTTCGCGACCTGGGTTGGCTATACGGGAACGAACCATCACAGCGCGACCCTCAACCTCCTTGGCGTAGGCGCCGCCGGATGCGTCGTGTTCGCGCTCATTGCGCAGATCGGCGAGCAGGTCGATATCCTGCGCTTCATGCCGGAGCGCACCAAAGCCAATCGCATATCATGGTGGACCGGCGTCATCGCGTCAGGACCGGGGTGGATAATTCCTGGTGCAGTCAAAATCTTGATCGGCTCGTTTCTGGCCGTTCTCGCGTTGAGCCACGGCGTACCCGTCTCCCAGGCGGGCGAGCCGACCCAGATGTATCTCGTGGCGTTCGGCTACCTCACGTCATCTCCGCAAGCCGCGCTCGTGCTGACGGGCATATTCGTCGTGCTATGTCAGCTCAAGATCAACATCACGAACGCATACGCAGGATCGATCGCCTGGTCGAACTTCTTCTCGCGCCTGACCCACGCCCACCCTGGCCGGATCGTCTGGTTGTTTTTCAACGTCGCCATCGCCTTCCTGCTGATGAAGGCCGGCATTTACAAAACTCTTGAGCACACGTTGGGACTTTACTCGGTCGTCGCCGTCGCCTGGCTCGGTGCCATCGTGGCTGACCTGTGCATCAACAAACCGCTTGGTCTCAGCCCGAAGCGGATCGAGTTCAAGCGCGCGCATCTTTACGACATCAACCCGGTCGGCGTCGGCGCGATGATCGTAGCGACCGCAGCGGCAGCGCTATCCTATAGCGGCACCTTCGGAGTTTACGCTCAAGCGCTGGCTCCCCTTGTCGCCCTCGTTGTGGCCGTCCTCGTTGCTCCCGCCATCGCCTACGCAACATCAGGAAAGTACTATCTGGCCCGCAAACCGCGGGCGGGCTGGAATCAGAAGCCCGCCGTTCGCTGCGCCGTGTGCGAGCACGAATTCGAGCCCGAGGACATGGCGCACTGTCCTGTCTACTCCGGCCCCATCTGCTCACTATGCTGTTCCGTCGACGCGCGTTGCCGTGACGGATGCAAGCCACATGCACGTTACCAGACGCAGCTACTGAGCCTGCTTCGCGCCGTCCTGCCCAAACATATGGTCGCCGGCCTTAACACGCGCACGGGCCACTTCTTCGGCGTCTTCACCTTGCTATGCGGCATTCTCGGGCTCGTCTTGACGCTCGTGCACTACCTCGCGATCACCGCCGTCCCCCAGGAAGCCACCGCCATCGCCGGCACGCTCTGGGCTGCCTTCTTGATCCTCTCGATCATTGCCGGCATCGCTGGCTGGCTGTTCGTCCTGGCGCAGGAAAGCCGGAAAATTGCCCAGGATGAATCAGCGCGCCAAACGGCGCTGTTGACGGTCGAGATCGAAGCCCACAAACGCACCGACAAAGAGCTTCACAAAGCCAAGGAAATTGCCGAGGCCGCGAACCTGGCAAAAAGCCGCTATGTCGTTGCCATCAACCATGAGCTGCGCACGCCGCTCAACGCCGTGCTCGGATATGCCCAACTGCTTGACGTAGACGGTCTGCTGCCCCCCAAGGCCCAGAAGGGCATCCGGGTCATCCGGCGTAGTGCCGAGCATCTTTCCGGACTGATCGACGGCCTGCTCGACATCTCGAAAGTGGAAGCAGGACGCCTTGAACTGTCGTCGAACGAAGTTCGCATCCGTGAGTTCCTCGAACAGTTGGCCGATATGTTCCGCTTGCAGGCCAATTCAAAAGGCATCGAGTTTATCTTCACGGGCGGCTCGGGCTTGCCCCCCGTGGTCCGGGCGGACGAAAAGCGCCTGCGCCAAGTCCTGATCAACCTGCTGTCCAATGCGGTAAAGTTTACGGACTCGGGTCACGTGGCAATGCGCGTCTCCTACCGTAGCCAGATCGCAGAGTTTGAGATCGAGGATACCGGCATCGGCATCATGCCAGGAGACGTCGAGCGCGTCTTCCAGCCATTCGAGCGCGGCGAGATAACGCGCGCGAAGCTACGCCCCGGCATGGGGCTCGGCCTCACCATCACGAAGTTGCTCGTCGAGATCATGGGCGGCGAGATTTCGGTCAAAAGCACGCCGGGCCGCGGTAGCCTGTTCCGGGTCAAGCTGATGCTCGCACACATAGCGGACGCCCGCCCCCCTGCGGCGCCACAGGCGCGCATCACAGGATACGTCGGGGAGCGCAAGCTCATTCTGGTCGTGGACGACGACGGAGATCATCGCGAGCTGATGCGCGAAGCCCTCGAGCCGATCGGCTTTTCCTTCATCGCCGCACCGGATGGCGCTTCCGCCCTGACCATCGCCGAGGAATGCGTCCCCGACCTCTTCATCCTCGACATCTCGATGCCGGAGATGTCCGGCTGGGATGTCGCCCGGCGCCTCCGCGAGAGCGGCCACTCCGCGCCGATCCTGATGATGTCCGCCAACATCGGCGACAGTACCGGCAAAGCGGCCGGTGAGCCGGACCACGACAGCATGCTGTCGAAGCCGTTCGATATCCAGACCCTGCTAGCACGCATTCAGGTCATGTTGAAGCTTCAGCTGATGACGACAACCGACGCCGCCGATCAGCCGCCGTCCATGCCCGCCATCCATCCTGTCAGCAAGCCAGGTCCGCAACACATTGAGGAGCTAACGCGCCTTGGAGAAATCGGCTACGTCACAGGCATCGAGGCCAAGCTCTCCGAGCTCGAAGCGGCCGACGTGGGGACAATCTCGTTCGTTACCGCCGCCCGTGAGCGGATCCGCGCCTTCGACCTCCGGGGTTATATGGCGCTCCTCGAACGGCAGGGCGATCGCGGACGCGCCGATGACTGAGTCAGACCCGAAAGCCGTGGTGCTTGTCGTCGACGACAACCCGGAGACGCTCGATATGCTCACCGACGCTCTCGAACAAATCGGCGCGCAGGTTCTGGTCGCAACGGATGGCGAGCGCACGCTGACCACCGTCGCGCGCATTGTCCCAGACATTATCCTGCTCGATGCCGTGATGCCGCAAATGGATGGCTTCGAAACCTGTCGCCGGCTGAAACGGCTTCCCGAGCTTGCGCACGTACCGATCATTTTCATGACCGGCCTCCGGGAGACCGATCGGATTGTCGAAGGCCTCGAAGCGGGGGGCGTGGACTATGTGACAAAACCGATCGCGATCGACGAGCTTCTAGCGCGAATCCGGGTGCACCTCGCCAACGCGCGCCTGTCGCGAAGTGCGCGCGCGGCGCTCGACACGACCGGGCGCTTCCTATTTGCCACCGATGCAAGCGGCCGTCTTTTGTGGTCGACGCCTCAAGCAAGCCGCTTGCTGACCGCTGCCTTCGGCGATTTCGATGAGCCAGATTTCGCTTTCCCGGCACCCGTCATCAAAAGGCTGATGGATCGAACCGAGGCCGCTTCCGATCAGCCCATGGCCACGCTGCGCACGTTGCTGGACGATCGCATTCTCAACGTATCGTTCGTAGGCCGCATGAGCGGCGACGAGATCCTGCTACGGGTTTTCGAGGAAAGTTCCGTCGGCGACACCGGCCTGCTTAAGGAACGACTGAACCTGACGGCACGCGAAGCCGAGGTGCTACTTTGGATCGCGCACGGAAAATCAAATCGCGATATCGGGCAAATTCTCGGCATGAGCCCTCGCACCGTGAACAAGCACCTCGAGCAGATTTACGTAAAGCTCGGCGTCGAGAACAGAGCCGCAGCCGCTGCGGTCGCCGTCCGGCATCTGTCATAAAGAGCTGGCGCGCACGCCGCTTCGCGAAGCGCGTATGCGAGCAGCGAATATGTGCTGCTGCTTACGAAATGAGCAAGGCTCGCCGACACTCACATCTGCCGCCTCTCCTCATTCCTGCATGTGTCATTGAGCACACATCTCGCTATTAACGGGATGAGCCGCGACATTCGGTTGCACCGTCTGTCCGAACCGCGCCGCGTGGCGAGCGTTAGCTCGTCACTTGTCGGCTCAGGAGCTGCTTAAAGACCCTTCCAAAAGGGGACACATGAAAGATCTGTCGAGCTATCGCGGCCGTCCGTACCAATTTATCGGACGCTTCATCGCCGCCTATCCTTACGCGCACGCAGCCATCGGCCTAGCCGTCGTCGCTGCTGTCTTCTGCTCGGTCTCAACACAATACGGAGTGAAATATCTCGTCGACGCCCTCTCCGGCGCAGGCTCCCAAGAGAAAGTCTGGATCGGCTTTGCGCTGCTCGCGGGATTGATCGCAGCCGACAATTTGCTGTGGCGCGTTGCGAGCTGGATCGCCAATTCGGCATTTGTCGACGTCTCGGGCAACGTTCGCCGTACGCTGTTCAAATATCTGACGGGGCACGCGCCGAGCTATTTCCAGAGCCAGCCGCCCGGAGCCCTCACCAGTCGCATCACCGCCACCTCGAACGCCCTCTACACCGGCGAGACCATGGTGACGTTCAACGTGCTGCCGCCGCTGATCGCCACAGTCGTCTCGGTGGCCTACATGGCAACCGTCAGCCTCACCATGGCAGCGGTGCTGGCGCTTGCCGGCATAGCAATCGGCGCTTTCATCTTTCATTACGCCGCGCGCGCACGACCGCTGCATCGGGCCTACGCCAACGAAGCAGCTGCCGTTGATGGCCAGATGGTGGACGTCGTCTCGAACATGTCGCTGGTGAAGGCATTCGGGCGGCTGCCATTCGAACATCGGCGTCTGAGCGGCGTCGTCTCAAAGGAGATGATTGCACGAAAGCGCAGCCTCTACGCTCTTGAGAGGCTGCGCATCTTCCATGCTTTGGCGACATCTCTCTTTACATTCGCGCTTCTGGCCTGGGTCATCACGCTCTGGAGCAACGGCCATGCCACCGCGGGCGACGTGATCCTTGTCTGCACGCTCGGTATCTCAGTGCTTTCCGCGACCCGCGATCTGGCTGTCGCCCTGGTGGACGTCACACAGCATTTGGCGCGCCTTTCGGAAGCACTTGAGCGGCTGCTCACGCCGCATACCCTCGCAATCCCGCACGGAAACGTCGAAGAGATGCCGCAGTCTCCCGGGCGGATCGCATTCGAGGAGGTCAGTTTCTCCTACCCGGACGGAAGGAATGCGCTGAGCAGCGTCAGCTTCGCCATCGACAAGGGCGAGCAGATTGGCATCGTCGGGCCGTCCGGCGGCGGCAAGTCGACGATCTTCTCGCTCATCCAGCGGTTTTATGAGGCCGATAGCGGCACGGTCCTGCTCGACGGACAGGATGTCAGCATCATTCCCGACGAAGCGTTGCGCCGGGCAATCGGTGTCGTCTCGCAGGACGTCACGCTGTTTCACCGCTCCCTGCGCGAGAACATTCGCTATGGCCGGCCCGGTGCGAGCGACGCCGAGATCTGGCACGCGGTCGAGGCCGCGCGCTGCGACGGCTTCATCTCAGCGATGCCCCACGGTCTCGACACGGTGGTTGGAGACCGTGGCGCCAAGCTGTCGGGCGGACAACGCCAACGCATCGCCATCGCGCGCGCCTTCCTGAAGAACGCACCGATCTTGCTGCTCGACGAGGCAACAAGCGCCCTCGACGCCGATTCAGAGGAGAAAGTGCGTGAGGCGCTCGAGAACTTGATGGCCGGACGCACCGTTCTCGCCATCGCACACAGGCTTTCGACGCTGAGATCATTCCGGCGCGTGATCGTGGTCGATCAGGGATCCGTGATCGAGGACGGTCCCCCGGAAGCGCTTCTGCGTAGCGGCGGCGCCTACAAAGCCATGGTCGATTTGGAGCTCAGTCGCCTCAGCGGCCTGCGCGCAGCATGAGGAGGCGGCACATTTTCAGGTTCGTTGTTCAGGTGTTGGGACCAATTGCAGGAGAAAACGCAGAATGCGCATCGCACAGATTGCCCCTCTGGCGGAGGCCATACCACCGAAATTCTATGGCGGATCAGAACGCGTCGTCTCGTGGCTCACGGAAGAGCTCGTGCGGCGTGGTCATGACGTAACGCTTTTTGCGAGCGGCGACTCGCTCACTGACGCGACACTCGTACCGGGCGCGCCGGCTGGTCTTCGGCTTTCGGGAATCAAGGATCACCTCGCAAGTAATCTCGTGATGCTGAGCGAGGTTCGCAGCCGCGCCTCGGAATTCGACGTGATACACTTTCATACCGATCTGCTGCAGTATCCGATATTCGAGCCTATCGGCGATCGCACGATCACGACCATGCACGGTCGACTCGATCTCCCGGACTTCATGCCCGTGTACAAGAGGTTTTCCGACATGCCGCGCGTGTCGATCTCGAACGCCCAGCGCACCCCCGCGCCGGAAAATACGAATTGGTTGGATACGATCTACCACGGGTTCCCTGCCGACCTTTTCCCCTTCAGCCCGAAAGGGGGACCCTACCTCGCGTTCCTGGGCCGCATCTCTCCCGAGAAGCGTCCTGATCGTGCCATCGAGATCGCGGTCAAGGCCGGCATCCCGCTTAAGATCGCAGCCAAGGTCGATCCGGTCGACACAGCCTACTTTGAGAATGTAATCGAACCGATGCTCGATCATCCACTCGTCGAATACATCGGCGAGATCAACGATCGGAAGAAGGGCGAATTCCTCGGCAACGCCCTCGCGCTCCTTTTCCCGATCGATTGGATCGAGCCGTTCGGGCTGGTCATGATCGAGGCGATGGCATGCGGCACGCCCGTGATCGGGTGGCGCAACGGCTCTGTTCCCGAGGTACTTGAGGACGGCGTGACCGGCTTCGTCATAGGTTCGATCGACGAGGCGGTCGAGGTAGCATCCAGGGTCGGCGCGCTGGACCGTGCGCGCGTGCGCAATACCTTCGAACGCCGCTTCACCGTAGAGAAAATGACGGATCGCTACGTTGCAGCCTACGAAAGACTCGCAGGCGTAGAGCACAAGAATGGCCGCGCGGTCGCGCAACCCATTCTCGCCGCCGTCTGACACTATTACGACTGCAAGGCCACGGGGGGAGACGAGATGCGAACGGGACAGACCTCTGTGTGTTCTCGTACCCCCACCACTGCCTCTCACGCGTGCTTCCCGACCAGCGCTCGGCAACGTTCAATCCATGATCCCATAAGAACACTTGGTAGGCGCCGCAGACTCGCCCCGCGACGCGCTCGACCGAGCAGTCATGGCGCCCATCGAGATGCATCATCATCCGTCCGCCTAAGCTCGCGTCAGGGGGTGCTCATGGCCGGATCTGCGGCGGGGCGGCCCGGGACACCGGATCTCGCAACCCACTTTACGGCCACATAAAAGACCGGCGTGAATAGCAGGCCGAAGATCGTGACACCAAGCATGCCGAAGAACACGGCCGTGCCAATGGCCTGACGCAACTCGGCGCCAGCGCCTTCCGCAATCATCAGCGGCACGACACCGAGGATGAACGCGAACGAGGTCATGAGAATTGGCCTGAGGCGTAGACGCCCCGCTTCGACCACGGCATCGACCGTCGACCATCCCGACGCCTCGAGATCCCGCGCAAACTCCACGATCAGGATCGCGTTCTTGGCCGCGAGACCCACCAGCACGATGAGGCCGACCTGGGTCAGGATGTTGTTGTCCTGCCCCATCCAGAGTACGCCGCCGATCGCCGAGAGCAGAACCATCGGCACAATCAGAATAACCGCCACCGGCAGGGCCCAGCTCTCATACTGCGACGCGAGCACCAGATAGACGAACACGACGCTGAGCAGAAAGATCACGATACCGCCGCCCGCGAGTCGCTGCTGATACGAAAGCTCCGTCCACTCGATGACGAAATCCGCGGGCAGTACCTTCTCTGCGATCTCCTCGACCAGCTCGAGAGCTGCGCCCGAACTGACCGCTGGAACAGCCTCGCCGATCACCTCCGCAGTCGGGAACAGGTTGTAGCGCGGAACGCGGTCCGGCGCGCTATCCGGCCGGAAGGTCGCGATCGCACCGAGCGGCACCATGGTACCCGTTTCGCTCTTGGCCTTGAGACGCCCAATCTGCTCCACATCGAGACGGTTGAGCCCCTCGGCCTGCGCAATCACCTGATAGGTGCGGCCCGAGAGGTTGAAGTCGTTGACGTAGGCGCTGCCGAGATAGGCCTCGAGCGTCTCGTGCACACGCTCCACGGGCACGCCGAGCATCTCGGCTTTGGTGCGGTCGATGTCGAGGTAATATTCGGGCGAGCTGGCGTTGAACGGGGTGAACGCGTATTGGATCCTGGGATCAGCCCGCAATGCCGCAAGCAGCTCACCCGTTGCCTTTTCCAGCTCCGCCGGCCCACGGTTCGTGAGGTCCTGGACGCGCAACGAGAAGCCGCCCGACGCACCGATGCCACGCACGGTCGGCGGCGCAATGACGGTAATCTGCGCGCCCGTGATATCGACATAAGCCGCGTTGAGCTTCGCCTGAATGGCGTTGACCGACTTTCCCGGATCGCCGACCCGCTTCTCGAACTCCTCGAACTGTACGAACACTACACCCGCGCTGCTCGACCCGGTACCGGTTGCGATGGAGCGACCTGGAAAAATATGCACATAGTTGACACCCGGAATCTTCCGGGCACGTGCACCCATCTCGCGCGAGATCTCGTCCGTCCGTTGCAGCGACGCACCCGCCGGGAGCTGCGCCATGGCGATGACATAGCCCTGATCAGCGACAGGCACGAATCCGCGCGGCACGATGATGAAGGCATAAACGGCGGCCACGACGAGCCCCGCATAGATGATCAGCATGACGGGCGCACCGCGTATGGCAAGCCGCGTCACCCTGGCGTAACCCGACGCCAGCGCATCGAAGAACGCGTTGAAACCATTGACCAACGGCTGCAGCGCGCGCGCGATCAGGCTCGGCCGCCGATGTGAATGCCCGTCGTGCCCCTTGAGAAGCAACCCGGAGAGCGCAGGACTGAGCGTGAGCGAGTTGAACGCCGAGATCAGCGTCGCAACAGAGATCACAACCGCGAACTGTCGGAAGAACTCGCCCGAGATGCCGTCGAGAAACATGGTCGGCACGAACACACTCGTCAGCACCAGCGCGATCGAGACCAGCGCGCCCCCCACCTCGTCCATGGTCTTGCGAGCCGCCTCCTTCGGCGAAAGCCCCTCTCGCAAATACCGCTCGACGTTCTCGACCACGACGATCGCGTCGTCGACCACGATGCCCACCGCGAGCACGAGCGCAAACAGCGTCAGCGTGTTGATCGTATAGCCGAAGGCAGCCATGGCTGCGAACGTACCGACCAGCGAAACCGGGATAGCCAGCAGCGGGATGATCGTCGCACGCCCGTTCTGCAGGAACACGATCACGACCAGAACGACCAGCGCAATGGCTTCATAGATCGTGTGCTCGAGCGCCTCGATCGACGTGCGGACAAAGAACTCCGTCGGGTTGTAGGTCATGCGATATTCGACGCCCGACGGGAAATCCTTCGACAGCTCCTTCATCTTGTCCTGCACGGCGACCGACGCATCGAGCGCATTCGTGCCGGGACGCTGAAACGCCAGCAAAGCCACGACCGGGATGTCGTTGATGTAGGCGTTGGTGCCGTAGTCACGCGCACCGAGCTCAGCGCGGCCCACATCCTTCACGCGCACGATGCGTCCGTCCGTGCCGCGTTTGATGATGATTTCGTCAAACTCCTGCGGCTCGATGAACCGGCCTTGCACCGTAACGGACGACTGGAACGCACGATCCGTCGGAACGGGCGGCTGCGCCAGCACACCGCCCGCAACTTGGACGTTCTGCGCGCGCAGCGCCGCCACAACCTCGCTCGCCGAAAGGCCGAGCTCCGCAATCTTGTCGGGATCGAGCCAGAGACGCATGGCGTAATCACGCGCGCCAAAGATCTCGATGCTGCCGATGCCTGGGAGCCGGTTCAGCACGGGCACGATGCGTTGCGTTGCGTAGTTCGAGAGGTAGAGCTGGTCGCGGCTGTTGTCCGGCGAGACGAGCTGCGCGACCAAAAGGAAGTCAGGCGAGTTCTTCTGCACGTTTACACCGATGCGGCGCACCACCTCCGGCAACCGCGGCTCTGCAAGCGAGACCCGGTTCTGCACCAGCACCTGAGCCTTATCGAGGTCCGTGCCGATGCGGAAGGTCACCGTGAGGCTCAGCCGGCCATCCTGGGTCGACTGCGACTGCATGTAGAGCATGTCGTCGACGCCGTTGACCTCCTGCTCGATCGGTGTCGCCACCGTGTCGGCAATCGTCTTGGCATTCGCGCCGGGATACTGCGCCGTAACAGTGACGGTCGGCGGAATGACCTCCGGGTATTGCGAAACGGGAAGCCGGCTCGCAGCCACGGCGCCGATGATGAGAGTCGCGATCGACAGCGCGATCGCGAACACCGGACGATCGATGAAATAGCGGCCGATGTTCATCGTGTATTCTCCTCCGGAGAGACGCGCGCCGTCTTGACGACACCGTTCGTGTCTCGTGCGTCGACGACGACCTGCTGACCGCCGCGAATCCGCTGCAAGCCGGAGGTGACCACGACATCCTCCGCCGAGAGCCCCTCGCGAACCACGCGCAAGCCATCGACCATCGGCCCGAGCTTCACGTTGCGCAGCTCCGCCTTGCCGTCCTTGACCACGAAAACGACCCGCGACGCCTGATCGACGGTGACGGCTTCGTCGGGGATCATCACAGCGTCATAGGAGCCGCGCCCGAGAAGCTGCACGCGCGCGAAGAGGCCGGGTGTGAACAAAAGGTCCTTGTTGTCGACGACGGCGCGTGCGCGGATCGTGGCGCTGGCGCGATCGATCTGGTTCGAAAGGAAGTCGAGCGCGCCGGCATGCGGAAAGCCACTGTCATCCGGCAAGCCGATGCGCACCGGGCTTGCGTTGTCGCGCGAACTTGGCCTGGTGCCGGCCTGCGCCGCGCGCACATAGCGGAGGTACGCGTTCTGATCGACATCGAAGACAACGTGGATCGGATCCAGCGAGACGATGCTGGTGAGCAGCGTCGCATCCGTCTCTCCGCCCGCAATCAGGTTGCCGACGCTGACCGTGTGACGATCGATACGGCCCGAAACAGGCGCCCGCACCTCAGTGAACTCGAGGTCGAGCTTGGCGCGGTCCAGCGCCGCCCGGGACGCGAGAACGCGCGCCTCCGCCTGACGCACCCCGGACTCGCGCTCCTCGTAGATGCGTTCGGGTACATTCTGCGACGTCACGAGAGCCGCCGCACGCTTGAGCTCTTGCCGCGCGAAGTTGAGCGCCGCCTCGGCCACCTTGAGGTCAGCCTCTGCCGATGAGACCGCCAAGGCGAACGGGCGCCGGTCGATCGTGAACAGAAGGTCGCCCTTCTTCACGAGCTGCCCATCCTTGAAATGGATGTCGGTCAGATAGCCACTCACGCGCGCGCGCACTTCCACGCTTTCGACAGCGGCAAACCGGCCCGTATAGGCGTCCCATTCCGTGATGGTCTTCACGATGGGCTGCGAGGCGATCACTGTAGGCGGAGGCGGCGCAGCCGCTTGGCTCTTGGCATCTCCGAAGTTGCAGCCACCGAGACCCAACGCCGCCAGGACGACAAGAGAAACAGCGAAAGCCGGAAGCTTGGAACGTGTCGACATTTGGAATGCTCCGAAACTGGGTGCACGACATCGGAGCCGGCCCAGGGATCTCGGCTCGGCGACGTCGGCTGAATTTGAAGAGTGAGGCGCTTGAGGCGGTAGATCAGGACTGGAGGATTATTGCCTAATCCTCTCCGTTTCCGGAGCCCAACACGATGCCGTCGTCGGCGGCACGAGGTCGGAGCAGCTCTCCAAAGTGCGGATGGATGACATGGCCCGTCTGAGCTCCTACATATGTACCGATTGGTACCGATATAGGTCAGGCCCGACCGCTGTCAACTTCTATTTGTATCGAGCGGTATGAAAATGTATAGCAACAGCTTCGGAAAGGAGCGACCGTGAACAAGCCGGCACAGAAAGGACGCCCGAGGGAGTTCGACCGCGACGAGGCTCTCGATAAGGCCCTGCACGCGTTCTGGAAAAGCGGATACGAGGGCACCTCGCTTTCGGATCTCACCGACGCCATGGGCATCAACCGCCCGAGCCTTTATGCGGCATTCGGTAGCAAGGAAGAGCTGTTCCGGATCGCGCTCGACCGCTACGCGGAGACCGGTCCCGGCTTCATGCAACGAGAAGCCCTGTCGGAGCCGACCGCGCTCGCCGCCGTGACCCTGCTCCTCAAGTGTCACGCCGAAAGCCTGACGGATCCGAAACACCCGCCGGGATGCCTCGTCGTCCAAGGCGCGCTGATCTGCGGGGACGCAGCCGAATCCATCAAGAAGGAATTGATCGCGCGGCGCGCCGCGGGCGAGGCCGCCGTGCGCGAGCGGCTCGAGCGCGCGAAGGCTGAAGGCGATCTGCCGCCGACCAGCGACCCCGCCGCGCTCGCGCGCTATATCGCAACCGTCGAGCAGGGCATGGCGGTTCAGGCCGCAAGCGGCGCAACGCGCGAGGACCTGCTCGCGGTTGCCGAGATGGCGTTGAGCGCCTGGCCTCCCGCGCTCGGCAATTCTTCCGAGCCGCCCAAGACCAAGGCTTCGCGCACAAACGGACGTCCCGCCAAGACTACAGCGAACGGCCGCCGCTAGGCGGAGGGCCAAACGCGATAGCTCGACTCAACGCCTGGCGCTTGGAATTACCCTTCCGTGAAGCAGTAGCTTACCTCATCCCTCGGGAATTTCTGGTTCGACAAGCCTAGCGAGTTGCACGAGAGATTCCTGCCAACCGAGATAGCACGCCTCGAGCGGAATGACGGTTGGCAAGCCTGTCTGCTCGATGTTGATCTCCGTGCCGACTGAAACCGGCTTGAGTGCAACGGTCACATGAATGACACCCGGCAGGTTCGGATCGTCGAACCTGTCGGTGTAGCGAATAAGCTTGTGCGGGACGAGCTCGAGGTACTCTCCGCCAAAAGAGTGGCCTTTCCCCGTCGTGAAATTTGTAAAAGACATTCTGAATTTGCCGCCGACCGTCGGCTCGAAACTGTGGACCTTGCATGTGAACCCGTTGGGAGGCAGCCACTTGGCCATCGCGTCTGCGTCAAGGAAGGCCCGGTAGACCTTTTCTGGCTTGGCCGCGAGCACACGGTGCAGTCGAACCGTGTTCGTCTGCGGGGCAGCGGCTACTTCTGACTTCTTGGACATGAGGCGCTCCTTCTTCCTATCGACTGACGAGCGGCGTTTCACGGCAGTGCCACTCTCTGACAAGAAGACGCTCGACAATGGCCTGATCCGACACGAGCCCTGAAAGCTTTTTTCTGAGCATCGAACCCACGAATGATCGCCACGCGCGCTCGAAACGGGCCCACCACACATCAGGCAAGCTGATCTTATCGACGTAATGGACAACAACATCGGAAATCGAACGACGCTACGGTTGGCGAGCGCCTGCGCCGGATCGCCTAATTCTCAGCCGGCTCGCGCCGAGGAAATGGCGACCCCGACAGGATTTGAACCTGTGACCCTCAGATTAGGAATTTGAAATCGGCATCTCCATCTGATTTGGCCATAATTGGCCCGGACCGATTTCATGTTGAAGATCAAAGCATAACCCTTGTCGCCCGTGGACTTCGGCAGCGCGTCGCTGTACGTCAGTTGACAGCTTTTGTTGCCTATTTGCTGCCTAGGCGTACCGGCAGCCGGGCATCGGAAGCCTCTAGGCAACAAAGGGGCGGCGGTGGTGCGACGACTCGAAAGCAAGCAGCACATCACAGAGAAACTGTTGCAGGAGATCAATCCGGGAGCGTCAGACGTCTATGTGAGCGACGATGCAATAAGCGGATTTCGGCTAAAAGTTACCCCCAAGGGCAAGAGGGTCCTGTTCTTCCAATACCGAGACGCTGACGGGCGTCAGCGGAAGCTAACCTTTCCGCCGACCACTAGCGTCCGCGAAGCCCGACGACTGGCGAACGCCGCAGGCGTCAAGTGCGATGCGGGCATCGATCCCCAAGCGGATAAGGATCGGCTTGAGAAAACGCCGACGCTCGCCCAGGCATTTGAGACCTTCGACCGGGAATACATTCCCACCGAGTTGAGGGCATCGACGGCTAGCGAGTATCGCCGGATGTTCCGGCGGTACATTCCGAAGCGCTTGCAAGACAAACGGCTTTGCCAAGTCGAACGGCGAGATATTGTTGAGCTGATGCGCTCCCTCCGGGGCCGCCCAATGCAAGCCAACAATGTCCTCCGCTTCCTCAGCACATTCTTCAATTGGTGCATCGGTGACGGCGGACTTCTCTACGAAAAGGCTGCAAACCCGACCAAAGGCGTGAAGCGCTACCCGGATAGAAAGCGGAGCTTTGTCTTCGAAAGCGAAGAACTCTTTCGTTTCGCCCAAGCGCTGGACGAAGCTGAGAAAACGGAGTGGCCGTTCGCCATATCAGCGGTCCGTTTACTCCTGATGTCCGGCATGCGCAAACAGGAGGTGTTACGCCTAACATGGGCCGAAGTAGATCTGCAGAACCGCCGGATACGACTGAAAACGTCGAAAACGGGTAAGCGCGATGTGCCGCTTGGCAGCGGCGCGATCAGAATTCTCCAAGACCTGCATGCAAAGCGCTCCGCGTTCCCGAGCGAGTACGTATTCCCCTCGCCTCGGGATCGAAGGAAGCCAATCATCGGCTTCCAGAAAATATGGCATCGCATCCGTATCGCTGCCGGCCTTCCAAACCTTCGGGTGCACGATCTGCGACACAACTTTGGTGGGTTCGGCGCAGCCGCTACCCGTTCCGCGGTTCACGTCAAAGGCTTGCTGGGCCATACGCAGATAGGCACTACCGACAGATACATGACGCTTGCCGAAACGCCTCTGACCCAGGCGGCGGATTCCGTGACGGAAGCCATCGCAGCCCAGATGGCGCCCAGCAACGTCGTGCGTATTGGGGGCCGTTAATGCCTAGCGTCCGCCGAACTCCTCGCCTCCCCGGCGCCGGCAAGGGCAAACGTTCAGCAGAGCGGGAAGAACTCGAGCAACTGCGTCAGAGAAAACTTGCAGAGCGTGAGGCGCATGAGATCTCGGCCGATATCCAGCAGTTCAAGGACGACATGGGTTGGATGCTCGAGCGCAACCTAACCTTTGTCGAACTCGTGAAATGTTGGATCGCCACGAACAACGAAATCTACATCGAAGCCGCCGTTCAGCTCTACCGTGACGGCTTGGCTGACGAATGCGCCAAGGATCCCAGCGCCCAGAGCGACAAGCAAATAGGCATGGATGCGTTGCTCGGCATTTACGCTGCTCACCTTCGCGAAACAGGCATCAACCCCACTAGAGCATACGAACATGCAGCGGCGCAGCTCGGGGTTCCTGCGGATTCAGCAGATGGGGGGCACCCATTGGTTGCGGCAGCGAAGACGGTTTACAGAAGCTATGACAAATACGGCCGCGCCACTACGCTGGCAGATTTTGCGCAAGGGCTACTCGCTCAAATGAGCCTTTGTAGAGATTTGCGCCGACGGTGTGATGAAGTGGCCTAAGCCCTCGGGAGCGGCTCCACGCCGCTCCCGCCGCCGGTCTTTCCGCTCCCCACATTCCTTGACCTCCGCCATCGTCCAGCGTCTACGGAGGACGCAACGATGGCAAAACGCAAAGTCGAAGGCATCCAGCACACCCCGCACGAGCTCGAGATCATCGCCCGGGCGGAGCGATACGCTGCCTACTTGTTCGTGGGACGCGTGAACAAGCACAAGATCGAATGCGAAACAGAAGCCGAGGCGCGCGCGGTTGCCCAGCGCCTTGCCGATGAGCACGGGCGCGGCGCGATGGTCTATGCGATAGCGGGCGGCGCATCGGCGCTGTTGGCAACGGTCAGTCCTCGCATTGCAACTTTGAAATGAATTGGTTTTCCGCGGATATGCAGGTTCGCTGAACGTCCGCTGCAGTCCGCGAAATATGTGTTTTCCTGCTTAATCGACGACCGGTCCGTCCCAGAAGCGGTCATGCCGCATCTGCAGCCGAAGCTTCCGTTGCGCTTGCCGACCAGGTCTGCTGATAGGTGAAATGCAGCCATCAGCTGTCGATCTTCTCAGCAATCTCGATGGCATCCGCGAGCACTAGCAGCTCATGTTCCGCGGTGGCTGGGAGAAGCTCGACGAGGCAAAGCCCGGCGGCATCCACCTCGTCCGCAGAAGGCGATCCAGAAGGACCTGGAGGCCGACTATGAGGCCATGGCCGGCATGATGTTCGGCGAAGCGCCGGAGTTCGCTTGGATTCTCGATGAGCTGCAGAAAATCGAGGCGCAACCCAACGCGTCAGGCTGCCGCGAAGCGGAAGCTGAGCCAAATCGGCCTATGCGGAGGCGAAGCGCTCCCGATGCCGCGCGATGTACGCGGGATGCGGCCACAGCCTTTCATCCTTCGGCAGGTGAACGCGATCCATTTGGTGTGCAAATAGCGATCGCAGCTCGGCTGGAACCTTGTTGTGAGACACAAGTATTCGGTAGTCGTCAGCAAGCGAGATCAGGTGGCGATCGAACAGCCAGTGCACCGTCGACGATAGCGCAATGCCGTTCTGGACAACATCCGGCCCACCCTCTGCAACGGGCCAGATGTGTGCTGCCTGAGCTTCCGACCTTCCGCCGCCGTTGATGATCTTGAGCCGCGTGATCGCGCAGGTGCTGTCGTATGCCTCGCAGACCTGCCCTCGAAAGCTGGCGTCGCGAATCTTCCTATTCACCAGAATCTGCTCAATTCGTCGCTCCTGTTCTTCCAATGGTGCCGCAAGTAGCTCTTGAGTTGCACGATCGACATGTCCCACGTCCAGCTCACGACGCATAGCGTTCTCAGGTGCCAGGGTTTCGCCAAAGCCTTTTCGGGCTATGGCTGCAAAATCCTCATCCGAAAGCGTCCGAATTGACTTGCCCTGCAGATAGGCTCCGATCCGCGACGGAACGGCAATGGCGCGAAGCGGCGTCTCGGCATACCGCCCTCCATCCACAAATGGCACCGGCCGATCAAACGGAAGATAGTCTGCCACATGGGCGTAGGCGTGCCCTGGCCGGGCGGCATCGGCCTCGATCCACACAACTCGCGCCACGGCCACATACGCGCGCCTGCCGTGATTGCGCTGCGGCTCCCGATACACGATCCATGATCCGACCAGAGTATCGGCCACTGCCCGGTACTGCCGCGGAAAGTGGTAGCGCCGCGAGATGTCGTCGTCATAGCCGGACTCCGGCTTGGTATCGAAAACGCCCTTCATGGTCCGAGCGCCGCGCTTGCACGGCCCGGCCGGCCCGGCACCTGCCTCTTTGGTCCTGAACCCATCCGCCGTTTCGCCCACCAACATCCGTGGCGCCAATAGATCAGCCCCGTGATTTCCTCGCAACCACCCACAACAACATTGCCCGCCCCCCGGCGCTCGGAGCTCGACGGCCTCGGCGAACCACACTATGGTCGCCGCGACAGGGAGTTCGGACGTGGCGCGCAGCTCAATCAGCTTATTCACTGGTGTCGGGGGTATTGACTGCGGCCTTGCCGCGGCAGGCTTCGAGACTGCTGTTTCCGTTGAGATCGACCCGACCTGCGCCGCTTCCCTCGTTGCCAATCGCGTTGGCCACGTCATCTCTTCCGACGTTACCGGGGTCACCGCGGGCGAGCTCCTGTCGATTGCCGGTGCGCGCGAGGGCGAGATTGACCTCTTGAGCGCCGGCCCGCCCTGTCAGCCGTTCTCCAAGTCCGCCAACTGGCGATACGGCACGCCGCTTGGGCTCGAAGACCCGCGTTCAAGGTCGATCGACCATATGCTCCGCCTTATCGAGGGTGTGCTACCGCGCGTCGTCCTGATTGAGAACGTGCCTGGCTTCGCCGGCGAGGGTGCGCGAGCCGGCCTTAAGTCTGTCACGACGCGGGTTGCCAAGATCAACAAGAGGCGCGGGGTCGCCTATCGTGTCTCAAGCGCCATCCTTGACACCGCCGACTTCGGCGTTCCTCAGCATCGGCGGCGTCTGATCATGGTCCTTGATCGCGAAGGACGCGAGTTTAACATGCCAGCGCCTACGCATGCCGGGAGCGGCAGCGGCTTGCCCCCCTATGTCACAGCATGGGACGCCATCGGTGAGCTCGACAAGCCGCGGGTGCCACAGGAACTCCGAGTGAGGGGCCGGTGGGCCGATCTTCTGCCGTCAATACCGGAGGGGGAGAACTACATCTGGCATACGGAACGTGGCCGTGGCGTACCTCTCTTCGGCTATCGAACGCGATACTGGAGCTTCCTACTCAAGCTGGCCAAGGCGCGGCCGGCATGGACGTTGGCAGCGAACCCCTCGCAAAACTCGGGACCATTCCACTGGCGGAACCGTCTTTTATCTGTTGCTGAGATGGCGCGATTGCAGAGCTTCCCCGACTGGTGGCGGTTCGAGGGAACGCGCGTCCACCAAGTGCGCCAGATCGGCAACGCGGTCCCGCCGCTGCTCGCGGAGATCATCGGCCGGGCCATCTCTCACCAGCTCCTCGGAGCAAAGCCGAGCATGCGCCGACCCAAGCTGTCGTTGCGCGCTGGCACCGCACCGCCCCCGCCGGAACGCGTTCAACCCGTGCACCGTCAATACCTTACTCTGAAGGGATCGCATCTGGCCCATCCGGGCCACGGGCGCGGGCCGGGCGCCCTGCGCCGGGCGCGCGAGCTGGAAGCCGAGTTGCTTAAGGGCGCTTCCCAAGATTAGCGGCAACAAATAGCTCAGGTTGAGCTCATGGTGCGCTTCATCTGTGGCAGGATGCCTTTCGAATCACAATTCTGCAGCACGGGCAGGGGGAGCATGCCCCGTGAACGACAAGCCAGCCTACAGCAAAATCGAGCGCGTCAGCATCCGCCCTGGCGTGAGCGTCCTATCAATCCTTAGGCATCTCAACTACAAGACCTGGTTCGCACTGGCCGAGTTCGTGGACAATGCCGTCCAAAGTCATCTCAGCCATGGAGATGCTCTCAGGACAGCGGATGGCCCGGCGTATAAGCTCATCGTCGACATCGACATTCTAGCAGGACCACCGAGCCGTATCTCGGTTCGGGACAACGCTGCGGGTATCGCACGGCAACATTTTCCTCGTGCCTTCCGTCCGGCGGCTATTCCACCAGACAGATCCGGGCTCTCAGAATTCGGCATGGGCATGAAGAGTGCCGCCTGCTGGTTCGCTCCCCAATGGCATGTCCGTACGAAGGCGCTCGGCGAGGCATTCGAGCGGACGGTCCGGTTTGATGTCGACGCGATCGTGAATGACCAGCTCGAAGAGCTGGAGATTGTGGAGATGCAGGCACCGTTGGCGGAGCACTATACGGAGATCGTTCTGGACGATCTCCATCATGTCCCCGTGAAGAAGACAGTTAGCAAGATCAAGGAGCATTTGACCGATATCTATCGCGCGTTCTTGCGCGATGAAGCGTTGATCCTGCGGTTGAATGGCGAGCCACTTGTCTATGATCCGCCCAACATTCTGAAAGCGCCCTACGTGCGAGAGCCGTCAGGGCCAGCGCAACTTTGGCGCAAGGATATTTCGTTTGACTTTGGCAATGGCTTGTCGGTGAACGGCTTTGCAGCTTTGCGTGACCCAGGAAATTTCTCCCGCTCGGGCTTCGCTCTCTTCCGCCGTGGGCGGTTAATCCAAGGAAGCGGTGACGAAGGATATCGACCACCCACAATTTTCGCTCAACCGGGCAGCTATCGCTATCTGCGCCTCTTTGGCGAGCTTCACTTAGAGGGATTCGAGGTATCCCACACGAAGGATGGTTTTAGGTGGGACGAGAATGAGCAACCATTCCTGGCCTTGCTAAAGGAGCATTTGGACAGCGCCGATCTGCCTTTGCTGCGCCAGGCTGACGGATATCGCGCGTTGGCTGCGCGCACCGAGCGCAAAGCCGTGGCCGAGAAGGCCGTTGAACGGGCCGCCACTGCCTTGCAAGAGAGCTTGGCTCCTGCTGTCGAAGCTGCAGCGGCAAAGCAGCCAACAGAAACGCAGGCCAAACCTCTTGAGACGCAGCCGCTACTCGCACGGCGCGAATTCTCAATAGTATTTCGAGGGGAGACGTGGCTGATCAAGATTGAGATTGGTGATGATCCAGCCGAAGGCCAATGGCTTGCCATGAGCGACACTGAGAACGCTCCTAACAGTCGGATCTTGGAGATCAGATTGTCGCTCGCTCATCCCTTTATGGTCAGCTTTGCACAGACAGATGCCGACGATGTTGAAGCCCTCCTGAGGGTCGCCGCAGCAATCGCATTGGGTGAGACCTTGGCACGGCGAAGCGGCGTGCGAATGGCCGGAACCGTTCGCCGAAACTTGAATGACATATTGCGTGAGGCGCTTTCTCGACCAACAACAAGCTGACGGAACATCATTTCATGGCACGCCGACCTGCAGGTATTGCTGCGCCACTTCCCCGACAAGCAGCGCCGGGATCGCTTTGGCAGCCCGTCATTGGCTCTGAGGCTATCGAGCTTCTTCGTCACAAGAGATTGTCCGACGATGGCGCAGCCGCAATCCAGGAGTCGGCAGCGCTAATACTGGGCAGGTGTTTGCCGCCGAACAGCAACAATGGTCAACGGACGGGTCTTGTCGTTGGGCACGTCCAAAGCGGCAAGACACTGTCGTTCACAACCGTCATAGCGCTTGCGCGCGACAATGGCATTCCTCTTGTGATTGTCGCTGCCGGCACCAAAAATCCCCTTCTTGCGCAAACTGTCGATAGACTTCTCTCAGATCTTCGCGTGAATGGAATTCCGGGCCCGCCACGCTGGCTACACATCAGAAACCCTGATCTGACCTCACGACAAACGGTCGAGCACGCTATCGAGGAATGGCGCGATCCCACTGTGCCCCTCGCAGAAAAAGCCACGCTTCTGCTAACGGTGATGAAGCAGCATCAACGGCTTGAGAACCTCAACAGTCTGTTGCAGGTCCTCGATCTCACCGGTGTGCCGTCGCTTATAATTGATGATGAGGCAGATCAAGCTAGCCTCAACAACCGGGTCAACCAAAATGCAGAAAGCACAACATACCAGCGGCTCGTTGCCTTGCGGCGGCATCTGCCGTGCAACAGCTTTTTGCAGTATACCGCAACGCCGCAAGCTCCGCTGCTGATCAATATCATTGACGTGCTGTCGCCGCAGTTCGTGAAGGTACTGCAGCCTGGAGACGGCTATGTTGGCGGCGATGTGATCTTTGCCGAGAATCGGCCTTACGCGCGTGTGATTCCACCAGGGGATATCCCGGCGCCGAACAATCCCCTTGGGGACCCTCCGGGCTCTCTCCTGGAGGCGTTGCGCATCTTCTTTGTAGGTGTCGCTGCCGGTCTGCCAACCTGGGGGCCAGCAAATCCAAACCGATCCATGCTCGTCCACCCTTCACGTACCACCGATCCCCACTACCAGTATTTTCAAGCGATCAATGCAGTCGTTGGTGAATGGCGTCGCATGTTCACGCTGCCTGAGATTGATCGCGATCGGCAAGATCTGCTCGAGGATTTTCATGATGCATACCGCGATCTCATCGCCACCGAGCCTGATCTTCCCGAGTTTGCCGCCATTGCCGCCAACCTTCCGCGGGCACTCGCGCGTACGTTCATTCGCGAAGTCAACACGCGTGGTCAGCGACGCACTCCGGAGATCGAGTGGAACCAAGCCTATGCGTGGATTCTTGTTGGCGGCCAATCAATGGATCGGGGCTTCACCGTCAAAGAGCTGACAGTCACCTACATGCCCAGGGGAACTGGCGTGGGTAATGCCGACACTTTGCAGCAACGAGCCCGGTTTTTCGGCTACAAGCGTCACTACATTGGCTTCTGCCGCGTCTATTTGGAGGTGGCGGTGCTCAACGCGTTCGAGGCCTATGTCGCGCACGAAACGCAAATGCGCGAGGAGCTGCAGACGCTCGATGACACTGGAGCATCGCTCGCCGGATGGAAGCGGCGTTTCGTTCTCGACGCCGCCCTTACGCCTTGCCGGAACAATGTCATCTCTCACGACTACGTGCAGAGCAGCTATAGTGACAGTTGGTTTCATCCGGCGTTTGTGCGGATGGATGAGACAACGATTGCGCTCAACCAAGCTGATGTTGATGCCTTCATTCAGGGTGCGCCGTTCGCGGCTGACACAAGCTTCAGGACAACCAAAACTGCGCAACGACACGATGTCTGTGACGTTCCGCTTCGGAGCCTGATAGACGACCTTCTGCTGAAGTATCGCGTGGAAGATGCGGATGATACGAGCAACCTTCTTGGCGTGTTGCTTCAGCTCGGCGAGTGGCTAAAGGACCATCCTGACGACACGGCGCGGGTCTACAATATGCGGCCTCGATTTGCCGGGAACCGCACGATCAGCGCTCAAGGCCGCATCACTATCGGCGGCTTGATGCAAGGCCGGACCGATGCCGCAGATGCGTACCCCGGCGATCGGGCTTTTGTCGATCGAGCGCGCGTCACTGCTCAGATTCATTTCACTGACCTGAGAGTGGCGGGGCAGCGCGTACGAGAGCGCGTACCAATTCTTGCGGTGTGGGTTCCTGCGGATCTCGACCTTACTTGGGTCGCGCAAGGCGGGAACCGATGAGATCATCGCTCGCCGCAATTCTGACTGAAGTCTCACACGAGGAGGCGGCATCGCTCGCGAACGACCAGTTTGCGGTGCGACGAATCCCAGGCTATCCGGGACACCTTGTCGGCCGAACGGCAGGCAGCTTTCCCTCGGTATTGATTGCGTCATCCGACGCTTCTCTGCGAGCCCCGATACGACTGAGTGGTTTGCAAGTCAGCTTTGCCATCCCTTGCCAGCTCAAGTTTGAGGGGACGCACGAGTCACAACGCTTGCTAAGTGTGGTGACCTGCATTGATCCCAATGGGCCGGTGCAGGAGTATTTCTTGCATCTTATGGAAGCGCTGCTGCGCGCACTCGGCCCCGGGCCTTCGATCGAGGAAATTGCTACCTCTGTGCAAAGCTTGGTTGAGATCATGCAGCAACTCGCTAACCCTGCACAAAAGGCAGTAGTTGGATGCTTTGCCGAGCTATTGACGATTGTATTGAGCCGTGATGCGACGAAGGCGATCCAAGCTTGGCGAAATGCCATCGACGACACTTATGACCTGAATATTGAGGACGCTCGCTTGGAGGTCAAGGCGAGCGGAACGACGTCTCGCTTGCATTATTTTTCTGCTGAGCAATGCCAGCCGCCAACGGGCACGACTGCCGCACTCGTCTCGTTGAGAGTAAGACCAGCTCCTGCCGGGACTACGATCGGTGACTTGGTTCAACGCATTGAGCAACGCCTCGAAGATCGCGCGGATTTGGCGCTGAAGCTCCGCCGAGTCCTTGCGAAAACGCTTGGGCAATCGGCACCGCTCGCCTTTCAGTCATCGTTTGATGAGCACCAAGCTGTAGATTCTCTGCGTCTCTACGACGTGAGAGCTGTTCCTGCCATTCGTGGTCCGGTGCCGTCCGAGGTCACGCGCATTCGCTTTTGCAGCGACTTGACCAATGTCATACCGACACCGCGGGCGGCTTTGGCGGAAGCAAGCGCGGCGCTCGATGCACTGCTTCCGGTAATGATTCAGCCATGAGTAAGCGCGTTTATGTTCCGAAATCGCCCCCAGCGAGTTCTCCAGGGATCGCCGCCGTCATGCGCGGCAATAAGAAGCGCGACACCAAGCCGGAATTGATTGTTCGTAGGATGTTGTTTGCTAAGGGGTATCGCTTTCGGACCCACGGGATCAGAGTTCCTGGCAACCCTGACATCGTTTTTGCTGCTCGCCGTAAAGCCCTATTTGTTCACGGCTGCTTCTGGCATCAGCACAAGGATAGCTCCTGTCCTTACGCGAACCGCAAAACCCCGAGCTCAAGCTACTGGCGCGCCAAGCTGGCGCGCAACGTACAACGAGATCGTGAGGTTCAGTCTGCACTCGCGCAGATGGGCTGGCGCGTTTGCATTGTCTGGGAGTGCGAGGCGAAGCGCCATGATCAGCTTGTAAGTCGACTGCAGGAGTTTTTAGGTCCGAGAGTCTGGAATTCGTCAAATAAGGTCTCTGCCGCAAAATAGCTCCTATCGACGCCCTCATACTTGAAGGCGAAGGTGAGGTGGCCTTCGAGAGTTGCGGCGGGCGCCATGGCGAGGTATCAGCAGCCGCCGGCCGTCCCGCTCCAGGACTCTATGGCGCTGGCCGATAGCGAACAGGGTGTAGAGAACGGACCGCGCCCGCTAGTGCAAGAGAGACGGCGGATGCGATGATTGTCTTCATTTCTATCTTGTCGAAGAATTCGTTGTTACGGCCGCGCCGATCTGCCGTCTGTGCCGGGTCACGATTCCTCGCGCGTCGCAACGGCGCAGATGACATCCATTCTGAGGAAGTTTGCGCGCAGGTCGGACTTCTCCGACTTCAGTAGGTCCTCAAAGTAAGCGTTGTAAACGAGCTCGATCTCAGCGTGAAGCTTTGTGCGATTGATATCGCGAAGCGCCTCGTCATCAAACGTGAACGCTTCGCCGGAGATGCCGACGGTAAAGCCGTTCGAGCAGCCGCTGTGAAGTAAAGCGCACCGGCAGCTCACATAGACTTCCCTTGCCCACGCTGACGCAGCCTTGGTTGCGGGAAGATTTTCCGGGAACACCGGCCACGCGACGAGGAAACGCTCAAAAAGCTCGCCGCTTTTTCCCTTATGGTCTTTGAGCCCCTTCCGGAAGCCCTGCAGCATTTCCATCCGCAGGCAGTCGATCGCGAGCACGACGAACCCGTGAACTTGCTTGCAGGGCACTTGAGTGTCGATGAGGAGCTGTACGGGGGAGAAGAATCGATCTTCCATCCGAGCCCGAAGCATGGCGATGGCTGTTTTCCAGTCGCTGGTGTCGCGGGCGTGCGGATCAAGCTTCAGACGCTTCCAGTCAGCAGCGGTGTGGCCAAGCGCGATGTCGAAATCCTGAGGCATGACGATACTTCTTACCTCAGGGCGTACCGCGAACCGGCCCGCAAATCCGTGAAACGCAACCGTTATCCACTTCCCTGTCGCCTTGCGCGCAAGGGGCAGAAGGAGACAGTGTAAACGGCTTTTTTCCGAATCTGCTACTGTTCACAAATATGGATGTTTCATCTCTCACGGTTATCGACCTCCTCAAGACTTACGGCGCGGTTCTTGATGAACTTCGCAGGCGGGAGATCGTGCGCAGCACAAACAACCCGGTCAGCGATCTGGCGGAGCACTTGTTTTGCACGGCCTATCCCAGCTGGATGCGCGAGAACAATTCCGCCTCGGGGCACGACGCCGTCGATCCCACCGGACTGCGGTATCAGATCAAGGCAAGACGGCTGCACAGAAATAACGGCTCAAGGCAGCTCAGTGCGATCCGCAACTTGCCCAACGATCCCTTTGATTTTCTCGCGGGCGTTCTCTTTGATGAGACGTTCGGCATTCGTCGCGCGGCGATTATCCCGCTCGCAGTGGTCAAGGAAAGAGCGAAGCACGTCGAGCACACAAACAGCTGGCGGTTCTTGCTGCGGGAAGAGATCTGGGCCGATCCCGGCGTGCTCGATGTCACAGAGAGAATTCGCAAAGCCGCGACATCCCTCTGACGAGCACATTAGTTCGCAAGCCGCCTTCGTCTCCCACTTAGGGTGCGGTTTCGAAGAAAACGGAGCGAATCGTTCGCTTTCCGCGTAGCAGGTCGCCTAAGCCCTAGTTGACAGCGTCAAGTTTGTTCGCTCCCATAAGCGGGAGAGTTGGCTTTTGGTGGGGAGCGGACATTCCTGCAAGTAGCGACGGCGTCCGTCAGCGCTTCTGCTTTCTCGGCATCGCGACGGCAGCGTCCCACAAGCCGAAGTCTGGCCATAATCGCCCGAACGCTGGGTGATCATGCGTATGACGTCCGCATTCTGGCTGTGAGCTGCCTTCGACGGGGCCGTCCAACAGCAGCGTCTGACTCAAGGCGCTTACGGTGCTTTTGCGCAATTTCTCGTTCGCTCTTGATAAACACGACCGTTGAGGAGGCTGGAGAGCCGCAACGACACCGATAGGCGCGGCGGCGCCGCACAGCAGCTCTACGAGGTCTTCCGGAATTCTCTTATACATTCCGGCGGCATAGCAGGGAAGGGACATGCGCGCGCAGCTCTGCCACACCTTCCCAGGCCATAGCACGCTCGATAAAAATGAGGCCGGTATTGTCGAGCTCTGTGCGAGATCTCGTATTGCCAGGAAACGCGCCGAATGCTTGCTCAGGTTTCCTGGCTCGCTGTTCGCCGTTCACTAGTGTGTCTCAGCAAACCATTCATCGCGAGCAGCCACTTTTATAACAGGAATAGCTTGCGAGCCTGCGGCAGCGGCCAAAATTGACTCGGCGATTCCCACGAGAACAAGCGGATAATGGGCCGGGATTGAGCAAACGCGTCGCGCAATATCAAGAGGCATCAAGGACTTTGAATTTGCGTAGACGCTGCGGAGTGGGGGCGGTATTGCTCCTACGGCGTGTGCTCGTGCCACAACATTAAGCGCTGCCTCCCAGGCGCTTGCTGCGGACTCTGCTTTGGATAACGCTATCCTCATAGCCATGCGATGTATCTCTACATCGTCTCCGTCATAATCCTGCAAGAGGCGCGTCCAGGTCTTGTACTGATCTCCTGGCCGGAGCTTGGAAACAAACAGACACACTCCCCTTGGGGACATTTCAATGAGTTGCTTACCGAGCGCGAATTTCTCGCCGGGCACTTTTTCACCCCGATACACGTTGCGATACTCAAGCGCATGTATCAATGAGTGCCACTTGTTAGCGTCTAGGCCGTCAAGCAAATCGCTGAGGAGCTTGCTGTGAGCGCTGATCACACTTTGCGACGCCCAACGCTGAGCACACAGGCATACAAACTGCGTCAGTACATCATTGTTTTTACACGTGCGAAGCTGGTTTTCCCACCACTTCCCGTCGTTAGCACGGGCCTTGGCAATTAGAGCCCGATCCAGCACAGACAGGCAATTATCGTGCAGGCTCTCGGAGCTGTCACATGACCCATCATCCAGCTCAGCGGCCAATACGGCCAATCGCAAAATGACCCATCGTGTGCCCCATATCTGCCGAGCAAACTCGATACGTGTCGACCAAATTTCGCGGTCCGAAGTCAGTGCACTCAACGGCATGTCCAGCAGAGCGTCTAGCTCAACCGCGAGCTGATCGACAGGCGAATTTGTGAGAGTGTCCTCCAATTCTGAGATCGGATACGGACCGCGGTGGTCGAGAAGCTTCCGGACTGGCACCTCTTTGGTTCTTTCAGAAATCTCGAACGGTCCGAACTGAGAAAGAAGCGCAGAGATGCAATTTAGGACGTGCGCGTTAGAGCATTTGAATGCGCCGGTCGCAGGGATGAACCAGTAGTGGGAAGCGCCGTCAAGGAACCAATCAAAGACTTTTGTCCACATCTCAGGGTGCGCGCCGAACGCGTCAGCCCTACTATTTGAAAGCAGATTGATAGCAGCCGCTGGGCCGCAAACGCTGAAAATTTCTTCGCATTGGCTCACTGACATACGTTCGAAAGCTCGAATGTACGCGCCAAAGCGAAGCCAACTTTGAACGGAATGATACTTACTGCGGCTTACCCACCATTGCTCCAGTAGTTTGTCCGGTGGAAGATTCGCCGCCATAATCTGCGCAGCCACTTGCTGCCTATCGTAATGCGGCTGATGGGCAAGCTCGTTACATTTCGCGAGCAACAGTTCCTTGGCGGTCCCTGGGGGGAGCGCGAGAGTATGAGTTGCCCTCCGCGTAAAATGAGTGGCCAGAAGGGTGTCAAAGGATGGCAGCGCCAAAATATTGCTGGCGAGTTTGCTTGCCAATTTTGGCTGCTGACTGAAAACATGGTCTGCCAGCAGCGTAAAGCCTAGCTGTGGGACATGACTTATATTCCGAAATTGCTCGCTAGAGCCAAGTTCGTCAAGCGCTTGAATCAGCGACGCCAGTTCTCCCGAATTGTAACAACCAGCGTAGAATCGAGCGACGTTCAGCCAATAAAAGTTGCGAGACACGGCATCAAACCGGTCCACCAGCGTACCTTTCTGGTGCGCCCCTACGGGAGAGTAGGGAGCTGTATCGTAAAGGTACCTTGCAGCGAAATATTCTCTGAGAGGCTGCACCTCAAATTCGAAAGTCCCCTGTACACGGGACACCAACGCTACCACGCGCTCAACAATGCCCGAAAATAACTGGTTCAGCGTTTGGTGCGAGTGGCCCGTCTTATCCAAAAATGACTTTATCTCGTCCTTTAGCCGCGCCTCCTGGATGTGTCCCGCACCGGAAGTCTCGGCTTCGCCCTGAAGCGTCCATGCTAGATGCCGGTGAATATGGACGAGCAGTTCCCGATGGTCTCTAACGATGCGGCTCTTCTCGGATTCTCGGTTGAGAAAGATGTCTATATATTTATCGTAAAGCGCTGTACGCTTGTCGGGCAGTGATGCGCCTTGAACCGAAATTAGTGCAAGCAAAATCGTGAGCTGCATTGGGTTTCGCGCTAAGTCGCGAATATGCGCATGGCCGAGTTTTTCTTCTAGCACCGACAGGATATCGCGCCGTTCTCTTGCGTCTGCGGCCCGTCCGTCTAGCCACTTTTGCGTATACTGTTGTATGACCTTTCTCGACAGCGACAAGAGCTGAAGATGTTGCCACTCGTCTCTTGGGAATCCGGGAGAGTTCGCGAAGGCTGCTGGCCTGCTAGTGACGACGAACTGGCATGAAAGAGCATTGGTCGCGAACCGCGTCGCCGAGTCCGACACCTCGGAGACAATCCTATTCCTCAGGTGTATGTCTGCTACCTCGTCGAAGCCATCGAGCACGACAAGAAGTTGGGATTGGCGCGCGACCGCATTCAGATCGTCAACGCTGAAGTTTGCGCCGGTGTACCGATGCACCTGAGCGGCGAGAAAACTTTCGAGGACTGGGCTACTCTCTGCCGGGATACGAGCTGCGGGATCGTCGCTGAAAGGGTCTTTGCCAGCCAACCAGCTAGCATAATCTCTCAAATCAACTCGGAAAGGTATGCGTGCCTCTTGTGGCCGGTGATTGGGATTGATGCGCCGCAAATCTGCCTCGCGTCCCAAAAGGATATAACGATAGATCAAACACAAATACTGCGTGACGGTAGATTTTCCTTGCCCAGGAGCGCCCTCGACAACGATACGCTCAAATCGTCTGGCTATATCTTTGCGGGCTAATACCTGAAGTGCCCCCGGCGCTCGATTCAGGGAGTCCTCTCCCGATGTGCCTCCGTGGAAGTAAAGCTCTTCTTCGTCGCTCTCGGGATTATTCTGAAGTTCTATCCAGCGCTTCTGAGAAGGGATTAAGCGGTGCTCGCTGGAAATTGCGAAGCGTGCTGGCACGTCAACAAATAGATCAACAATACTTTTTTGCAAATCAATTTGTTTGAATTTCAGCTGCGCGTCGTATTTGGCTTGATATGCCATGTATGAGCGGACTGCATCGGCTCGACGTTTTTCATTTGGATCGCCAACATTGAGTAAGAGAGCGTGTATAAGGTCTGTGGCCTTTAATATCTCAGGGTAGCTCCACTTTACTGAAGGCATTGAATCAATGCGTCGTTCAAGATCGTCCCGCCACCAGCAATAGGCAGGAATGTCGAACGACGTAGAAAGCTCAGCGTTGACCTTATCTATTGATCCGGAATCCAGGTGCGACGTACCTGAAATGTTCGTCAATAAGTGATATTCCGTTGCGCCGCGTTCTACTAGCTTCAGGACCTTCGCTCTTTCGGACTTAATTGCGGACATGACTGCGTCTCGCTCAGTCTTCGAGTTGGGGTCTTTTGCAAACTTAACTTGATATACAATGAATTTACCGCGTCTTCTTCTGAAGCTATCCCGTCCGCCATCTGGTTGCCCCACGGGCAAGCATTGGATGTCGGGGTGCATGACGGCGATTACGGACTGGCAAAGCTTCTGAAACCGATCATCACCAAGCAATTCGAAGTGGTAAGCCATCCCTTTATCCCATCCAGCGCCGCGGTTGGTCCTTCGATGCAAGCATGCCCCAAGTCTTCAGTAGACTTACCTATTTCAAACTGAGGACAGGGGAAAGAGCGAGGAGAGCGTTTTCCAGTCTGATAGCTGCGCGGGGCTTGGCCGACGGGCTCGTAACAACACCTTTCCAGCTGCGCCCTCTCCCTCGCCGCCGCAGCATCTAAGAAGGATGAGCCATGAATTAACATTACAACCGCTACGACCGTACTCTTACAGTGCTTACCTGCCCGAGCCTTGAAGATGAAGGGTACGGCTACGTCGATGAGGACGACGAAGATCGCCTCATCGACAGTTGGATCCCGAGGTTTCGTCGATAATGGCCAGATTCTACGAACATTGCCGATGCCGATGTCCGCTACGGTGGGCCTGGCGGACGTGGTGATCGCTTGAACTACCGCTCAATTCTTCCATTGCTCAGATTTCCGCTTTCTCGGCAAAGCGAGCAGCCGAGTTCTGCCTGGGAACGAAGCTGATCTTCGAAGCTCCCGTCTGCAGGAAGAGCTGTGGCAACGATTACGGCAGTTCCCGATAATTGCGATTAACGGGAACAAACCGAGCTGGGGAAATCGTGGACAGCGCGCCCGATGAACTATCCCGATGCTTCGCTTCAGGACACGATATTCCGTCGGATGAAGATTCCCCGACCGCGCGCTCCGCTCCATGAGGACTCGTTGAAAATTCACAATCCATTTGGTCGTCTGCCAAAGGCCGAGGGCGCGGGCAAACTCCAGCGTTGGCCTGATTCCTATCAGCGGCCGTTCGATGGCAAAGTTTATCATTACACTACCGCAGCAGCACTGGGTGGTATTCTTTCAAGTCGATCGATGTTCTGCACTGACTATCGCCAGCTCAACGATTCCGCAGAGCTCAGCATTGGCCTTGAAGTCGTTGAGGCTGCTATCTCGGCACGTGGCCAAGAGATAGGCATATCCTCCGAAGACGCAGAGGACGCCCTCGATCATCTCGCGGTACTTCGGGAAGCGTCAATGCACGTCGCGATGTTCGCGGCCTCGTTCAGCATGCACGGAAATGACCTTACGCAATGGCGCGCTTATGTTCCTTCCCACGGTGTCAGTGTAGGATTTCGGCTGTCTGCCCTCGAAAAGCTAGCGGTTGACCAGCATTTTGTGTGTGGCCCGGTACGCTACCTCGGTGCGCCCATATTCAACGAATGGCTTACCGCACAGTTGGAAGTTATGAGGGACGGCCTCAGGGGTTCTGCTATCAGCGAACGAGCTCTTCGCGAACAAGCGTCTAGCGACCCGCAAGAGTTTGTTGACCTGATGGTTTTGACACAGCGCAGTGGCAATCTCGAGCGCTGGATCTGCGAAGTGGCGGGACTGCTAAAGAATCCGGATTTTCGGAGTGAGCGAGAGTGGCGCTGCTTGTTTGTACAAAGGGAAAACACCATCCAGCCGCGGAAACCGGCGCATTTCAGAAGTTCGGGCCCACGTGTCATTCGCTATGTTGAGTTGGATTTTTCCCAAGTCGACCTTAATGAGCTCATCGATGTAGTTCTGATTGGCCCTGGCACGTCTCGCGAGGAGACATTCCAATTGGTTACCGATCTCCTTAGAAGTGCCGGTGTAAATGCCACGGTTTCATGTCCACCGAACTCGCTTCGGTAGTTGTCGATCGTTGGTCATACGTTTCGGGTGTTGTGCGCCGGCAACGCGCTGTCTCCTAGTTGATTGCCTGCGACCGCCCCCAAGACTAATGCCTGCGGCCGTGACCTTTGCCCGTCGGGGCGCAACTTCAAATGTTAAGGTAGGCAACGAACATCGGAGATCAGCGATGAGAAGTATTATCGAAGTGCTCACGGACGAGCAGAGGCTGAACGCTTCTCGCTTCAAGGCAATGTTCGCCGACTTCGACGAGCTAAAGATAAGGCTCGGCGCAATCGAGCGGGAACTGACGACGTTGCCGGGAGTGCTCGCTGATATGATTGCGCAACGAGGCCAGTCGTGGCCGGGGCCATACTCGGATTGAGCTACTCCAACTTTGCAGCACGCTCCTGATTTAAAGCGAATAGGCGCTCCAAGACTCGATCATCCGTTAAATCCTTTGGCCAGCCGTAGGCGGCGGCCACGGCGGCGTCGAGCTCCTTGTGGGCGTGATCGAGCCATGCCGGACGCTCGTTATAGAGCTTGGTAAGCGTGCGGTTTTTCAGGATCGCGGCGGCCCCAACGTCGATGGGCAGGACGCGGTCCGGGTAACCAGATACGACCTCGGGCACGCGCCGGACGAGATCAGGCGGGTTGAGCCAGTTCTCGCGCAGCTCATTCAGGCGCGCGGCGGCAGCAGCGATGGCCAGCCCACGTGGGTCGTTCGCGTAGTCAGTCGCCGGTATGTTCGGCGTCAGGCCTTCCGGGAAGGGAAAGGTTTCAAAGCAGGTAGTCGGCGCGTAGCGCGGATCGTTACCGACGCCGAGCCACGTGCACATGCGCAGCGACCACAGCTCATGGAGCTTCGAATGCAGAATGCCGAACGTCGTGTCATCGTCGCGGGCAATGGCGATGAGTTGGCAGTCAGCCAGCAGCTTGGCTGGCGCCCACACGAAGATTCGATGCTTTGCAACGCGTGGCGACACTATCTGTCGCTGAAGCGAATTTGTTGCCCTCTTCAGATCCTCTCCAGATCGGCCTAAGCGCCACCAGTTCGCTCTTCTTTGGCTGTCTCGATTCAGTAACCTTACTGGACGCACGTGCTCCTGGACGAAACGAAACGGAGCCTCGAACATTGCGGCTTGTTGTTCGCTCATTTGGCCGAAATCTATGATCCATTTTCCTTCAGGGCGTCGGGTAATATCGAGGCCATTTGCCCACGGCCTCAACACTTCAGTGTTGCTGCTCCCATCAGGGTTTCTTGGAGCAAGTAACCATGACCGGGCGACATCACCATCGACGTCAAATGGACCAACCTTCACTGGACCTTGGAAACTTATGGCCTTGTTAGTAGCGAGACGCTTTGCGCCTACGATGTCGACGGTTGAAGTTAAGTCCGAGAAGATTTCTGCAACTTCGGAACCGTCGAGGCGCGCGTCAGAAGCCGGCTCGCCATCAAAGCAGATAACGGACACGCGGACTGAAGCCCCGTCTACTACCCACGGTTCATCGCTCCACGCCTCGAAGATTCTTCCGCCCTCGGTTATTGGCTTCAGCGACGTTCTGTTTGTACCGCCACGGATGGAATTTGTCGCCACAAGCCCTACGCGTGAGCACGCGCTCTCGCTGATATGCCTCCATGCTTTGTCGAACCAATAGCATACGAGATCCACCGCACTGCCCAGCCGATCTTCAAATATTGGGCGCACCCGCCTAACGTATGGCTCGCCGAGAAAGTCAATCATACGCTGGCTACCCAAAAACGGCGGATTGCCGATGATGACGTCGGCTTCGGGCCACTCGGCTTCGGTACCGTCGGGATTGAGCAGCGCGTCACGGCATTCGATGGTGTTGAGCGACTTCAGAACAGGGTTGTCCGAGACTCCGAAGTTCTTCTCGCGCATCCACTGGATCTCGCCGATCCATACTGAGACGCGCGCCAGCTCCGCCGCGAAGGGATTGATCTCGATACCCTTCACGCACTCCGGCCCGACGGCCGGGAACGCGGGCGGCAGGCCCAACTCCTCGGCCTCGAAGTTGACGCGGAACTCGATGTCCTTGAGTGCCTTGAGCGCGAGATAGAGGAAGTTGCCCGACCCGCAGGCCGGATCGAGCACGCGGAAATTCTTCAGCCGCTCGACGAACGCGATGCGCATCGCTTGCGCCTCATTCATCGTCTTGGTCTTGGCGCTCGCGGACTTCGCGCGCGCTGCCTGGGCCGCCTTGACCTCGATCTCGCCGCGCACTTCCGCCCACTCCCGCAGCAGCGGCTCGATGATGACCGGCCGCACGATCATCATGATCTTCTCGGCATCCGTATAGTGCGCTCCAAGTTGCGATCGCTTGCCGGGGTCGAGCCCGCGCTCGAACAGCGTGCCCATGATCGACGGATTGATCTCGGACCAGTTGGCGCGTGTGGCTTCGAGGGCAACGCGGATGTCGTCAGCGGTCAGCGGCAAAGCTGCCCTGTCTTCGAACAGGCCGCCGTTGAACCACTGGATGGCGTCAAAACCCACGCGGCCATTCTTGTTGGCCATAGCGCCGAACAGTCCCTCGGCATTGGCGACGAACTGGCTTGAATCGCCGAGGCTTGCTTCCAGCATGCGCTCGAACAGGCGCTTCGGCAGCAGGTCCACGTCCTCCGCGAACATACAGAAGACCATGCGGTTGACGAAGTGGGCGACCTTCTCCGGATCGTGACCCTGGTCGCGCAGGCTCTGAGCAATGGCCACGAACTTGCGGGCGACCTCCTCCGTAGTCGCGTTAGCTGAGCGCTTGGGTTTCAGATGCTCGACGCTGGCTTCGTCGAAGGCCCATTTCAGCTTCTGCCGGAGGCGCGCATCGGCGAGGTCCTCAAGCTGCAATGCGTGCTTCTCCTGGACCATGCTGGTCCAGTTGGTGTGCAGCTCGATACGCCGCATGTCTGAGACGATGAGGAGGGGCGGGTTCTCAAGGTCGCTGGCATAGAGACGAAGCTGCTTCAGCGCTTCGCCGAGGTCCTTGCCGGGGCTTTTGTATTCCCAGGCAAAGCAGTTGCGCTTCCAAGCGTCCGCGTAGCCGCCTCCACCACCTGCCTTGTCGACGTTGATCTCAAAGCCGTAGCCCTGGTCCATCAGCGAGGTACCGGTGGGCTTGGGGACGCCAAGGAGATCGCAGAGCCCGTTGAAATGGATGTGCGCGCCCTGACGCTCGTTAAGGTCAGAGTGCTTCCAGGTCGATATGAACTGTTCAGGCGTCAGGACACCCCCCATCGGCTCTGTGCCCCATGTACATATTACGCCTTATGGCATCACGTGGGTTGTCCGCAATCGGTCAAATACCGGGGTTCCCCGACATTTGGTGCCCCTGCGCCGGAACATCCTCCAGATAGGCTAACCGATTGATTTTATTGTAATTGGTAAAAACTTCTTGAATTTCGATCAAATCTGTACCAATTATTGTAAAATCAAATGGTTAGGCTAGACATGCGCTACAGCGAATTGAACGATGAGCAACGCCGTCAGTTCGTCGACGCACGGCAACTGTTCGGGCCCTGGCGCGATGCCGATCGCGAGTTTCGGCATAGCTATCAGGGTTCGATGCATTGGGTGAAGACGGGTGAGCGCCAATATTTGAAGCGCCGCTATGGCACGTCGTGGGAAAGCCTCGGCGCTCGCTCGCCGGAGACCGAAGCGACCAAGGCCAGCTACACGGAACAGCGATCCCGCCTCCGGCAACGTATCACGCGCCTGGCGAAGCGGCTGGATGCGATGAAAAAAATCAACCGAGCCCACGGGCTCGGACGGGTGCCTGACACGGCAGCAAAGGTGCTGCGCAAGCTCGACGAGGTCGGCCTACTTGGCAAACAGCTATTTGTCGTCGGAACCCATTCGCTTTACGCCTATGAAGCTCGGGCGGGCGTTCTGTTCGACGGCGGTCTTACTGCAACTACGGACATCGATCTCCTATGGGATTCGCGCCGCAAACTGAGCCTCGCAGTGGCACCAGAACTACGATCCGAGGGATTGATAGGTTTGCTACGCCGCGTCGACAGATCGTTCGAAGCGCAGCCGGGTCACTATCGAGCCGTCAACGAAGACGGTTACTATGTAGATCTAATTCGCCCCCTGGAAAAGGACGAGGCGCGAGCGGCGGTTTCGAAGATCTCCGACGCGGATCATGACATGACCGCGAGCGCTATCATCGGCCTGCAATGGCTGATCAACGCGCCGAAGTTCGATGAGATCGTGATCGGAAGCGATGGGCTCCCACTGTGGATAAGTTGCATCGATCCGAGGGTCTACGCACTTCACAAACTATGGATGTCCAAGGAATCGTCGCGCGAGCCGATCAAGCGCAAAAGAGATATGGGGCAAGCAAAGTCAGTTGCCGAAGTAGCTCGCGACTACCTCGGAATGAAGTTCAACGCGAAAGATCTGAGCGCTCTTCCGATCGAACTCGTGCGCTGCGCTAAAGAGCTTACCGCCTAGGCCGTACCATCTCAGATCGGCCTATCCAGACAGGATCACGACCGTCGCTAGGCGTAGGTATGTTGGCTGCAATATAAGCCTTCTCGCCCGACGACGATATTTGCGGCGTGTCCATGATCGCCCCCAACCTTTCCCACACTAGCCGTTCAATGACCAATCACAGGGTTGAAACCCCCACCCTTTGACGTCCTCCTGCGCGAACCGCTCGTACAGATCGTCGGATATGAAATAGAGCGCTCTGTTCGACCCCGTGGCGTTGACCGTCCGAGAAGCGCGCCAAAAATGATGGCCGAGAATGCTGGAGCGTTTCAGTACGTATCTCTGATCAGGTGGCTTACCGAATCCACTTTCCCGGGCCGCCTCAAATCCCGATCCGCCGTAAATTGCGTTGCATCAAAATCGATGCAGTCGATGAAGGTGCGGACCTGTAGTAAAAAATAATCAGGTACAGGGCTATCGTCCTCCTCGCGAAGCAAACTTAGCGGAATGGAGAGGATGCCCTGCGGCTGGAATTCCGAAATGATCTTCAGAGCTCGTGCAGATACGATGCATGGGTCCACCCCAAGCAACTCCGGGAGCGGCGCACCCTGCACGAGCGACGGCCTTATCTTCACCGGAGCTGCAGCCAGACTCACTACATCCTGAGGAGAAAGATCCTCATCCCGAAAAAAAACAGTGAGCGGCCCCGGTTTTCCATAGAGGTTCCCCCAGCTGATACCGAAGGCGTACTCCCGAGCGCGGCTTATGTGGTTTATGTCGTAGGCCATGTGATTGTTTCAGTTGTATCTTGATCTGACACCGACGCTGTGCTGTGCCTCCAAGGGAACGTGCCCCTGATGCGATCCATCCCCCTGCACGCGCCAACTTGGTCGTTAAGCATGACGCCTGTGTTTCAGGTTAGACCGGCGCTGCTAGATCTCGCGCACCGTCAATTTTACCGTCCTCCATCGCCAACATCTTAAGCGTGCGATCCGGTAACACTTTTCAGCTTGCCATCGAAGTGCGGTTTGAGCCGGCGGAGATGTGCCTGATACCGCGCAGAGGTTGCTGCATCTTTGCGTGATTGTCGAGGAAGCGCTGCCTCTTCAAACCGAAGCTTCGAACACTCGCCCCATTTCGTCGCCTCGAGCTCGTCTTCCCAGGCCACCAGCCGCCGTCGCGCTTCCGACGGGTTGCTGATTTGGAGGCTCTTACGCTTCTCCTTCCGACGACGAGCGCCCTTGGGACCGACGTAATAGATATAGCGGCCGTAGTAGATTCCTTCCCGGGCTATCAGGCTTGCCATTGTACTCCCCATTTGGTTGCGGCCCACGCCGCGGCGGCTTGCAGCCGATTGAATGTTGACTGGCGAGCACCTGCAGCATCGAACTGTCTGGGCCGAATTGGGGGCCGCTTGCGGGGAGCAAGCGCCTGCAATTTCGCCGGCAACGGCAAGCAACGCGGAGCAAGGCTTCACCAAGTGTCCCGCCATAAGAAAGCGCCCCCGACGCCGATGCGCCGAGGGCCAAGTGTGTGCCGATGGGTTGCTCCTACGAAGCTACGCCAAGGATGATGTAACGGCCCAAACGTTCTTCGGTGATCTTGCCGTCTTCGATCCAGCGCTGGCGCCAGCGCGTGACGGTGCCGGGGTCAACATCGAACCGCTTCGCGATGGCGGTGTTCATGATCGCCAGCTTCCCCCCGCTCTTGGCCATTTCGCCGAGCACCCAATCGAGGGCTCGACGTTCGGCCGTGACCGGAATCGTCGCCGGCGCTTCGTCCTCTTCCTCCTGCCCCCGCGGCTTGTCCGTGAGAAGCCAGAGGCCGATGCAGGCAACGAGCTCGACCGCGAAGCCGATGATAGCAACCAGCAAGTAGCTGATGATGCTCTCATCGAGCCCGGACGCTTTGGCCAACGCCGCCGCCTGCGGGTCGGCTGCCACCGGTCGCTGCGTCGCGTCGAGCTTCGCCTTCGCCGCGTCGCGCTTGCCCTCGAGCTCGCGCTTGCGGATCGCCTGGGCCATCTCCTGGCGAAGATCGAGAATAGGCTTGCAGGCCGCAAAGCTGTCGTCCCGCGTCACATCAGTGCATTGGTCAGTTCGGCGAAACACGTTACGCGGCACCGGCGCGGCGTCCATCGAAGCCTTTACGTCCGCAATCGATCGAACCGCTTTTAGCTTCGCCAGCTCTGCCTCGGCCGATTTGTATTCGGCCTCGGCACGATCGTATTCGCCCATCGTGCTGAGGCGAGCGCCGCTCCACTCGGAACGAAGCTTCATCAGCATGCCATCGACGGCAACCATCGAAGCGATGAACAGCACCCCGAACACCGCGCCGGCGGCGATGCGGCGAGCTGCGCCGGCGCCGGACGTCCCCGCGAGCCGAAGCATCTCGGGCTTCAGAAGATCGAGCGCGAACGCAGTAGCGCCGAGCCCAACCGCGACCGGGTTTACGGTCCAACCAATGATCGAAACAGCGATCGTTGGCGCCTGGCTTGCGTAGTATGAGGCCGAGAGCGTTGCGCTCGCAGCCATCACCCCTTGCACGGCGGCATGCCGTGCACTATTTTTCCAAATCATTTGTGATCCCCTTGATCGCAACATGGATTGAGAGGCCCGAGGCGTTCCCGCGCTTCGGGCTTCGTTGGTTTCGAGGCTGATCCGCCCTTCAACCGTCATCAGTATCGTATTTTTTCAATACCTATTGGAGCTGTAAGTGAGCAACTCCTACGCCCCCGGCGTTGCCGCTTTCTCGATGCGGATGCGGAGTTGCTCCGGCCATTTATGGCGGGGCGTTCTTTCCATGAACTCCAGCAGCGTTACCGCGTAAACAGGCCATCCTTCGCGTCTACGCACGAATACGTGCTTGGGCGAGACGCCCAGCACAGCGGCGATCTTGTTTGAAAGGCGCGGCTCCCCGAGCAGCTTCGCGAACCGCGCCCAAACGTCCTCGCCGTTGTTTCTCGCTGAAGCCATACTGGCGATAGTAGTTCGATTTTCGGACAGCCTCAACTCAGTTCAGCAAATCGGCAAGTTCGTCGGCATCTTCTTTTACTGCGCGCACAAGGCCAAGCGCCGCTTCATCTCGGCGCCTGCCTGGCTCGCCGCATTCGAGGATGGTCTCGATTATTTCGAGGAGATTGGCGATGCGCGCCGACAGGTGCCCGGTGCTGCCGAACGTGCGCGACGTGTTGTTCTGGGGCTCGATGGTACGCATGACGATGCTCCGCGCTTACGATGCGCCACCGACTTTGTTCGAACCATCATCGGGAGCAAGACAAAGCTGAGCGGCCGTGCAAACGATGCGGCGAACGAAAATTTGCGCGTCATGCAAAAGCGCGAGGCCCTGCGCTTGCGTCTGCACGTTCCGACTGGCAAGCGTTCTATCTTCGTTCACGCGGATAGGTGGACGCAGCTATCCGATATTTTGCATCCCGCGCAAATTCGCAGCGAGCGCCGACTTGCATGTGAGGCCGTTTGCGGCGACACGCCGCTCCGCGTGACAGGACGCGGCGCAACTCGGCCGGGCGCTTGGAGCCCCGCCGGCTGGCACTGGTTTGCGCTTTTGGATGGCGCAAGCGCGGATGCGCAAGTGGGCATCCGAAGCGTCAAGCAAGAGAGGCCGGTGTTCGGCTTCCCCGGCACCTGGAAGCGCTATCGCGGGCCGAGGAAAAAGGACGGCGAGCGGGTCGCGGTCGACGTGCACGCGTCCGACGCGTGGATGGGCTCGGACGCGCCCTCAGAAGAAGCTTCCTAGCAGCTGCAATGAGCAGCCTATACCAATGAGAATTACGCCGGCTTTAGGCGACGTTTTAAGCCAATCGGAGAGGCGTATGCTCCACGTGATATCCTCTTCTGGGGTCGCTGTGATTTCGCGCGCCAAGGATGATGGAATGTTCTCGCCACGCTTATCTGCGTCAAACGCAGCCTTTGCCAAGAGGTCAAACACGCCGCTGACTTCCAACTGCAACAGACCCGCAATGTCAGCCACTAATCCCGCCCTGTTCAGCCACACGTTGGCATTGTCGAACGCGGCCATAGCGCAACAAAACGCAACGGCACCTAGCAGGCCGTAGAGCACTACCTTCCGGTTTCGATATACCGCGTGAGCGATCCTCATCTTCCCCTATGCAAACGCCCGAATAACTTAATCAGAAAGCAGACGATTCTGGCCTGTGCTCAAGCTTTTTCTGCGTTAAGCCACTGCCTCATCCTCGCGCTCTTCCTCGCCGCGGTCGCACTATTCGCGTGGCCTTTTCGCGCCATAGCAATGCCCCCTGTGCTTAATGGAACATCTTCGCGGACGGCAGCCCGCTGACGGCATCGTGCCGCTCAGCGTCGGCATCCATCACCCGCCCGTTCTCGTCGAGCAGTACGCGAAAATGCCAATAGGCCGGCGGCATCTCCTTCGAGATCGGTGCGAGCAGCATCGCGACGGCAGATCCTCGGTAGCCGTACAGGCTAATGGCTCGGCGATGCGCGGCGACGCGATCCAGCAACGCTTCCCGCTCCGCCCTGTCTTTCGCCACGAGGATCGCCGCTGTGTGTTGGATCATCGCGGCATCGAGCGCCCCAAATGTGGGGATGCCCGCCTCCGCCGCGACTGTCAGCATCGTGTTCATGTCCAGGGCGAGGATATCGTTCATCGCGTGGGCATAACCGAGGGCAGCGGGAAGGTGCTCGAAGAGATGCGCCCTCGCCCGTTTCATTTTGCGATTGCTCATCGACATCATCCCCTTCATCGGTTCGTATCGGACATGCCCCCGCCCGTCTTGAGCGAGACGTTCTTTCCGTCGTCGGCGGCCGATACGCCGGTCAGTTCGCCCGGGCCCTCGACGCGGACGCGCACATCTACGGTCCCTGCGCCTTCCAATCTGGCGACCGGCGGTTCGGACAAAGTGACCTGAAGCGGCGAGTTCAGCCGATCAACCACGGCAGAGTTGCCGAGCCCTTCGACATTCCCGCCAAGCTGCTGCGGATCGGCCGACCACCAAGATTTGAAACGACTCCACCAATCGTCATACGGCGCCGGCAGCCGATCGGGCAGCGGGTTCCACCAGCTGCGCTCGCCGTCGCCGGGCAGCGGCCCGCCGCGCTTCTGCCGCGCATACTCCTGGGCATCGAACGGCTTCAGAAAATCCATCAGGCCCGAGTTTTCCCTCGGGGTGAATTGGAAGTTCCTGAAGAACTCGATGCTCTGCCGGATGTCGCGCAGCGTCGCGCTCATCAGCGTCAATCCGAGGACGAGTGAAGAGCCGGCGATCTCGATTCCGCCCATTTCCGCGACAGCCTTGCCGATATCGTCGATCAACCCGACGAGTTCGCTCCCCGTCGTCGCCAGCTCGCCGAGGAGCTCCATGATCGGCGAGGGGCCGTTCTGGATCGCGCCATTGATGTTGAATTGCTGTTGTTCAAAGCCGCCGAACAGCGCTGCGAGACCGCCCGCGGCAATCAGCTTGCCGAGCGGGCCCGTCATGATGGCTCCGAGTTTCGCGAGCACCCATACACCAGCGCTGGCGCCGGCGAGCCCAGCCAATCCAATGCCGAGCCCCGTGATCGCCTTCGACAACATGTCTAGGCGACCCGGCTCCATTTCAGAGAGCCCCCTCAATGCCGCCGCGATCTTATCGAGGACCGCGCCAAAGGTTCCTGTCGTTGAAAGCGAGTTCTTAAATGCAGTCCACGCCGAGCCGAGTTGGTCGACGCTCGCAGCGAAGCCTTCAAGCTTAACCTTTAGACCCTCGCGGATTGCAAACGGTGCCTCGCGTTCAGCCCGGGTGTAAATCTCCCGGTACTGGCGTAGCGCTTCCTGAGTGTTCATCACCGCCATCTTTGTCGCGTGATGCAATCCGGCGAGGTCCTTGAACGCGGCAACCGGCATTTTTTGCAACTCTTCAAGGAACGCAACCACGTCAAGGCCGCCTTGCGTCGTCGCCGTGATGTTATCGATGCCTTTCTTGATGATGCGCCGGTTTTGCGCGTCGCCCTTTTTCAGTCCCAGCGACGATGAGATCGCGTCCTCGAGGTCGGCCTTCCACTTCAACAGGTTCAGATCATCGCCCTGTGCGACGCCAGATCTGATGTGACGATTGATGGCATGCCGCGCCTTTTCAGCATGGACGCCGCCCATGCCCAATGCGTTGATGAACGTATCAGCGGTCAGGCCAGAGAGATCGGTTTTGAAGATCCTTCCATAGTTGAACCCGCCAGCCATCATCTGCGCTTGGGCAGCCGGCGTCGGATTGAGCATGCGCTGCAGGATGGTCTTCCATGCCATACCACCGCGCGAGCCTGTAAAGCCGGCCAGCGACAAGGTGCTTTGCAGGGCGGATGCTTCGCGCGGTGAAATACCGAGCTGTTCGGCGATGGCGCCGAACTCCGCCAGCGCGCGGACGTGCTCAGTTGGGCTATCCGGCGAGTATCGCGGCGCCACCACCGCCAAGCCCTGGAGCTGCCGCATCGACTCGAGCCGGTCCTGACCTGTTGCCCATGGCATGTTGAATGATTTGGCGAGGATGACGAGATCCGCCGCCATGCTGGCAATGGATTCGCCCGCCACCTTTGCAGCCGATGCCATGTCTTCGAGCATCGTGACGCCATCGGAGCCTTTGCCCAACAGATCATTTGCTTCGAGGCCCGCCTGCAGGAGTTCGGTGGCGCCAACGATCAGATCGAGCTGCGGCATGCCCAGCTTTACGCCGACCTGATCTGCAAGCGAGCGCATTTCCTGGCGCTGCTTATCCGTCGCCGAACCGACCACCTGAAACTGGCGAAGCGCTTTGTCCAACGCGTACTGGCCCGACGTGACAGCGGTGATCAGGCCGGCCGCAGCGATGCCGGCACCCTGCCCGAATGAAGCGGCGGCCGTAGCTGCGCTGTTGAACCGATTTTGCATGGCCGCGATGCGGCCGCCCATTGCCGCCAAACCTGGGCTGAGCCGGTCGACTGCCGTGATAACGGCTTGGACGTTCAGAGTCGTCATATCGCCCTCACCTACCGGCCGTACCTGCGCGCGTGGGCTGCGCGAGCGGCTGCCCGAAATTCGGCGCGCCGCTTTTCTTCCTCGGCATTGCCGGCGGACGCTACCGTTTCTGCAGATCGTATCGCCGTCGCGATGCCCGTGCCGTATCGCTCCGCGCTGATCCGCTTGCCGAGCGCGCGGAACTCTTCGAGCCGCGCCTTCCGTGCTTCAATTGAAGTGCCATGCGTCGCCATCAGTTTGTCTCCCTCAAGGTCCGATCTGGAATGCTACGCGATGCTACAGGTTTCGAAGGTTTCGCATCCGCGCTACCAATGGTTGCTCATGAAATCTGAGCAAGGCTCGGGAAATTGCATAAATCTGGTGAAAAACCGGGGCCGCGCCGCGCCCGCATGCGATGGCGGGGCCCCGTAGTACCTTTTTCACACCCGTGGGTTGCTCCCCAAGCCCCGCCATTGCTCTTTTCGGACCACGCCGTTGACGAGCGAATACGTGCCCGGGCCACCTTGAGCGGCTGCGGCCGCGACGAGTTCCGCATCCTCGCGCCTCTTGCGCTCTCGCTCTTCGCTCTCGCGCCAGTACGCATCGACGCGCGCCTGCTCTGCCCGCGCCTCCGCTTCGGCTGCGCGCTGCTTTGCTTCCTCGTCCTGGCGTGCAGCCCACTCGCGAAGTCGCCGACTTTCTTCCTCGTCCGTCATCGGGTTGCGTTCAAATGCGTCCACGGCCGCTTTCGCTTCCGCGTACGATTTTTCCCAATTTTCGACAGCTCGGTTGGCGTATTCGAAAGCGGATTGCTTAGGCCGCTGGAACGCGCAGGTTGGGACATTGAGGCCAAGCGCGGCGAGTTCGCTTGCCGCGGTCTTAAGTTCGGCGGCGATGGCCTCCGCCCTTTCAACCAACGCGTCGAAATGCTGGGCCGCTTCTGCGATCTCCGGCGAGCGCGCGATCTTCGCGCCCAACGCCGCGAATGGTTCAGCGAGCGAAACGTATCGCTTCGCTAATGCGATGTTGCGATCAACAGCCGCGCGGCTCTGTTCGAGATTAGCGCGCATGGTTTCGCGATCGCGGGCACGCTTGGCCAGCTGGCTGAGTTCTTCGCGCGCCGTTTGATCGCCGTCGGCGACCAGCCTCAAGCTCGCTGCGTCGCGAGCTTCAGCATCGGCGGATGCTTCCGCCTCGAGTAATCGATGTTCGTTGTCAACGTTGGCAAGCGCGTTTTCCCAGCGCGCGAGCTGCTGCTGCGCGTGTCTAAGCTTCGCTGAACTTTCGTCGCCGGGGATCTTCGCAATGTCGGTCATGTATTTTCTCCATGATTCAAAGCTCGCATTCGAGCTTAAGAAGGGGAACGCACACGCACGCTTACGACTTCCGAATTTCGTGAATGGTACCTCGCTGGTCTGCTTCGCTGATTGCGCGAGGGAGAGTTGTGGGCTATTTTCTGGGTTCTCCTACGTATGACGCTCAGTCTCTTGAATCCCGTGCCGGTAATCTAGGCCGGCCCGGGATTTTTGCTTTCTGACGCCTCCTTCGCATCGCCGCCGATCGCGAAGCACACGGCGCCATCGCATTCGACGAGGCGTCCATCACGCCACAGCTGGGCCCACTCCCGGTCCATGTTCATCCGCGCGCCCCACTCGCTGCCGAAGTGCTGTTCGGACGTTGTAACGTAGAGATCGAGGAGCTTCTTCGCGGAGATCGACGCGAGCGTGCCGCCGGCGAGCACACGATCGCGCGCAATGGTTTCCATGGTCATGCCGTCCCCTGCGGTTCGGCCGCGTAAAGTGCGTGGGAGGGCGGCCAGGTGAGCTCGACGCCCTTCCCGCGCACGCGAATGAAACCGAGTTCGATGAGTTCGATTGGCCCATCATCGAGCCAATCAAGATCAACCGCGTCGTCATCCGGTCGGAACGCGCGATAGTATCGGGCGACCCAACGCCAGATGTGGATACGCGCCGTCGGATCATTGACCTCGTTGGCCACGGCCAATGCGCACATGAACCCGAGCAACCGCGCGCTGGACCACGGTTTCGCGCGCTGCTCTACGAGCTGCATCCAATTCGGGATGAGGTCATAGTAGTCTGAACCTAGATCGGACGCGTCGATCCAAACGAGCGTCGATGGGCATGACGCTCTGAGCTTGGTTGAAACGGTCATCATCAGTCCCAGCTCCCCTCGCTGATCGGTGGCGGGGCAGGTGGCTCGCGATCGTCGTCGGCATACGCGGGCGCCCTCGCTGGCGTCAATCGGCGGCGCTTGAACGCGGCTAGCCGGCCCTTGTCGATCGCCGTGCGGATGATCCCGTGCAGCCCGCCACCCAGTCCGGAATCGACGGCTGCGATCAGTTCGCTTTCCGCGAAGTCGAGCAGGATCTCGCGCGGTTCGCCCGGCGCCTGCCGCTCGATGAATTGAAACGTGAGCTTGCGCGGTTCCGCGTTCTTCGGATCGAGCCACTTGAACGCCGAGCCGTTGCGGACGACGCCTGCCCCTTGCTCGTCCAGCGAGAACAATTCGGACAGTGCTGACTCCTCTCGTTTGCTGGGAGACTTCGAGGGAGTCTTAGAGGGAGTCTTAGTGTGCCGCTTGGTGGCAGGGGTCCCCTGCTCCTTGTCGGCAGCCCCCCCCTGCCGGTTGGAAGCACTGCTGCTTTCTGGCAGGGGTGCGTTCTCCAGGCAGTGCTGCTCGGCAGCAGGGGTGTCGACACCGCACAACTCGGCAACAACCACCTCGACTAGCCATGTGTCACCGTTGCGTTGCTTCACCTTCAGAAGCTTCGCCGCCACTAAGGCGTCTCGATAAGCCTTGATGCGCCGAGGGTTCACACCTGCGTAACGCGCGAGCGTACTGTTGCCAGGAAACGCGTTCGTGAACGCGACATCCGAGTGCATGATGTACGCGATTAGCACGAGCTTTTCCTCAGCCCGCAGGTCGCGTTCTAACGCGGCTTTGATCGCCTCAAACCTGTTTGGCATTTGCAGACCTCCCCTTGTGGAGGTCGCGAGGATCTTGAACGTTTGAGCGCTACGCGCTACATCATGCGCTGTCGTCGTTCCCATCGCGACACAGCTATTGACCCGTCGGCACGCAGCAACGCGCCGACGGGTTTTTTCATTTTCGATGTTCGACAAAAACTACGCGGTTACGTTCGACAAACTCGATGATGTCGCGCCCGCGATAGAAAACCTTCCGCCCCAGCTTCGTGTAGGGCAAGCCGCGACGCTTGCAGCGATCAGTTGCGAGAGTGGAGCGAGTCCGGCCAATCGCCTGCCCCGCTTCCGCATCGCTGTAGTACCGCTCCGCGTCGATTTCGAAATCGCCAATCCGCAACTCGAACCTCCCGTCGGTTGATATCGATGGTTGTCCATGTAGCGCGGTTGGCACGCGAAGTCCGGTACGCGCGGGCCGGCGATCGCGTACCGATAATTTGTTGCCTAGGATGTTGCCTGGAAATGAAGCCCAAAACGGCTAAGTACTGGCGACCCCGACAGGATTTGAACCTGTGACCCTCAGATTAGGAATCTGATGCTCTATCCAGCTGAGCTACGGGGCCTTTCCAACGAAATCAATAGGTTAGCTGAACGGAGAGGACGCACGGGGCGGGTCCGAAGCTACGTTCAGCGCTACATCTGACGCGGCAGGCTGCCTGCTCCCGATACATCTCCGAAGCAGGTTGATACGGATGAGGTATCCTGCTCGAAAATGCAATGGCCCGGAAGGCTGGTGCGGTAGGATCGGATTGCGAAGTTCACTCCTCCCCTGCCTCATCGGTTGCCGCTTTCTTCGGCAGAGACTTCTTCGCCTTAGAGGGAGTGCTCCTTTTCTTTGACGTCTTTGGTCCGTCTGGCTTAGAGAGCCGCAAGAAGGGTTCGCCTCGGATCGTGGGGAACACGAGTTCCCTCTGAATCTTCCTGAGGTCCTCGTAGATCTTCAGTTCTTTCTTCTCTTTAGCGGTGGGTTCCTCGCTTGTTGCAGGTGGCAAGAAACGCACCTCTACCGTCATACCGAGCTCTACACGCGCCCACAGATCCTTAAGCACTAGCCTTAGGCCGTTACTGACTTCATTGCGGCGCCCGTCTTCCAGCTTGACTGTCACAACATCTGCGACCCTCTTCTCCACGGCCTCATTGACAAGCTGTTCGATCTTTGCGTCGAGCATCGCACTCTCGTCTACGCCGACCGCTTTAAGTCGTGCTCTAAGCTCCCGGAGCTCGAGCGTCTGTTTGTACGTTGCAAGGAACCAGGTAATCGAACCCGCGATCGCGGCTACGATCGGCGCGTAGAGCTGCAGAATGACAAGCGGTTCAGTTGTGGAGAGTTCTGATAACTCAGCCTCTTCTCGCTGCCCTGTGACGGCCTCTGAGAAGAGTTCGACAACTCGCTCGATAAACTTGAGCTCGCCCGAAAACCCGATGAGGCGATTGTCAAATATTGCGCGAGGTATCTTGAAGCCTATCTCAGCTTCACCGGGCTGCAGAGGGCGAGGTCCCAAGCCCACGGCTTTGAGTGCGGTTGAAAGCGCAGTGATAGATTCGACGAACTTGCTTCGCCGAGCATGGATCTCGTCGACATCCGTTTTTACTGCGGCCTGTGTGATTGAGTTCGTGTGAATGAGTTGAGCTATGTCATCGATCATCGACACCGAAAAATAGTAGCTCGCGTCCAACTCCTCGAGGAAGTCAGCAATCGGAGGCGTAATTTGAGCTTCGATGGCCTCCAACGCTGTCCGCGTTTCACTTACTCGAGTGAGTAGGTCTGTTTGATGTTGCGCGTTTTGAGGATCGTTTATGATGTTCTGCAAGGAGCCAGATATCTGACTGAGCTTTTTACCAACGCGCTGTTCAGTTTCGGCAGCCGCAATCCGCGCGGAAAAATCTGCGAGCCTGCTGACGTTCATGAACTCCTCCCCCTATCTTTTGTCAGCGTACAGGCAAGCCGACCTTGCGCTAGGGCGGAAGAGGTAATTATCCACGCACAATTCACAACATATATTCACGTTTTGTTCTCAACGTGCTATCCCTCCCCGGCGCTCCAGGACTGCCGCAATGACCAAGCGTCACCCTTCAATCAGACCTACGCATCCCGGCGAGATCATCCGGGAAGATGTACTCCCAGCGCTGGGCATTTCGAAAGCCAAGTTTGCTGAGGCTCTGGGCATCAGCCGGCAGAGCCTTCATAGTTTCCTGTCTGAGAAAAGCCCGGTCACGGCAGAACTCGCGCTGCGACTGGAGCGCGTTGTTGGCAGCTCGGCTGAGACGTGGCTGGCAATGCAATCTGAGCTTGATCTGCACTACGCACGCAAGAAGGTCGATCCGCGCAGGTTGACGCGGCTGCACGCTCGGGAAGACTGACGTGCTCAGTGCATCGTTCCCCGACCGCGGATAAGGTGCGCCCAGAGCGCTAGTGTATCGACTTCTTCTCGCGTTGCTTTGCGAAGTCCCGCGGCGGTGAGTTCACGGTTCACCGCTCGCAGGAGGTCGCGATTATTGCGGATCGTGTACCAGGACCCTCGGATGCGGCACAGGCCGAGTTCGGCGATGATCACGGTCCAGATGAGGTCCTGGCGAAACTCCTCTTCAGACACCAGCCACCGAAGCTTCACAGCGCACCAAGCTCGGCACCGGCAATGTAAGGCTTTCCGACTTCTGCCGGTGATCCCCGCCAAACGCACCGAGCTCAAGGAGAAGAAACCAGGCCGCAATCGGCGGGTTAGCTTCTTCGTCGTTCCAATAGTCCGTCAAGGCGTCGATCAGCTTTTCTTTGGTGGTCATCCCTAAGTCTCCTTTGCTGTTGATGCGCAAGAGCTTGCCCGATTCTGCTTAACCGATCACTAAGCTAAGTGTTTGTTTTTATTGGTATAAACGTCAACATTAATGTCAACATTCTTGTCAAAATCCTGTCGCCCAAAACGAAAGAGCCGCTCTCTCGAGCAGCCCTTATCCGTATCGATCTTGGCCGCTTACGCCGCGCGAAGCTTCGTTCCTGATGACGTCGTTTCGAGCACCAGCAGCCCCGCCTCTTTGAGCCGATGAAGTTCGCGATGTAATGCAGATTTCGATAGGCCGGTCTCGCGAGCAAGTTTGCGTATCGAAATCGCCGCGCCGTTCGCATGCGCTGCAAGCCACTTGGCAATTCCCCGCCTGTCTGACGGCTCTGTCCCTGCACTGGGTGGGTCGGGATCCATCGGTGTCCCGCTGCCCTTCTCAGGCGTCTGGGACGCTGGGACAGCAGGTTCTACGGGCTTTGGCCTCATAGCCTGCACTAGCAACGCGCTCGTCGCTGAGCCCGTCTGAAGGGCAAGCACGGCGATTAGCGGCAACCACAAGCTGAGCTTCTCTGTCGGGACCGGGACACCCAGCGCTGCGAAGTACGCGCTCAACGCGGCAGCCCCAGGATCCGCTTGAGACACGGCCGGCGACGCCTTCCGATCGGCTTCCGCTGATTTGAGCTCTAACAGCAACTCGCCGCGGCGCTGGGCCCGTGCAGCCTCTGCGCGGAGTTCCGCAACGCGGGGACACACCTCCTTCGTGATGGGCCCGTTGATCTCGCGGCATCCGTCGACACCGGGACGCAGAAGCAGACCGTCAAGTTCAGCCTGGATCTCAGCAGCAGGCCGCGAAGGCGCGAGCGCCGTCAGCTCGTATTCAACACGGAGGTACCTGGCATTGGCGCTTGCCACCTCATCGGCGTTGCTTGAGCGCTGAGCCACCAGATCGCCGCGCATCGTGGCATTCAAGCTCAATTCTGCGGTCGCGCTGAATGCGACAGCCGCGAGCCCTGCCGTACTCAGCGCGAGAGCGGGGATCAGGCGCCACTCTCGGAGCGCGGAGATTGCAGCCGAGAACGCCAGAGGCTTGCCGAGCTCGATCCCTACCGCCATCAGCACCATCGTGATGCTGAGGAACAGTCCATACGTCGACCCCATTACCCACGCAAACGATGCCGCAAATCCCATGCTTGCGACCACGAGCACTGCCGATGTGAGCACAGCAAGGAAGTAGCCGATTAAGCCGCTACTTGAGCTCGGCGGGTGTAAGTGCTTGTTTGAGTTGTGTCTGAAATTTAACGCGTGACGCGCACGCGTAAACAGCGAGAATGTCGACATGGGTTCGTCTCCTGCTAGACCAGTGAGATGGATCAAGGGCTCCTGTGCGGCGGCAACCGCACTGGGGCCCGCTTCATTTTGAGGCCGATTCCTCTTCCCGAAGGTTACGCTGCGACACCCGCATTGAGCACGATGCCATCAGGCATGACGTCGTTCATCTGCTGGATAAGCTCGCGAACCTCTTCACGGCTGTAGCGAGACCCGACGAGAGAGATCGTCACGTTCTGTGTGCCCTGCTGCCCTACGCCCTGGTTCGGTGTGGGAGCGTCTAGGCTGCCGCCTGATCCACCAGAGCCGCTCATACCCCCACTTGCGGCGCTGCTGTTGAAGCTGGTGCTCTTGATCTTCGCGATCTGGGCCCCCGTTACCGCAAGAGACAGCGCAGCCCATGCGGCACCGAGCGGGGGACCTGCGATCTTGGCGCCAGCCGCATACGAGCTAACCGCGCTCTCTATGCCTTTGAGCACAGCACTTGCGAGGCTGAGTTTCTTCGCCTGCTCGAACTGCTTCTTGCTGCTCGTGTCCATTGAGCCGGCGATGGCATCAAGCGTGCTGGCAACGCGGCTTGTCGTGTCCAACATGGTCTGAGCGACGAGCAGCATGTATTCCTGCTCGATCCGCTTCCGCATCTCTGCAGACTCCTGCGTCGTCAGGATGCGCTGTTCCTCGAACTCTCGGAGCATCTGAAGCCTACGCTCATACGACTGAGCCTCCGCTTCCATCGTCGTCTGATAATCTTCGACAGCGCGTTTCGCCTCGATCGCGGCGGTCGCGCGGCCAAGGGCATCGGCTTCAAGTAGGATCTCGGCGCGGCGCATCGCTGTAAGCTCGATCCCCGCTTTCACAGCCTCATTCTCGAGTTCACGTTGCGTGCGATATCGAGCAGCGGCGGCCTCAGTCATCCCGTAGGTCTCAGCCTCGATCTTCATGGCTTCAACCTGTCGACGGACGGCTTCGGTGCGGCGGTCGTATGCCTTCATATCGGGCATCTCGGGAGACCGCGTTCCAGCTGCATCGAGACCGAGATCCCGTGCGACCGAGGTGCCCCGCTCCCATGCCCAGAGCTCCCGGCGCTTCTGTGCTTCACGTGCGACGAGTTCCGTGAACGAAAGTTCGGAAGCCTCGCGCACTTCGTTCATGCGCCAGTGTTCTCTGGTAGCCTCGGTGATCTGGCCACGAATGGACGCAATGGTCTGATCGATCACTGTCGTGGAGACACCGCTTCCCAGCGCTCTGTCGCGTGCTTCCTCAAACGCTTGCAGATCCTCGTTGAGCTTCGCGATACTGAGCGCGACCGCTTGCATGGCGTCATCGTTGATAGAAGACGCGCTCAGTTTGAGCCGCACCGCGTTGAAGGCGTCGCCGAGGAAATAAAGCTTGTCGGTTAGCCAGTCGACCTTCTCGCCAAACCAACCGAGTATGCCTTCCGATTTCCGCAACTCATCGCCGAACAGGGAAGCAGCCGCTGTTGCTCCTGCGATCACGGTCGCGATAGCCGTCAACGGATTGGACAGCAAGACCGCTCCAAGAGCTGTGACTGCTCCGACGAGACCGACGCCGATAGCCTTCGTTAGCGCAACAGCGCTCGCGAGAATACTCGCATGAAACATAACGCCGAACGCAGCAGCCGCGACGAGCGCCGCCTTTGCCGCTATATCGAGATTATCCGCGACGTACTTTAAGTTTTCGGCAAGTGTGGCAGACAACTGGTTTTGCTGATCGTAGACGCCGATCAGCTGAAGCACCGCGTTGCGCATTTGCTGAAAGGCGTCGCCAATGGTGGTCGGCATCTTCTCCGTCTCAGTACGCAACTGCTCCATTCGCCTGATCAACGCCGTCGCAATTACGTCTGCAGTGATCTTGCCTTGCTCGCCGAGCCCGCGAAGCTGATTGACACCGACGCCAAGCTCTTCTGCGAGCACTTCGGCTACACGGCCGCCGTTTTGAATGACCGTGTTGAGCTCCTGGCCTCGCAAGGCCCCGCTTGCCATCGCGCGAGTCATTGCTTCCTGGATCTGCCGGGCGCGGTCTGCCCGGGCACCGCTGACCACAAGAGCGAGGTTTAGGGCTTCCGTGTAATCGAGCGTCTCGTTCGCCGATCGGCCGAGTTCGCGCAAAGTCGTCGCGTTACGGACGAAACTTTCTGCCGTCAGCTCGAGAGAAGAGTACGTCCGGCGCGCTATATCGGCCAAGCGGTCCATCACAACGCCGCTCGCATCCATGTTTCGCACAGCCAAGCCGACACGAGCACTTAGGTCGCTGTAACTGTCCGCCAGCCCGCTGATCGCGGCAGCCGACAATGCGCCAGCGATGAGACCCACCGCTGCAGCTGCTCGCCGTGCGACAACATCGAGACTGCTATATGCGTCTCCGAGGTTGCGCGTCGATGTCGCTGCCGTGGTGTTCGCAGCTTCGGCGCGTTTCGCGGCATCTTGTGCGCGCGAGCCCATGCCGGTCGCGGCATCCTCGGCTCGCTTGGCTGCTGCGGCGAGCTTGTCGAGTTCAGTTGCACCTTTGGTAAGCGGTGCGCTGTCGACTTCGAAACCCAGTGAAGCTACGTCGGTCATCGGGCACCTACTGACTATCGGGCTTGAGGCCCAGCGCGACCAGTTCGGCGCGCATGCGGCTCAGCGATTGAGGACAAATTCTATTGACGGTGAGCACGTTTGCGGCGTGCTGCAATTCGGCGATCGTGATGCCGTTCTCGATAAGAACTTTCGCGATGCGCTGGGCACGCTGAGCAGTGACGTTTCTGCCGCAAAGCACTCGCTTCGCGCTCGATACGCCTTCGCGGTATCCCCGCAAGGTAGAGAGGGCGTCATCAACCGTCCGCTGCTCAAAGTTCTGTAACATCGTTTTTCTCAGGCTAACGGGGAGGCTAGATGATCAGGCCAGCCTCCCCTGGGTGCCCGGCGATAGGAGAGACGCCGGGATTAGGAATTAGCGACGCGGCGACGCTCCTCCGCGACTGCCGGATCCCGCATCGGGTTCGGCCTGAAGGAGTTTTTGGTGGGCGCGCCGCTACCGATTTGCTTCACTTGGTAGCCACTGCCGGTCTTCAGAAGGCAGCCGTTAGAGCGTTCGAAGATCATCCGTTCAGCGGCTTTCACCGCTTGGCCTGCTTCGGCGAGCGCCTTTTTAAGTTCGCGTTTCGCCTGGATCTCATCAGGCCAAAGCGCTTCCGCTGCCGAGCCGGCGAACGTGGTCATCTGCTCGTCCGTCAGGCCTGACAGGAACGCTGGCGCTCCTGTGATCGCTTCAAACACTCGGGGATCGCTGCGATGTTTGAAGGCAAACTGGTACGGCGCGTCGGTCTGTCCGGTCTTGCCTTTTTGAGAAGCTACGTGCGCGCGGATTTCCGCCGCCAAAGCATCGTCAGATGTGTAAGGACCCGGCTTGCGCTCTTTGGCGAACGTGCCTTTCGCTATGTTGTCGAAAAACCGCTCAACCGCAGCGGTGGCGCTCTGGAGTTCCGGCAAGTCGTTAACGATGAGGAGATCGATGTACAGCTTCGCGTCTTCACCGATCTTACGGATCCTCGCGCTGTCGGAGAGGTCTGGATCGGTCTCGCGCTCAGAGATGAACTTGTCTGCCGCGATGACCTGTTCTTTTGCCACGGCGACTACGCGATGGAGCGCACTCCATACCGGGTTGGTTTCTGCTGCCGGCCAGCGGACCGATCGCGGCGCTATCTTTGCGTTAATCTCGGTTTCTGTGAATCTCATGTCCTGTTCTCCACCGTTAGCGCCCACGCGGGGACGCTCATTTTTGCGTTTTCGTGTCTGAATTGGCCGCCACCCGGGATCGGTTGGCGGTAAGCTTCAAGACGGATCTGGAAGCGCTTCTCGCCTTGGTGCTGCTCGGGATCCTCGGCGACGATCTCACCCGGCATGCTGTTCACGGTGACGCGCTGGCCAATTTCGAACTCAGGGCGTTCAATGAACTCAAGCGCCTGCGGATAGGCTGTGTAAGACGCGCTGGCGGTCTTGGAGATCAGCTTGAGATGCGCGTAGCTCGGCACGCCAGCGGGGCTGCCTTGGAACCCAGCGACAACCCAGCGCGCGCCCTCGAAATACGCTCCGGGTAAGGTCACGACGTCGCCGATGCGGATGTCGCTCATGACCAGCTCTCCCGCAAAACGTTTCCGAGCTCATCGACGCGAACCCAACGGATCCGCGTCTTTGGTTCATCTTCGTCGCGAATCTTGACCCGACCTCCGCTTCCATCGATGCCGATGGAGCCGACCCGTGTCCCCCCGCGAGGCTTGAGTTCTGCTGCGAGGGCACCGACTAGAGCATTCGCGTAGTCGTCGGAACCGCTCTGACCGTGGTCGACGCGATCTTTGCCACTCGGAGCAACACGGCGCTCGAGCAACCTGAGCTCTCGGATTAGGCGCTGATGGTTCGGGATCGAGATTGCGCCCCGCATGAACCACGGCAACGCTTCGAGATATAATTGACTCTTCGGTTTGTCGGATCGCGTGTAGGAGATCCCCGCAGACTGGAACGCTTTGACCGTCCACTCGCCAGCGTAGTTGTCACCTATGATCTTGTTGCAGCGATATTCGCGCGCGAGTTTTGCATACCGGCTGGCGACCTCATTGGGGTCAAAGGGAGGCTGCGCCCCCTGAATGACGTCGGCAATGAATCTGTCACCCTCGCGATGGCCGATGCAGAGAGTGAAATGATCATGTCGCCCCGCGCTGGCATCCGTGAAGGCCGCGTATGTGAACTCTCCACGGGGCGGTAATTCGAGTGGCCGCGTGTAATCAACAGCAGCATCGATAGATCTGTCGTCGAGCAATGCGGAGATATCGGACCGAAACTCGGCATCCCATTCTGCCCGCGCTGCCTCAGGATCACTCTCACGGGCCCGGCTGATGACCGACTCCGCGATCGTGGGGTTGAACATTTGCGTGCCGCCCTGAATGACCAGGACATCAGGGTCGTTCTGGTCGAAGTGATCGCGGTGTTTCTGATGCAGCAGACCGACACGCCGGTACGGAGACGAAATACCGATGAGCATCCCACCCGTCGTGCCCAGCGCCGGCAGAACCGCGCGATAGGTCTCAACGTCGGGTAGCGCAGAGCTCTCATCGCGCCAGAACGCACTTTCGTCGAAAATGGCAGCGAGCAGCGTTCGCCCGCGCACCGTGCGGAAGCTGTTCGCATGGGTGGCGATCACGATGTCACCCGGCAGGTGAAGCTCATCAGCCGTCGTCTTACCGAGCATCGGTGCCAGGATCCGGCTCGATCGAAAGAAGCCTTCGGCGTAGTTGCGGACAGCTCTTGCCTGGGAAATTGAGGGAGACAGGGTCAATACGTAGCCAGGCTCACCCGGGGCTAGCTTGCTCGCGTGATCCTCGAACGCAGCGACAAACGTCGCAACCGCGGCTGCTACTCGCGTCTTGCCTGATCGCCGGCCAGCAACGATCCAGAGCTCTGCTACTCGCCGTTCGGGCGGATCGCGGCCGCCGGCCAGTACCGAGAATACCTCAAGCTCCTGATCGTTGAGCGGCAGCCCGTATGCGGCTTTGAGGATGATCCGCCACGTCGACCATGAGCTGATGTCACCCAGCGCCGCACCGAGCAGAAGCGGATCTGAGAGGGCATCGTCGATCGTGGCCTGGATGGTCACGCAGCCGCCTGGTCCGCCGCTACAGCGGCTTTGGAGGCCAGATAGCTCTTGAGGTCCGGAGTGACGTCTTTGGGCTGTCTCCGGAGCCCCAGAAGCTGAAGCGTGCGGTTCAGTGCGTTGACCGTCGTCGTGTAAGACGAGACGTCCAGGGGCTCACCTTTGAGCCAGGCAGCCGATGTCGCCTCGAGCCACGTATCCATTACGGCCGCCTTCTCGATGAGCGCGATCTGCGCGCACGAGAGACGATCTTCCCCGCCTAAGTCGGAGATAAGTCTGGACCGGCGCTCAAACACGAGCTGAGCGGCGCGTGTCCTGCGATCGAGCTGCGCTAGGGACGGCAGGAAGACTTTGATGCCCTTCCGCGACCGGCGCTCTTTGGCGGGCTTTCTCGGTGACAACACTCAACTCCTTAACGATACTGACGCGCGATTTTCGGGGTACTTTCCCAGTCAAATGTAGCTTTAATGTAGCTCTAGGTTTCAGTTGCAAATGCTATTATGGGAGTAATATGCCAATATTGCAAGTATTTTTGCAATACACCCTCATATTATTGATCAGGGGCTCTCTCATTCGCGGACCGTCGACTTTAAGGCGCAGAAAATTTCGAGTTGTAGAGGTTTGCAAGCTTCCCCGCACGAAGGGCAATTTCGGCGGAGAAGGTGATCAGGAAGAATATCAGCCCCTTTATACGACTTTTTTGATATATTTGATATGTTTGATATTCTTCTTTTGAGAAGAAAGCCGGAAGGCTATCAAGGCTATCAAATCTATCAAGGTAGTCGGACCGCGCTCTTGATATCCTTCCCGCTGGATCACTTGAAAATGTCGCCGAACTCTTCGGCGGGGTCAGGCCTAGCAATCGGCGGCAGCCTCATGAACCAATCTTTGCCCTGCTTGACGGCGGTGACTTTCAGCCGAGCCTTTGCGCGGCTCAAAGTGGCCGGCGCTATTCCCAGATGCGTCGCGTGACTCATCACGACCTTTGACGGACATTCCCCGCCCGCGAGTTCTCGACGAAGGAATGCCTCAGCCTCTAAAACAGCACCGCCTGCGCCGTCACTGACGGCGGCGAGGACGTCATCCGCTGACCGAGTCACCCGCGCCGGCTGAAACCTCAGCCGGGAAGTTTTGATCCCGCCTGGCAAGACCACATCCTCAACGTGAAAAGCGAGCCCTCCAGCGTCTCGGCCAATGTTGGATCCGATCGGCAGGAGCAACCGAAGTTGCTGATGCGGCTCGCGCTCATCCTCCGGGTCAAGCGCGACAAGCCAGTTGGAGCGGCACACAGCAACGAAAGCGCCGCTACCCCCGACACGGTTGATGGCGGATTTCTCCTTAGAATTTTTGTTCAGGTGATTGACCAGAACGACTGCCACGCCCTCCTCTGCCGCAAGATTTTGGAGCGGCAAGAGAGCGCTTCGGACTTCTCCTGTTTTGTGGGTGTCGTCACCGCTCATGTAGGCCGGGATAGGGTCAATGACGACAAGGCGCACATCTCCAATGTCCTGGATCATTCTACGTAGAGCGGGGGCGTGACGTTCAACGTGGAACTGTTCTCTCTTTCCGCTCTCAACTAATGCCCAATCGAAAGAGTGAATGCGCTGAACGTCGGCACCAGCGGCGTCGAACCTTGGTCGGATCGTGTCGGCGGCGTCGTCTTCACCTGTAATAAGTATCACCGAACCTGATGGCGCAGTTCCCCCGTCCGGCCATTGGCCCCCGGTAGTTACTCTCGCTGCTATATCCGCGGTGCACTGGCTCTTCCCTACCTTCGGAATACCTGCGAGCTGCGTGAGCTTGCCGAGGGCAATCCGGTCCTCCCAAAGCCACCGAATAGCTTGCGGCTCAATGTCCGCGAAGCAGCGACTCTCGTAGGGCAGTCGCTGCAGGTCCTTAAGAACCTTAGGCAGCTCCCTGAATATGTCGCCAAATTCGACTTCCGGATTGCTCGAGCCCGCCGAGTGCCGACCATACTGGTGAGCGTTGTGAGCGACCGTTTCGATTTCGCTGGCTTCTAGTGGTTCGTCGTTCTTGTCGTTCCAGTGCTCCATCATGACGGATGCGATCATGGCGGGCGACAGGCCGATATCCTTAAGCTGGCAGGCGATTCTGTACGCCGTGACGTTGCGGTCTGCTTCTACGCCAGGCTCCAGCTGCAAAAACGCGATTGCGTTCTCGATTGCGGCATCAGTGTCTAGGGCTGCAACAGCCGTTGCGGCGTTCGTGTCGCGGGTAGGCGTCTTCGCAAGCTCAAAGCGGATGTGCTCCGGTAGCTCCGCAACCTTCCGATCAGCGATGACGACGTATTTCTTGCCGGCGAACACCGAGCCAGGGCCGACGACGTAGCCGCCTTTGCTCCGGATCTCGATCGAGGGCCGGATGTTGCGCTGACCGACGCTCTCGCTTGCAAAATAGATATGCAGACCACCGAGCGGAGTTGCGACTTTGAATGTCTCGGGGATATCGCCGAGCTCGCAAAGCTCCTCAATGCCTGGTTTGTTGTTCTTGGTGTCGACGTCCAAGATGCAGAGGCCTTGACCGGAGACGCCGTAGTTCATCGACGGCACTTCAGCGAACCAGCGTTTGATGACCTCCGGTTCCTTGCTGGCAAGGTGTATGCCGCCGCACAGCGACGGATGCTTGCGTGACCACGCCTTCTCGTTGTCGTTCAGTTTCTTGAAGTCGGGAGACTTCTCGTTAACGAACGGAATTTTTGTGTCGGGGATGATCGGGAAAACCCGGAACCCCCGCTTGGCCATCTTCAGAGCGGCTGTCTTGGTTGACGTGGTCATGCGGCCACCCCCCACCCAGCGCGATTCCGACAGATCACCTCGAGCGCGCGCACGACGCGACGCACGAAACGCGGCGAAGGTCCGGCGCCGTATAGAAGGAAAAAGGTGCGCTCAATCTCATCATCTAGTTCGTAGCCAACGAGCGGCAGGCCGTCAGTCGTCAAGCCGCGCCAGTAGTCACAGTACCAAAGCTCGCTGAACTCGGTGCTAGTGCGGAGGAAGCGCAGCGCAAACGAGTGCGCGTCAACTTTAGTAAAAACGGTTTTTCGTGACATGGGGATCCTCGTTTCTGCTTGAGCAAAAACGAGCGGCAATGCCTCGAAAGTCTTGACGAGTTCTGAGTTATACGATAAATAAAAGCTGTCGCATCGAAATCACTGTCACACGTCAAAACCCCGCGAGAAGCAGCCGCTCGCGGGGTTTTCTTATGCGATCATCTTGTTTCGGGCGCTCACCATTCTTTCGTGCATCGCGATTAGCTCGCTGCCGAGAATGCGGGCCGATCGGCCGTTTTTGATCGGCTTCGGCACGAGGCCCTTTCGAGCTTTCTTATAGTAATTTGAAGGGTCCATTCGCAGCCAATCGGCTGCTTCGCGAACCCGTACCAGGTCGGTCGCGTGCCAGGGCACGCAGTCGCTCGTGTGCATTTGTCAGTCTCCGGTCGATGTGGGGGTGCCCTCCGCTGGGCGGTAAGGTTAACCTGGCAGTAAGGGGCCGTTCTGTCAATAGACAGAAAGCGACGGAATGGTGGATAGACCAATCGGTTAGCCGTAAAAACTGATAGTTCACTTTAAGGATCCACGCCTCCGAAGCCTCATCAGACCGGGCTTTTTGAGCCGCGCTGCCGCGCTGAACGGGATGACCTCCGCCGGCTTTTTGGTGACGATCGATTCCACCTCCCGCGCCCAGCGCCGAAGGACTTCTCGCCGCTCGTCTGCAAAATCGTAAAGCGCGTAAACCGCCACGATGCCCTTTGGGCGGTGAGCAATGATCAGCTCGGCGATCTCCTGAGTTGTATATCTCGATATTTTGCTTCGGCAGGTTCGGCGCAAATCGTGACAGCGAAAATGCTCAAGCTCCGCTTTCGGGTTGCCCGTTTCCTCGCGATGGAGCGCGTTCATTTCATCGCGAAGGCGCTTCATCGCTTTCGAGAAGCCCGATACTGGTTCTCTTCCTCCCGTACCCGAGAAAACGAATTGCCCCTCGTTATGGCGCGGCGCTCGCGACAGGACTTCTACCACCTGAGGCGCAAGCGGCACAAAATGGGGATCCTTCATCTTCATTTTGCGCGCCGGCACAATCCATTCGGCCCGCGCGAAATCAACTTCATCGCGTTCGATACTCGCGACCTCGCCGCGCCGTTGGCCTGTCAGAAGGCACACGCGAAGCATGTCGCCGAATGGATAACCCAACCTCTCGGTCGCCTTCCAGAACAAGCGGATTTCATAGTCCTTGAGCCAACGCTTGCGGGGCTCAGCCGTGCCGAGGATCCCCTTCGGGCGGCGCCCAGCGCAGGGTGACGCCTTAAGGCCGTACGCTTCCTCCTCGACGGCCCAATTCAGGAACGCGCGAGTAAGACGAAAGAGGGTTCGCCCTGCCGCGGCTTTCGGCTGGTCGGTGCCTCGGCGAAGCTCAGCCTTCTTTGAGAGCACCGCGCGTTTGACGTCGTTCCAGGTGATATCGACGATAGGTCGCTCGTTAAGGGGTAAGCCGTCCGCATCGAGCGTGTCGATGAAGCCGCGCCGTAACGTGCCCTCGACCTCATCAGGCCGCGACATAGGCTTCTCGCGGGTTCGGATGTGCACGAAGTAGTCAGCGGCCACGGCGGCTAATGTGTTAGTGCGCGCTTCAGCCCTTAGTCGTTGTTGGCGCTTCTCGGAGACCCGCGGATCCTCGCCCGCACGAATGGCCTGATACCACAGCCGTGCCTTCGTGCGAGCTGCCTCAAGTCCGACAGGATCGCCTTCGGTGGCCCCGCTCCCGACCGGCGCGAGGGCAACTCTAGAGGGACTCTTTTTGCCAGGGAGACGACCATAGTAGACCCACGTCATGAGCCCAGTCGGGCTGACGTGCACGCCTAGCCCGCGCGCATCGCTGTCCCATAGATCAAACGGTTTCTCTCGAGGGCGCAATGAGCGCACTTTTGCATCGGTTAGTTTGATTTTTGCCACGAGGCTTCTCCGGGGTCCGGGCTACATCAAAGCTACAAACGGGGGCGCTCAATGGCCATAAACTTCGCCACAAGCCGCGCTCGACAGCCACAAAAACTGTGCCAGAATAAGCGTTTTTCAGCAATTAATTAGTGAGTTAGCTGTGCACGCTCAGACGGAGCGGCACCGAGAAGAAGCATACGGCCATAAACATTGAGCCTAATAGCCCCTGATTAGGAATCTGATGCTCTATCCAGCTGAGCTACGGGGCCTGCCTGCCTTGACCTAACAAGATCCGCTCGCGATCGCAATTTCATAAAATCTCAGGCGGTTTCGGCCCCCGCCGCGACCAGCACATCCCGCACTTTCTGCCCAAGCTCGCGCGGCAAGCGGCCGAGCTCGCGGTGGCGCGCGACCAACGTCAGCTTGCGCGAAATCTGCGGTCCCGGGAGCGCCGCCGTGACCACCCGCGCGCCGGAAACCGCCGCCTCCGCGATGCAGAGCGGCGTCGTGATCGCGAAGCCGCGCCCCGCGGCCACCATCGACGTCACGCCATAAGGCGTGTCGAATTCGAACGCGCGCGCTGCCGCGACCCCGAGACGCCGCAGGTGCGCGTCGATCTCGACCCCGGTCCGCGACCGAGAGCTGAATCGGATCAACGGCAGACGCTCAGCGAGCTTGCGCAGCGCCGGAACAGAGCGCGGCGCCTCCTCGCCTGCCGGCAGCGCCAGCACGTAAGGCTCTTTCGCGAGCGGCCAGCGCTCGAGACCCGCCCACGTCTCGAGATCGTCGACACCCAGAAAAAGATCGAGCCGCCGCGTCAGGAGATCGCTGGCGTGAGAGGCGGTGAGCCCCGAAAGGATCGAGACCTCGTCCGCCTTCGTCGCAAGAAACGCCGCAAGCGGATCGGTCAGCACGCGAGAGAGGGAATCGACGAGGCCAACGCGGATCAGCGGCAGCCTGCCGTGCTCGGTCTCCCGCAGGAGCGGCCCGATTTGCCGGGCCTCGGCAATCAGCGCCGCCGCCCGTTGCCGGAGAAGCCCGCCGGCCACCGTCACCGCGAGCGGCCGCACCGTGCGATCGAACAGCGCGAACCCGAGCTTGCGCTCGAGGTCCCCGATGGCGAGCGAGACCGCCGGCTGCGTCAGCCCGAGTTGCCGGGCGGCCGTCGACATGGCCCCCGCTTCGCACACGGCGAGGAAGATCTCGAGCGATCTGAGGTCGAACGGCAGGGTTGGGGAGAGTTCACGCATGGGCGCTAGTATAAGTAAGACTTATATCGCCCACAATCGCATGACCTCTTAAGCATAATCGACTGTTGCGAAGAGCGAGCCAGCGATGTCGAGCACCCGATATTCGATTTTCTCCGTCCTGCGCGAGGCCCTGCGCGGGCACACTGGCTGGGGCCCCGCTTGGCGCAACCCCGAGCCGAAACCGGACTACGACGTCATCATCGTGGGCGGTGGCGGCCACGGCCTTGCAACGGCTTACTATCTCGCGAAGACCTACGGTCCGCTCCGCATCGCCGTGCTGGAGAAGGGCTGGATCGGCGGTGGCAACGTCGGCCGCAACACCACGATCGTGCGCTCGAACTACCTGCTCCCCGGCAACATCCCGTTCTACGAGTTGTCGATGAAGCTCTGGGAAGGGCTTGAGCAGGACCTCAACTACAACGCAATGGTCAGCCAGCGCGGCGTCCTGAACCTTTATCATTCGGACGGGCAGCGCGACGCCTTCGCCCGCCGCGGCAACGCCATGCGCTTGCACGGCGTCGATGCCGAGCTGCTGGATCAGGCCGCCGTGCGCCGCATGGTGCCGTTCCTCGATTTCGACAACGGTCGCTTCCCGATCCACGGTGGCCTCTTGCAGCGGCGCGGCGGCACGGTGCGCCATGACGCCGTGGCCTGGGGCTACGCGCGCGCCGCCGATCAGCTCGGCGTCGACATCGTCCAGAACTGCGAGGTCAAGGGCTTCAGGCGCGAGGGCGGACGCATTACGGGCGTCGAGACCTCGCGCGGCACCATCGGCGCCAAGAAGATCGGCGTCGCCGTCGCCGGCAGCTCCTCACGCGTGGCCGCCATGGCGGGGCTGCGCCTTCCGATCGAAAGCCACGTGCTGCAGGCCTTCGTCACCGAAGCCATCAAGCCGTTCATCGACGGCGTCGTGACCTTCGGCGCCGGGCACTTCTACATCAGCCAGTCCGACAAGGGCGGTCTCGTCTTCGGCGGCGATCTCGACGGCTACAACAGCTACGCCCAGCGCGGCAACATGCCGGTCATCGAGGACGTCTGCGAAGGCGGCATGGCGCTGATGCCGCGCATCGGTCGCGTGCGCCTGTTGCGCCACTGGGGTGGCATCATGGACATGTCGATGGACGGCAGCCCGATCATCGACAAGACGCCGCTCGACGGCCTCTACCTCAACGCCGGCTGGTGCTACGGCGGCTTCAAGGCAACGCCCGCCTCCGGCGCCTGCTTCGCGCATCTGATCGCGCGCGACGAGCCGCACCCCGTTGCTAGCGCCTATCGCCTCGACCGCTTCGCAACCGGCCACGCCATCGACGAGAAGGGCATGGGCCCGCATCCGAACCTGCACTAGAGCCTGATTGTCGGAAATGCGAGCCCTTCTGCTCGCACGATGACGTGAATCAGACTCGCGAGAAGAGAGAAGAACAGGAAGCACCAGCGATGAGAATCGCCTGCCCCCACTGCGGCGAACGCAGCCTCGACGAGTTCCTTTACTCGGGCGACGCCACACTCAAACGCCCCGACTTCACGAGCCCGACGGCCGCCGAGGAGTTCGTTGCCTACACCTACGAGCGGACGAACCCCGCAGGGCCTCATCGAGAACTTTGGTATCACGCAGCCGGCTGCCACGCCTGGTTGGTGGTAACGCGCAACGTCGCGACACACGCCATCTCCTCCGTCGAGCTGGCACGCGACGTTGCGCACACCAGCAAGTCTGAAGTGAAGGACGACGCATAATGGCAGCCCTCGAGCAAACGAAGTCGAGCCGCCAGCCGAACCGCCTCGCGACCGGCGGTCTGGTCGACCGCAGCTTGACGCTGCACTTCACCTTCGACGGCAAGACCTACGTCGGCCATCCCGGCGATACGCTGGCCTCCGCGCTACTGGCCAACGGCGTCGTCCTCACCGGCCGCTCGTTCAAATATCACCGCCCGCGCGGCATCCTCTCCGCAGGCTCCGAGGAACCCAACGCACTCGTCGAGCTGCGCACGGGCCCGCGCCGCGAGCCGAATACGAAAGCGACCGTCGCCGAGCTTTACGATGGCCTCACGGCCATGAGCCAGAATCGCTGGCCGTCGCTCAGCTTCGATCTGATGGCGGTCAACTCGCTGCTCTCGCCGGTCTTCGTCGCGGGCTTCTACTACAAGACCTTCATGTGGCCGGCGGCCCTCTGGGAGAAGCTTTACGAGCCTCTGATCCGCCGCGCCGCGGGCCTCGGACGCGCGTCGGACGATGCCGACCCCGACACTTATGAGAAGGTGACCGCATTTGCCGACGTGCTGGTCATCGGCGGGGGTCCGGCTGGCCTCGCGGCTGCGCAGGCAGCAGCGCGCACCAACGCCCGCGTGATCCTGGTCGATGAGAACGCCGCGCTCGGCGGACGCGCCGTGGACGATGCGGCCGAGATCGGGGGCAACCCGGCCCACGAGTGGGTCAAGACCGTGGAGGCCGAGCTCTCCCGCAACCGCGAGGTTCGCATCCTGCGCCGCACGACGGTGTTCGGAACCTATGATGGCGGCACCTACGGCGCGCTCGAGCGCGTGAACGATCATGTGGCCAAGCCCGTGCACGGCGCACCACGCCAGCGTTTGTGGCGGCTCGTTGCCAAGAAGGTCGTTCTGGCCTCTGGCGCCACCGAGCGACCGGTCGTCTTCGGCGGCAACGATCGCCCCGGCGTCATGCTTGCAGGCGCCGTGCGCACCTACATCAACCGGTTCGGCATTGCGCCGGGCAAACGCGCGGTTGTGTTCACCAACAACGACTACGGTGCCACGACGGCGGCCGACCTCGCACGCGCAGGTGTCGACGTCATAGCCCTGGTCGACAGCCGCCCCGAAGCCAGCGCCTCCATGAGCCACATTGCGACCGTGACTGGAACGCGCCTGATTTCGGGCGGCGTCGTCACCGGCGCTCACGGTCGCAACCGCGTCAGCGGCGTCACTGTCCGCACGGCGGCAGGGGAAACTTTGACGCTCGATTGCGATCTCATTGCCGTGTCCGGCGGCTGGAATCCCAACATCCAGCTCACGACCCACCTCGGCGGCAAGCCGGTGTGGAGCGACCGCCTGCAAGCTTTCCTGCCCGGTGCATTGCCGACGGGAATGTCGCTCGCCGGCGCGGTCGGCGGCGACGTCACACTCGATAAAGCCCTCGCAACAGGCAACGCAGCTGGTTCCTCCGCCGCCACCGAGAGCGGCCACACGGCGGTCGCCGTGCCCATCCCAGCGGCGGCCACCGAGAGCGATGCCATCGCGCCGCTGTGGCGTGTCCCTGATCCTGACGGCAAGGCGTTCGTCGACCAGCAGAACGACGTTACCGACAAGGATGTCGAGCTCGCCGAGCGCGAGGGTTTTCGCGCCGTCGAACACCTGAAGCGCTACACCACGCTCGGCATGGCGACCGATCAGGGCCGCACGGCCAACGTCAACGCGCTGGCCATCATGGCCGAGATCACGGGCCGCTCGATCCCCGAGACCGGCATTACTATCGCACGGCCGCCCTATGCGCCGGTCGCCTTGGGCGCGCTCGCCGGCCATCATCGCGGCAAGAGCTTCAAGCCGACGCGGCTGCCGCCATCCTACCGCTGGGCGAAGGAGCAGGGCGGAAAGTTCGTGGAGACCGGCCTCTGGCTGCGGCCGAGCTACTTCCCGCGTCCCGGCGAGAAGGACTGGCTCGAGTCCGTCTCTCGCGAGGTGACGACCGTGCGCAACGCCGTCGGCATCTGCGATGTCTCGACGCTCGGCAAGGTCGACATCCAAGGCCCGGACGCGGCGATCTTCCTCGACCGCATCTACATGAACGGCCTTAAGACGCTTGCCATCGGCAAGGCGCGCTACGGCGGCATGCTGCGCGAGGACGGCGTCCTGATGGACGACGGCACCGTCGCCCGCTTCGGAGAGACGCACTACTTCATCACCACGACTACCGCCAACGCCGTGAAGGTCGTGCAGCACATGGAGTACTGTGCCCAGTGGCTATGGCCGGAGCTCGACGTGCAGATCGTCTCTGCCACCGAGCAGTGGGCACAGTACGCTGTGGCGGGTCCCAAGTCGCGCGCGCTGCTGCAGAAGATCGTCGACCCCGCTTTCGACATCTCCGACGCCGGCTTCCCTTATCTCGGTGTCGGCGAGATCACGGTCTGCGGCGGCATCAAGGCACGTCTTTACCGGCTCTCGTTTTCGGGCGAGCGCGCCTACGAGATCGGCGTCCCGGCCCGCTATGGCGACGCGCTGATCCGCCGCCTGATGGCGGCCGGCGAGGAGTTCGGCGTCTGCGCCTACGGCACCGAGGCGCTCGGCGTCATGCGCATCGAGAAGGGCCACATCTCGGGCCCCGAGCTCAACGGCAACACGACGCCCCAGGACGTCGGCCTCGGCGGCATGGTGGCCAAGAAGAAGGACTTCATCGGCCACGTGCTCGGCAAGCGGCCCGGCCTCGCCGATCCCGACCGGCCGGCGCTGATCGGCTTCCGCCCGGTGGATCGCTCGGCGCGCCTGCGCTCGGGGGCTCACTTTATCGCCCGCGACGCGACGCCCACTGCCGAGAACGATGAAGGCTACATGACCTCGGTCGCCTACTCGCCGTCGAATGGGCACTGGATCGGGCTCGGCTTGTTGAAACGTGGCCCGGAGCGTATCGGCGAGATCGTGCGTGCCGTGGACCCCGTGCGCGGCGGCGACACGCTGGTCGAGGTCGTCTCGCCGGTATTCGTGGACCCCGAAGGAGGGCGCGTTCGTGGCTGATCAATTGACACCGGCATCCGCATTCCACGACTGGCATCCGCTGGCGACGCCCGGCCTCACCGTCACGCCGCGTGAGACGCTGACGCTCGCGAGCTTTGCTGCCATCCAGGGCAAGGAGAACGCACTGCGTGAGGCCATCTACACGGGCTACGGCGTCGAGCTGCCACGCGGCACCTCTCGCGTCACAGGCGTCGGTACCGCCTTTGTCTGGGCGGGCCCGGACCACTGGCTGGCCCTGGCCGAGCGTGAAGGCGGACGCGATCTCGAGAGCGAGCTGAAGGAGCAACTTTCCGGTATCGCCTCGGTCGTCGACCAGTCCGATGGCCGTGTCGTGGTACGAATCGCCGGTCCCCACGCCCGCAGCGTCCTGGCCAAGGGTGTTCCGCTCGACTTGCATCCGCGCGCCTTCAGGCCGGGCGACGTCGCCATCACGCACGCAAGCCACATCGGCGTCATCCTGTGGCAGGTCGATGACCAACCCACATATGAGGTTGCGCTGTTTCGTAGCTATGCCGACAGCTTCGCCCACTGGCTCTTCGAGTCCGCTGCCGAGTATGCTGCGCCCGCAACGTGAACCGCAGTCAAAAAAGGAGAAACGGCATGAGCGGACGCATCGGCATTCGAGTTGGAGAGGCACTCGTCGCAGGCGGCCCACCTGGCACCGCTGCTGAACCCGAGGTTGCCATCGGCGAGATGGACGGCCCGCTCGGCACCGCTTTCGCGAACCTGCTCGGTAATCAGGTTGCGGGCCACAGCCGCGTGCTCGCCCTGCTCAACACCGACGTCATGGTTCGTCCGGCCACGATCTGCGTGAGCAAGGTGACGGTGACCAGCGAGCGTTACACCAACATCCTGATGGGCACCGTGCAGTACGCGACGGCCATGGGCGTGCTCGACGCCGTGCGCGCCGGCGACATTCCGAAGGAGAAGGCCAACGACCTCGGCATCATCGTCTCGGTGTGGCTCAATCCCTCTGTGGCTACGATCGACAACTTGGACCACAAGATCCTGTTCGACATCCACCGCGAGGCGACCACGCGCGCCATCCACAAGGCGATGACGAACGAGCCGTCCATCGACTGGCTGCTCGAGAACCAGGAAAAGATCGTGCACAAATATTTCGAGAAGGGCCTCAAGGGCGAGATCTAGGCCGCCGGCTTTTGAAGCCTGCACGGAATCGCAGCCGGCCGAAACTCGGCCGGCTGCAGCGCTTTTGAGGGCCGAATAAAAGCCGGAGTGCCTATCCGGTTACGCTTCCCTGCGCAAAGGCTTGACTGGCGAGCGTACATCACCATGCTCGCCGTATGCTGACTCTATCCCTTCTCCGCCACGCAAAGTCGAGCTGGGCCAACCCGGAGCTCGACGATCACGAGCGTCCACTGGCCAAGCGTGGCGTCCGCGCCATCCCGGCCGTCGCGAAATTCATCCGACAGGAGAAGCTGCGCCCGGACCTCGTGCTCTGCTCGGACGCTATGCGCACCCGCGCCACCCTTGCCCTGCTCCTCGCCGAGCTTGGACCTCCAACGCCGCGGGTGATCTATGATCCGGACCTTTACCTTGCAGCGCCCGGTGCCATCCGCAGTGCGCTCGCAAAGCTGAATGACACCGCGACCCATGTACTGGTGGTGGGACACAACCCGGGCCTGCACGCGCTCGCGCTCGAACTTGTGGGCGAAGCCGACCGCAAGCTGCTCGCCGCCATGGCGCAGGAGTTTCCGACGGCCGCCTACGCGGTCTTCTCGTTCGACGTCGCAAGCTGGAAGGATGTGAAAAGCGCGAGCGGTCATCTGGAGCATTTCACCACGCCGCGCCGCCTCGGCACTTGATCAGGGACGGAAGCTCACCCCTTCACCCGGCCACGATCGCGTCCTGCGAGAGACGCATCCGGCAGACGATGCCCTCCCCCTCGAAGCTGATGCTCGGCGTGTCGGCGCGGGTTGCAGCGAACGAAGATACGAGCGCAAGCCCGAAACCATACTGCGGCGGGGCTTGCGGCGGCATCCCGCCATGCTCGCGCCAAACAACCTCGAGATAGCGATCCGCGCCATATTCGAAGAACGTCCATCCGAGGGTCACGGCCCCCTCGTCCGTGCGGAGCGCCCCGTATTGAGCCGCATTCGCAGCAAGCTCATGCAGCGCCAGCATGAACGTCTGCGCCACGGAGGCCGTAAGCCGCGCAGAAGGGCCGCTGACCGCAACGCGATCGGCAATGTCGGCAAGCTCCGCCTCCACGGCCTCCGCAATCTCGACCCCAACACCGTCGGCCGACGAAGCAAGCTGATGTGAGCGCGCGAGCGACCGAAAACGACCCATCAGTGCCGCCCGCGCCTCGGGAATGCTACGCCCATCGCTGACCGTGCGCATCGCCACGGATTGCAGGATTGCGAGCAGATTTTTGCTTCGGTGAGCCTGCTCCCCGACCTTGCGGCGAAGCGCACCCGAGATTTGCTTCTCCTCGAGAACGGCGGCACCGAGGTCGTGCACCTGCGTTTCAAGTGCGGCGATGCGCGCTTCGTCGCCGGTCCGCTCGACCCTAAGCCGCCGGAGCTCCAAGACGCACGAAACGCGCTGCGCCAGAAGCTCGCTTAAGAACTCCGTCGGCACGTAATCGATGGTGGCTCCCGCGTCGCCGACATCCGGCTGCCCTTCCGCGATAACGATCACCGGTGTGTCGGACGACCGCAAGGCCGAAGACGCCAGATCCCAAAGATCTGAGCGCGCGCCATCGGCGCCATCCATGTTCACCAGCATGGCCCCGAATTCCCCGTCGCGAAGAAGCTGCCGCGCGTCCTTCCCGGAACGTGTTGTCACCACCTGCCTCGCCAAGCCCGCAAGCAGCTTGCCGTACGCCTCATGACGATCGGCAACGGCGTCGACAACGAGAAGATCTAGTGGCGCTGCGGCACCCGACATTGGAGGCTCGGCACGTTAAGAGCAGCGGTCGGCTCTATGATTGAATTTTACACAGGAAATATGGTTCCGGGCGGCCGCTTTCAAACCCAGCGGCAAAGGCCCGTAGAAAACCGCCCTAGCCCGCCTAGGCGCCCGAAGCCACGAGATCGTCGACCAGCCGCCGGACCACCTCGAAGTCGAACGGCTTGGACAGTGTAATGTGCTGCCGAAAGGCATCGGGCATGGCTTGCGCGCCGTGTCCCGTTGCAAATGCGAACGGTACACCGCGCTTTCCCAACGCCTCCGCCACCGCGAAACAATCATGATCGCCGAGCGTCACATCGAGGATCGCCGCGTCGATGCGCGTCGAGGCAACGAGCTTGAGCGCCTGATCTTCCGTATGGGCAGGCCCAACGGTCTCGTGGCCGTACTCGGTCAGAAGGTCGCTCAGCATCATCGCGATGAGTGCTTCATCGTCGACAACCAGCACACGCGCCATCTCGTAACACCCTTGTGCCAGACCCGATCCGCCGGCGGGCACGAAACTCCTTCAGCATACACCAAAGGAGACCGACCATTCCGAGCGTGGATCACGCCGAAGTTGTAGGCGGAGTATAGCCTGGATCAGGCACAAATGCGCGCGACTTCGGCCCGCACATATGTCCGCAACCGCCCTATCTCAACACATCGGCGTTGAGGGTTAATCAGGGCCTAGCATCCGAGCTTGTCGCCAGCCTAGGCCCGCGTTGCTGGCTGGCAAGCCCGGACGACGCGTCCGGAACATGCGCGTCGGTGCCGAAGAACAGTGCCTGGCTGACGAGGGCGCGCACCGTGTTCGGCTCGAACGGCTTCGTGATGAGGAACGTCGGTTCCGGCCGTTCGCCGGTAAGCAAGCGCTCGGGGAACGCAGTAATGAAGATGACCGGCAGATTGAAACCGAGCAGAATTTCATTGACGGCGTCGAGCCCCGAGCTGCCATCCGCCAGATGGATATCGGCAAGGACAAGTCCGGGTCGCTTTTTCCTGACCTCGGCGATCGCCTCGCGATGTGTGCGTGCGACGCCGGACACCCGATGCCCGAGCCCTTTGACAAGGGCTTCGAGATCCATCGAGATCAAGGGCTCGTCCTCGATAATGAGAACGTCGGTGGCAGTCTGCTCGGCGATCTGCTCGCCTGCCTCCTCGATGAGGCGGCTGACTTCATCAGTCGAGCACTCAAGTATCTCGGCGATCTGCTGGGTGGTGAAGCCTTCGACGGAGGCAAGCAGGAAAGCCTGCCGCGGCCGCGGCGTGATCGCTTCCAGGCTGCGGTCGGCCTGGCTCTTGGGCTCCATGGCGTCTCGGTTCAGACGGATCGAGTTCCAGACTTTGAGGAAGCACTTGTACAATCCGACACGCTTCATCTGAGTGTCAGGGAAGCTCTGCGGATCGGCAACCAGGGTCTCGAGCACGGCCACCACGTAGGCGTCGCCGCCCTCCTGGCTTCCCGTCAACGCGCGTGCGAAGCGCCTCAGGTAAGGAAGTTGAGGCGCGATCGTCTCTGCAAGCGACATGATTCTCTCCCTACTGAGCAAACCCGCGAGGGGGTCGCGACCCTCGTGCAAAACGCATAACCGATAACGAAGGTTCCGCGAGTAAAACTCAAATTAACCCAAAGGCTAAGCTTCCGTTCAGCCACGCGCTGATTGCTTTGCCAGTGCGTTGCTCATCGCTGAGGCGGCCGCCGATCCGCTCTTGAGCTCATCGTCACCAAGGAGCTCTGTCAGCCTGTTGCGCGCGCGGTTGACCCGGCTCTTGATCGTACCGACTGCGCAGCCGCAGATTTCCGCGGCCTCCTCGTAAGAGAAGCCTTCGGCACCGACCAGGATCAGCGCCTCGCGCTGATCCGACGGCAGCAACCCGAGCGCCGCGCGGAAATCGGCAAGATCAAGGTGCCCATACTGCTCAGGCTGGACGGCCAGCGAATGCTGATACTGATCATCCGGATCGTCCACCTCGCGCTTCAGCTTGCGGTGCTGCGAGAAATAGACGTTACGCAGGATCGTAAACAGCCACGCGCGGAAATTCGTCCCCGGCGTAAAGGAATCGCGGCTATTCCATGCCTTGACCAGCGTCTCCTGCACGAGATCGTCGGCGCGCGCCGGATCGTTGGCGAACGACCGCGCAAACGCACGAAGATGCGGGATCGCACCGACAAGGTCTTGTTCGAAGTCAGGTGCTGTCATTGTCAGCCTTCGCGTCCCCCGCGCCTTTTGCGCCGTCGGTCTCGGAATTCTTGAGCTGATCGAGGAGCTGCCTGAACTTGTCTGGCACCTGCTCCCGAACAACCTGCTCATAGGTCTCGCGGAGCTTTCGCCCAAGCGCGCCCTGGATCGCTTCGTCGATCGTTGCCGTTGGCTCGATACCCATGGTGTCCTCTGGCACAACACTCTGAGCCGGCTGAACGGATTTTTGAGTGCTCATGTTGTTTGGATCCCTCGAAAACTCGTCCCCGCGCGGTTGGCCGGGGGCGCCGGCCCTATCGCAATCATCATTATTTTAGCAACACCCCCTCGATCATGGACCCAGCAAGGCCCAAAATGGTGTGCGCCGCCGGTCGGACGCGTCATTTTCTTGGCCTGCCACCCAACGCCGCGCATCGCCTTCCAAACTTACGGACAGCCGAAAAGAGCTGACTCTTCAGCGCCGTATCCTCCCAAAACGACCTTCGCAGTATCGGCGGACGAGACCCAACGCCTCATGTGGGAATAAAGTTCCATGAGGCGAGCCTCGCATGGCCCGGGATGGGAAGGCCGTGGGCTGCGGAACTGCGGCGCCCGGCCCGCGTTACCCGTCGGCCCGGAGGAACTTGGTAAAGGGTCCACGAATTCCAATATCTCCGGAAGGCTTTCGAATAGCTGACGCCATCCGCACCCCCTCCCCGACCCTAGAGCACGGGTGGCGTTATGCTCGTGGTGCCGGCAGGCAACTCCCTCCCGATCATGCCGCCGGCACCACACCACTTTCTAGGGCGAGGGACGCTGCAGCCGGGCCCTTTTCGTTTGCGATCTCCCTCCCCTTCCCGGTGGTAAGCCCCTGTTCACCTGCGGCGCTTACAACACTGTCAGTGGTCGGCCTCTGAAAGCCCAATAGATGCACATCGTCCTCATCGATCCGAGCCGGGTCGTACAGCACAAGCTCGCCGCCGAGCTGGAGGCAACGGGATGCTACGTCGACTGCTTCTCGGCATCCGACCTCGCGCTCGACTACGTCGAGAGGACCCCAACCGTTGACGTCGTGCTGACCAGCTTGGAGTTGGAGCCGATTCCAGGTCTCGAGCTGTGTTGGAAAGTGCGCACGCTGGTCGGCGAGAAGCGCCCCCTGCACGTCATCGTCATGTCCTCGAACACCAGCGAGCGCGCACTGGCCGAAGCGCTCGATTGCGGCGCCGACGACTTCGTCGTGAAACCCATCCGCCGCGAAGAGCTGATGGCGCGCCTGCGCGCCGCCAACCGCATGATTACGCTCCAGCGCCAGCTCGTCGAGCAGGCGGAGACTGACTATCTGACCGGCGTCTTGAACCGCAGAGCGTTCATGTCCACGATGGAGACCAAGCGCCGCGAACTCGATGCTTCCGACCCTCTGTCCGTCTGCCTCCTCGACATCGATCGCTTCAAAAGCATCAACGACACATACGGCCACGATGCCGGAGACGCGGTGATCAGCGCCGTCGCACGCCTCGCCAGCGAGGAAGCACCCATCGTCGCACGGCTTGGCGGAGAGGAATTCGCAATTGCGTTTCCCGTGCTGGAGGCCGCCGAAGCCGCGCACTGGTGCGAGGTGATCAGAGGCGCCGTCGCCCGCCACGCTTTCAACGCGGACACCGGCATTTTCCACGTGTCCTGCAGCTTCGGCGTCTCAGGCTGGAGTGCGGACGAACCAATCGAGGTCGCCCTGCGGCGCGCCGATCGTGCGTTGATGAACGCGAAGCAGAGCGGACGCAACCGCGTCTGCATTGGGGCCGAGCTCACCCAGGCCTAGCGATAGCCCCCAGTCGGCCGCTATCCTCGGCGCCGCATACGATATATCCCAACAAATCGATCGCTGAGAAAGAAAGCGGCAACAGAATGCTTGACATGATGCAATCGCATATGGCTCGTTATATTCATACCAATACAGAAAACCCGGAATTTCGACGATGACGAAGCTCGCCCGACTGTCGGTGTGTGCCCTTGCGTTCGCCCTCGCCGGACCGCTGATCGCCCAGGCTCAGGACGCGCAACCGTTTCAGAGCAACGCAACCGAAACCAAGCCTGTCCTCGTCTTCGCCGCCGCGAGCCTCAAGAATGCGCTCGAGCGCATCGCCGAGAACTGGAAGAGCAAGACCGGCAAGACGGCGACCCTGTCCTTCGCCGCATCCTCCGCCCTCGCCAAGCAGATCGAATCCGGCGCGCCTGCGGATCTCTTCATCTCGGCTGACCTCAAATGGATGGACTGGAGCGCCGAGCGCAAGCTGATCGACGACGCTTCGCGCAAGAACCTGCTCGGCAACGCGCTGGTGCTGATCGCGCCGAAGGACAGCGCGACGACGCTGAAGATCGAGAAAGGCTTCGCGCTGGCCGACGCGCTCGGTAACGAACGCCTGGCTATGGGTCAGCCGGACTCGGTCCCCGCCGGCATTTACGGCAAGACGGCTCTCACCAATCTCGGCGTGTGGGATGTGATCGAGCCAAACGTTGCCGGCGCCGAGAACGTGCGCGTGGCGCTGGCTTACGTCGCCCGCGGCGAGACCCCTCTCGGCATCGTGTACGCCACCGACGCCAAGAGCTATGCCGGCGTCAAGGTCGTGGACACCTTCCCTGCCGACAGCCACCCACCCGTCGTCTATCCGGTCGCGGTCACAGCTTCGTCGACCAACGCCGAAGCCAAGGCCTTCCTCGAATTCCTGTCGACGCCGGACGCCACAAAGGTATTCGAGGATGCAGGCTTCACGGTGCTGAAGTAGCCCCCGCGAAGGGAGCCATCACACGTCGGCGAGGTCCGATTCGAAAGCGATGAGCTCCGCCCTCGCCACCTCGGCCGCGCGATCCTCGATCCTGCGGTAGGCAGCCACCAAGGCGCGCCCGAAATCCGTAAGCACCGCGCCACCACCCTGGACGCCGCCCGCGGCCGTCGACACGATTGGCCGCTTGAACAGCTTGCCGAGTTCGTCGACCAGCAGCCACGCGCGCCGATAAGACATGCCGAGCTCACGCGCCGCCGACGAAATGGAGCCGGTCCGTTCGATCGCCTCGAGAAGATCCGCTTTGCCAGGGCCCATCTGCCGCCCGCCGGGAAAAACGATCCGAACACGCAGCGAAGCGCGCGACAATGGGCCCTGTGCCGCTACCGCCTTACGCTGCGCGCCCACGGCGCCTAGTTTGCGTTTGCCCTTCATCGTACTGCAATTTTGACGGGTTGACCTCTGACCTTTTGCCTGATCGGTTCTACAGTGTGGCCGTCGCCAAGGCGAGGCCGAAGCATTTGGAACACACAGGGACGGGGGACAGACGGGTGGACACTGCCGACCCAACGCAAACGCTCGATCAACTGGCCATGGAGGCTATCCGGCGCTTTCCGCTAGCTGACAGCGTCACGCCGACCCTTATCAACATCTCCGAGAACGTCACCTACCGATTGGACGCCCCGGACGGTGGCCGCTGGGCGCTGCGCATCCACCGCGAGGGCTATCATTCGCCGACCGCCATCGCGTCCGAGCTGGCCTGGCTGGCGGCGCTGAAGAAAGATGGCGCTGCCGACGTCCCGAGCCCCTTGACGGGCCGCGACGGCGAATTGATCCAGACCGTGACAGGGGACCGGCTCAGCAACCCGCGCAACGTCGTGCTGTTTGAATGGGAGAGCGGAGCAGAGCCCGCCGCCAACGATGCCGCGGGCTTCGAAAAACTTGGCGAAACCGCGGCCCGCATGCATGCCCACGTGCGCGGATGGACGCCGCCACCTTGGTTCGAGCGCCACACCTGGAATTTCGACACAAGCCTCGGCGCCACCCCGCACTGGGGCAGATGGCGCGACGGCATGGGGCTCACGCCTGAGATCGAGGCGGTTTTGGCCGAGACGGTCGCCGTGATCGAGCGCCGCCTTGCCCGCTTCGGCACCGGGCCCGACGTCTTCGGCCTCGTGCACGGCGACATGCGCCTCGCCAATCTCCTGATGGACGGCGACGCGGTAAAGGTCATCGACTTCGACGACTGCGGTTTCTCGTGGTTCCTCTACGACTGCGCCACGACGGTTTCGTTTTTCGAAGACGCGCCCGAGGTGCCCGACCTGATCGGGGCCTGGATACGCGGCTACCGCCGCTTCCGCAGCCTCTCGCCCGAGGAAGAGGCGGAGATTCCGACCTTCGTCATGCTGCGCCGGATCCTGCTCGTCGCTTGGATCGGCTCGCATGCCGACACAGACCTCGCCCGCTCCATGGGCGTCGCCTACACCCAAGGCACGGTGCCGCTGTGCGAGCGCTACCTTTCCCGCTTTGGCTAGCGCCCTCACCCTCCGAGAGAGGCGGAGTTTGCGCGAGGGGACGGTACTTCTTCACCTCTCCCCGTTGGGGAGAGGTCGGCCGCGTCCATGACGCGGCCCGGTGAGGAGGGCCTGAGCAGCACGTCCTCTCACTTCAACGCATCCAGGCTCTCAAGCAGGATCTGGCCGCCGTCGACGATGATCGTCTGCCCGGTGATGTAGGCCGCTTCCTTCGACGCGAGGAACAGCGCCGCGTAGCCGATATCCTCGACCTCGCCCAGCGCCTTGAGCGGGATCGATTGCGCCATCGACTGCAGATACTCCTCGCCAAGCGCGATCAACCCCTCCGTCTTGATGTTGCCCGGCAGCACGGCGTTGACGGTGATCTTGTACTTCGCAAGCTCGAGGCATGCCGTGCGCAGGAAGCCGAGCTGGCCGGCCTTGCTGGCACCGTAATGCGTCCACCCCGGAAAGCCGGTGACCGGCCCCGTGATCGACGACGTGATCACGACGCGCCCTTGGTCCGACGCCTTGAGCCCCGGCAGGCAAGCCTTGAGCGACAGGAACGTCCCCTTGAGGTTGGTGTCCAATACCTGATCCCAATCCTCGGGCGAAAGCTCTTCGATCGTGCCCTGCGGGAAGATGCCGGCGTTGGCACAAAGCACGTCAAGCCCACCGTGACGCGACTGCGCCGCCTCCGCCATCGCCTGAGTATCGTCCAACTTCGTGACGTCGGCAGCAATGCCGGATGCGGTGCCGCCAGCCGCCTTGATTTCCTCGGCCGTGGCCTCGGCATCGGACAGCGTTCGCGACACCACGAGCACCTTGGCGCCGTTTTTCGCGAAGACCTTCGCGATCCCCTTGCCGATGCCCTTGCTTCCGCCCGTGACGATGACCGACCGGCCTGCAATCGAAGTCAGCATGCGATACCCCCGAATGAATGACACGGTTTCGAGTTTGACGGAGGCCCGCATTCGCTGCAACGTTCTCGTGCGAGAAACATGCTGGTGTTGACGCGGCCCAGCGGAGGTACCGTGACTGGAACGCAAAAGATCCTTGAGCTGAACGCCTTCGATATGAAGAGCGGCGCCGACTCGCTCGACCCAGCCGCGGCGGCACTGGTCCGACGCCGCCGCGCCACGTTCGGCCCCACCTCGATGCTGTTCTACAAGCGTCCGCTGCACGTCGTGCGCGCCGAAGGCGTCTGGCTCATCGAGGCCGATGGCACGCGCTGCCTCGACGCCTACAACAATGTTCCCTCGATCGGGCATTGCCACCCCGCCGTCACGGAGGCCGTCAGCCGGCAGATCGGCATTCTGAACGTGCACACGCGCTATCTGCACGAAGGCGTCTACGCCTACGCCGAGCGCCTTCTTGCAACCATGCCTGAGGAAATCTCGAACATCGTCTTCACCTGCACGGGCAGCGAGAGCGCCGATCTTGCGATCCGCATCGCCCGCAGCCTGACGGCCCGCACGGGGCTGATCGCCACCGAGAACGCTTACCACGGCAACACGCTCGCGGTGACGCAGGTCTCGCCCTCCTCCGCCACGACCGAGCCGCTCCCACCGCACGTGGTGCTCGTACCCGCACCCGACACCTACCGCGGCGGCACCGAGGGGCTTGGCGCGCGCTTTACAGCCGACGTCCGCGACGCCATCGAGACCCTGCACGGCCGCGGCCTCGCCCCCGCCGCTCTGATCGCCGACACTATCTTCTCGAGCGACGGCATTTTCCCGGGCGATCCCGGCTTCCTCACGGGGGCCGTGGCCGCGATCCGCGACGCGGGCGGCCTGTTCATCGCCGACGAAGTGCAGCCGGGCTTTGCACGCACGGGCGAAGCCACGTGGGGCTTTGCGCGCCACGGCATCGTTCCGGACATGGCCATCATGGGCAAGCCGATGGGTAACGGCTACCCCATGGGTGCTGTCGCCATCCGGCCGGACCTCTTGGCCAGCTTCGGCAGCCGCAACGGGTATTTCAACACCTTCGGCGGCAACCCGGTCGCGGCAGCCGCCGGCCTTGCCGTGCTCGAAACGATTGCCAACGAAGACCTGCAGCAAAACGCGCTCGAAACCGGAACCTACCTGCGCGACAGCCTCGCGGCATTCACGAAAACGCACCCGTCGATTGGCGACGTGCGCGGTTCCGGTCTCTATATCGGCGTCGAGATCGTGTCCGACCCGGACAGCGGCGCGCCGGACCAGGCCGCAGCCGAGCTGCTCGTCAACGCCATGCGCGAGCGCAATGTGCTGATCGGCACCGCCGGCAAGTTCGGCAACGTGCTCAAGATCCGCCCGCCCCTCGCCTTCCGGCGCAAGCACGCCGACATCTTCCTCGAGGCTTTCGCCGCCGCTCTCGCATAGCCCTACACTTCGAAAGGATACGCATGGAGCCGAAGCTGTTCATCGATGGCGCCTGGGTCGACGCCGCTCAGGGTGGCACGCTCGATGTCATAAATCCCGCGACCGAGCGCCCCTTCGCCGCCATCGCAGCCGGCAGCGCAACCGACATCGACCGCGCGGTAGCCGCCGCAAAACGCGCAGGAAAAGGTCCATGGGGACGCACCACGGGGCGCGAACGCGCCGCACTTCTGCGCGCCATCGCGGCGGGCATTGAAGCCGAGAAGGACCGCCTCGCGCGCCTCGAGGTGGAAGATAACGGCAAGCCGCTCGCGGAGGCTGAAGGCGACATCGCCGACACAATCTATTGCTTCAACCTCTACGCCACCTACGCCGAGGAATTGGACGCGCGCCAGGGCGAGCCGATCGCTGTACCGGACGCCCGTTTTTCAACGCGCGTCAAATACGTCCCTGCCGGCGTCGCCGGCCTCATCGTGCCGTGGAATTATCCGCTGCTGATGGCAGCCTGGAAAGTTGCACCCGCCATCGCAGCCGGCTGCACGCTGGTTCTGAAGCCCTCGGAATACACGCCACTCTCCGCGCTCGAGCTGGCACGCATCTGCCACGAGGCCGGCGTTCCGCCCGGCGTCGTCAACGTCGTCACCGGCCTCGGCCGCGACGCAGGCGCGCCCCTCGCGGCTCACCCCGACGTCAGCAAGCTCGCCTTCACGGGGTCCGTACCGACCGGCATCGCCGTCGCCACCGCCGCTGCGCAGGATGTCAAGAGTCTCAGCCTCGAGCTTGGCGGCAAATCGCCCATCGTCGTCTTCGCCGACGCCGACCTCGATCAGGTCGTCGAGTGGGTGATGTTCGGCATCTTCTGGAACCAGGGCCAGGTCTGCAGCGCCACCTCCCGCCTCATCGCCGAGCGCAGCATCGCGCCACGCCTCGTCGAGCGCCTAGCCGAGGAGGCCAGGAAAATCGTCATCGGCGACGGCATGACCGAGGGTGTCCAACTCGGCCCGCTGGTCAGCCGCGCGCAATACGACAAGGTGCTGGGCTACATGGAGGTCGGCAAACGCGAGGCAACGCTCGTGACAGGCGGCGGCCGCCCCGCCGGCTTCAACGCCGGCTACTTCGTCGAGCCAACCATTTTCACCGATGTCCCCGCCGACGCTCGCATCTGGAAGGAGGAAATCTTCGGACCCATTCTGTCCGTCGCCGCGTTCGACAGCGAGAACCACGCGCTCGATCTCGCCAACACAACCGAGTTCGGCCTCGCCGCCGCGGTCATGACCAAGGATATCGAACGTGCCGAGCGCGTCGCCGATCGATTCGAGGCTGGCGTCGTCTGGATCAACTGCTCGCAGCCCAACTTCCTCGAGCCGCCATGGGGTGGCATGAAGAAAAGCGGCGTTGGCCGCGAGCTCGGCACCTGGGGATTGATGAACTTCCTTGAGCCGAAGCAGATCACGGCCTACCAGAGCAGCGAGCCGTGGGGCTGGTATCTCAAAAACACGCAAAACGGATAGCGTAAGTCCGCTCGCTTTGTGGACTTGGGCCATGGAGCGGGCCTCCCTATCAATTGGAACGCCGCGATGAACGAACGCCACCCTCAAGATCTTGCCGAGCCCGAGCGCGCGGCGGCGGAGCTGGTCGCGTTTCTGACCGACCCGGCCTCCTACCCGGATCACCCGGAGCGGATCGAGACCATCGAAACGCACGCCGCCGTGGTCGTGCTCGCGGGCGACAAGGCTTACAAGGTCAAGAAGCGCGTCAAGCTGCCCTTCCTGGACTTCACCACGCTGGCCGAGCGCCAGCGCGCGCTTGCTCGCGAACTCGAGCTCAACCGCGACCAGGCGCCGGAGATCTACATCGGCCTCACGGCCATTGGCCGCCGGCCCGACGGCAAGCTCGCCTTTGATGAAGGCACCCCCGTCGACGCCGCGCTGGTCATGCATCGCTTCGAACAGGACCAGCTCCTGGCCCACGTCGCGGAGCAGGGGCCCCTGCCGCGGGAAACCGCCCGCGCGCTCGCTGAGATGACCGCGCGCTACCATCACGCAGCGCCACTGGTCATGGGGATCTCAGGCGCCGCTCTCGTGCACGACACCGTTGCCAACCTCGCCGCGTCCCTCGTCCAGGCGAGCCCGGAGCAAACGAAGCAGCTCACCGACGCGTTTCGCCGCCTGAGCCTTGCAGAGGTCGAGCGTCTCGCGCCGTTGCTCGATGCGCGCAGCCAGGCGGGCCACGTGCGCCGCTGCCACGGAGATCTGCACCTCGGTAACATCGTTCTGTTGGCGGGCCGAGTCATCCCATTCGACGCGCTCGAATTCGACGAGCGCCTTGCCACCATCGACGTCCTCTACGACTTGGCCTTTCTGTTGATGGATCTCGACGTGCGCGGCGACCGGGCCGCCGCCAACATCGTGCTCAACACCTACGTCGGCGCCGAGCCGACCGGCGGCGAGATCGATGGACTGGCCGCCCTCCCGCTCTTTCTCGCGACACGCGCCGCCATCCGCGGCCTCGTGGCTCTCGAAAGCGCGCGCCAGAAATCCCACGGCGAGACCACAGCGCACATCGCGCGCGCCGTGTCCTACCTTAGCGCCGCCAACCGCTATTTGACGCCCGCGAGACCGACCTTGATCGCCATCGGCGGTCTCTCCGGCACCGGCAAATCAACCCTCGCAGCACGTCTCGCCCCGGACCTCGAGCCACCGCCTGGCGCACTCGTGCTGCGCACGGACGTCGAGCGCAAACGCATGTTCGCCAAGCCCGAGACCGAACGACTTTCGCCTGAGCATTACTCCGAGCAGGTCTCCGACCGCGTGTACGGGACGCTCTACAAGAAGGCGGAGCACGCCCTCGCCGCCGGCCACAGCATCATCTTCGACGGCGTGTCCGTGAAATCGCAGGAGCGCGACAGCATCGCCGCCATCGCGTCGACGACAGGTGCCCGCTTCGCGGGGCTATGGCTGGAGGCCTCGCTCGAGACGCAAATCGCCCGCGTCGAAGCCCGCAAGGGCGACGCCTCGGACTCCGACGCCGCCGTCGTGCGCGCCCAGGTGGAGCGCGATCCAGGCCCGATCTCGTGGGCGCGGATCGACGCCGGGCAAACGCTCGAGCACACGTTCGAGCAGGCACGACGCGCCCTCGCGGGGCAATAGCTGAGCCAATAAAAACGCCCTCACGCCGCCTTGTCGGAGACGACGCTCTGCGCGGTTCTCTTGAGCTCCTCGGCCTGCGCACCCAGCCGCTTTGCTGCCGCCAGCATCTGCGCCGCGGCCGACCCGGTCGACTCCGCCGAGTTGGAAAGCCCCACCGCGTTGGAGGCAACGTCGGCTGTTCCGCGCGCCGCTTCCTGCACGTTACGCGCGATCTCGACCGTTGCCGCGCCCTGCTCCTCCACCGCCGCCGCAATGGTGTTCGCTATCTGGTCGATGGATTCGATGATATCGCCGATGCTGCCGATCGACCCCACGGCGTCTGCGGTCGATCCCTGGATGGCATAGATCTGCGATCCGATCTCAGCTGTGGCTTTCGCCGTCTGGTTGGCGAGCGACTTCACCTCCTGCGCAACCACCGCAAAGCCCTTACCGGCCTCGCCGGCGCGGGCGGCCTCAATCGTGGCGTTGAGCGCCAAGAGGTTCGTCTGCCGCGCGATGTTGCTGATCAACTCCACCACGTCGCCTATGGTCTGCGAGGCTTGAGACAGGCTGCGCACCTTGTCGGAGGCGTTGTCCGCAGTCGAAACCGCGCGCCCCGCGATCTCGGTCGAGCCCGCGACCTGCCGCGAAATCTCCTTCACGGATGCCGAAAGCTCGTCCGCCGCGGCGGCCACGGTGCGCACGTTGGCGGAGGCCTGCTCGGCGGCGGAGGCAACGGCGGCCGTCTGGTCCGTGGCCGAGCGCGCCGCGGTCGAAACCGCCTCGGCAGCACGTTCCAGCTCCGCAGCCGTCTGCGCGACGTCACCCGCCATCGCCACGACCGATCCCGCGAGCGTGTTTAGCTCGCGCCGCCCAGCCTCGAGATACACGGAAATGGCGAGATCCATATCGAGCATCGCGGCCTTCAGCACGGCGCTCTGCAACTGAACCCTGCGATCTGTCGGGGCTGCCTTGTTTTTCCAATCCGAGCCAACCGCCGCCTGCGGCATTCTGAGTGCGATCGCCTGCAGGAGACCATTGAGCAGCGCATTATAGCCGCCAATGTACCAGCGCGGATCGAGCCCGATGCGATGGTGCGTTTCGCCGTTCCGCTTGATCGAGGCTTCGTATGTCCCGTCGAATTTTGCATCGAGAATCGTCTGCCAGTGGCGCAGCTGCGCATCCCGCGCGCCCATCATCATGTCGCGGCTTTTGAAGAACGCTGCCGTCTCCGTAAACTTGGTGAGGTGTTCGTAAAAGGCGTCGAGAACACCGGGCAACTCTGCGGCGAGGAACCCCTTGTACTCTCTGAGTAGGCACCGAGTGTCCTCATCAATCTGATTAAATACAAGTCGGGCCCCAATCGAGCTATTTGAGTTCACGTCACCTTCTCCCAGTCCAATCCGGATCGCCTCAAGGCCGCCCGCATTTCAGAAATGGACAAACGGAGTAAAGATAAGAACCGGCCCCGCCATCACATTCAGATGTCACGCAAAAACATTATACTGACGCCGGCCATGAAGATTTTTACCAGCCAAGTCTGAGGCTTGGCACACCTAGGTAGCGGGAAGCAGCATTCGTGTGAGTCGAGAGAAAAAACAAGTCAAACGAGCATGCGATGCGGCTTCGCGCCAAGCGAAGAAATAAAAAACACAATTCAGAAATTAGGAACCCAAAAGAATACGGCTTTCGGTGGTTGATTGCATTGATCGCAATCAACTCCGCCTGCATTAATCCGGCGCCTTCGGCATCGCCACAAGCTCATGCACGCTGAACTGCTGCTCTTTATCTGTCCAAACGCGAGTAGCATGCCAGCCGGCCGCACGCGCGCCATCGCGAAACTGCTCGATCGCGTACTTGTAAGAGTTCTCCGTGTGGATGCTATCGCCCGCCTCAAGGCGGAAATGGCGGCCGGCAACGCGAATATCCTGCGCTACCCAACTGACCAGATGCATCTCGATGCGCCCTTCGCTCGAATTATAAAGCGCCTCGTGGCGGAACGTCGCGAGATCGATGCTCCCGCCCAACTCCCGATTGATGCGCGCCAACAGATTGAGGTTGAAGGCCGCCGTCACGCCAAAGCGATCATTGTATGCAGCGACCAGCTGCTGCACATCCTTCTTGAGATCGACACCGACGATGAGACGGCTGTCTGCTCCGAGCGATCGAGCAAATCCGCTCAACAGTTCGACAGCGTTCGCAGGGCTCAGGTTCCCGATCGTCGACCCGGGAAAGAACCCGAGCTTCGGCCGCCTCACCAGATCGGCAGGAAATCGGATCGGGCGCGAGAAGTCTCCGACGATCGGCCTCACGTCGAGTTCCGGAAAACGTCGGACAAGCCGGTGGCCTGCATCTGCCAACGCCGCCTCCGAAACGTCGATTGGCACATAAGCCATGCCGGCCGGAGCCGCAGCGAGCAGGATCTCGGTCTTGAGGCTAGAGCCGGATCCGAACTCGACCAGCACGCCGTGGGAGGGAAGCCCGTCGACCATCTCGGTCGCGTGCGCATCGAGGATCGCCGTCTCCGTCCGTGTCAGGTAGTACTCCGGCAGCCGCGTGATCATTTCGAACAGCACGCTACCACGCGCGTCATAGAAGAACCGGGACGGCAGCGATTTCGGCTTCTGAGAAAGCCCGTGCACGACAGCAGCGGCGAACTCACTCTCCCCGCTTTCGCGATCGCGCACGAGATTCGAGATTGCAACCGCTCCGGCGCGCATCAGACCGCCTCCGCGGCGAGCCGCACGCCGGCAAACTGCCAGCGCTGGTGCGGATAGAAGAAGTTGCGATACGTCGCGCGCGAGTGCCCATCCGGGGTAACGCAACAGGCTCCGCGCAGCACCTGCTGGCTAACCATGAACTTGCCGTTGTACTCGCCGATGGCGCCCTCGGGAGGCCGGTACCCCGGGTATGGCAGATAGGCGCTTTGCGTCCACTCCCACACATCGCCGAACATCTGTCGCGGCGCATCCGGCACGCTCCGCGCGGCCGGCCGCGACCGCAACGCATGCGTTCCGAGCGTATTGCCGGTAACGGCGAGGCCGAACGCCGCGATCTCCCACTCGAACTCCGTCGGCAGCCGCTGACCGGCCCAGCGCGCAAACGCATCCGCCTCGAAATAGGAGACGTGGCACACCGGCGCCTCGGGCTCGACCGGCATAAGCCCCTCGAGCGTCATCATGTGCCAGTCTCCGTCGCGGTTCTCCCAATAGAGCGGGCTCTGCCAGCCCTCGCGACTGACCGTCGCCCAGCCGTCGGCGAGCCATAGCGACGCCGTGCGATAGCCGCCATCGGCCATGAACGCGAGCCACTCGCCGTTCGTGACCAGCCGATCCGCATTGCGGAACGGTTGTACCAGCACCTCGTGCCGTGGCGCTTCATTGTCCCACGCGAAGCCGCGTCCGTCGTGGCCGACCTCGAACACGCCGCCCGGATGGTCGATCCACGCAACCTCGTCAGAGGAGCGGCTGCCTGCCGTACCGATATCCGCCGTTCTGGACCGCGGCCGATAGGCAGGGCGCAGCGGATTGGCCGCAAAGAGCGCAAGAATGTCGGTAAGCAGAAGCTCCTGATGCTGCTGCTCGTGATTGATGCCGATCTCGACCAGCCGGGCGGGCTCACCATCCGGCTCCAGCCCGCACCGGACCAGACGCTCGAGCTCCTCATCGACGTGTGCGCGATAGTCGAGCACGCGCCCTGCAGAAGGCCGGGTCAGAAGCCCTCGTGCCGGACGCGGATGGCGCTCGCCCTGGCTCTCGTAATAGGAGTTGAAACAGTAGTTGAAGGTCTCGTCGAACAGACGGTAGCCCGGCAGATGCGGCTTCAGAACGAAGGTCTCGAAAAACCACGTGACGTGCGCGAGATGCCATTTGGTGGGGCTGGCGTCGGGCATGGCCTGCACGGTCATGTCCTCCGCGCTGAGCGGCCGGATGAGCTCGAGCGACAGCTTGCGCGTGGCAAAGAGCCGGCTTGCAGGATCGTCAGCAGGAGTTGGCGCCGGGACGACGCCAGAAACACGACGGCCTGGGCGCAATTCTGCTTGAGGGGCGAGGCGCATGACGCCTCAACGTTGAGACGCCAGAATGGGTTCCGTTACAGCACAGGCCGGATCGGGGATCCGGCCTGTGCTGTTTTTCGAAATCTGTGTGCGCTGCCTACTCGGCTGGAGTGGGGGCCTGGTGCTCCTTTGCGGCAGGGCGCCGCCGCGCGAAGAGCTCTCCCAGCCACCGGCAGACCACATAGAAGACCGGCGTGAAGATGAGGCCGAACACCGTGACGCCGATCATGCCGGCGAACACGGCCGTTCCCAGCGCCTGGCGCAGCTCCGCGCCCGCGCCGACCGCCCAAACCAGCGGGACCACGCCGAGGATGAAGGCCAGCGATGTCATCAGAATCGGCCGCATTCTGAGCCGTGCCGCTTCCTTGGCTGCCTCGAACCTGTTCTTGCCCTGATGCTCGAGCTGGGCCGCGAACTCGACGATCAGAATGGCGTTCTTCGCGGCCAGACCTATGAGCACGATGAAGCCCACCTGGGTCAGAATGTTGTTGTCCATGCCGCGCATGATAACGCCGACGATCGAGGCCACGAGACACATCGGCACGATGAGGATCACCGCCATCGGCAACGTCAAACTCTCGTATTGTGCAGCCAGAACCAGGAACACGAACACGACGCCCAACGCGAACGCGAAGGCCGCTGTGTTGCCGGCTCGGATCTGCTGATAGGCGAGCTCGGTCCACTCGAAGCCGAAGCCTTGCGGCAACGTCTCGGCCGCGATCTGCTCCATGAGCTGGATGGCCTGCCCCTGCGAGTAGCCCGGCGCTGCCGAGCCGTCGAGCTCGGCAGCCGGATAGAGATTGTAGCGCGGCACGCGCGAAGGCGAAGAGATGTCGCGCACGGTCGTGAACGTGCCGAGCGGAACCGGGTCGCCGGCTGCATTCCGCACGCGGATCTTGAGCACATCCTTGGTATTGGCGCGGAAGTCGCCGTCGGCCTGCGCCGTGACGCGGAAGGTGCGTCCGAGCAGGTTGAAGTCGTTGACATACGCCGAGCCGAGATAGGTCTGCAAAGCTGCAAAGACGTCGGCCACGTTGACACCCAGCATCTCCGCCTTGACGCGATCGATGTCGAGATAAAGCTGCGGCGTCGCGTTCTCAAACAGCGAGTAGACCTGCATCAGACCTGGTGTCTGGTTCGCCCGCTGCATCATGGCCATGACCACCTGTTGCAGGGCCGCAGGTCCTGCACCCGCACGATCCTGGATCATCATACGGAAACCGCCGGCACTACCGATGCCGCGAACGGGCGGCGGCGGCACGACGAGAACCTGTGCATCCTGGATCGTCGAGAACTTGGCGAGTAGCGCCTGCTGGATCGCCTGCGCGGATTGGTTCGGATCTCTGGCGCGCTCCTCGAACGGCTTCAGAACCACGAACACAGCGCCGGCGTTCGGCGCGTTGGTACGCGTGGCACCCGAGAAGCCGACGATATTCACGGCGTGCGCTACGCCCGGCACCTCGAGCGCGAGTTCGACAGCGCGCCTGTTGACCTCGTTGGTGCGCGCGAGCGACGCCGCAGGGGGAAGCTGCGTCACCGTGATGAGATAGCCGCCGTCGACACCGGGGATGAAGCCGACGGGCGTCTTGCGGAACTCGTTCAAGCCGAATGCAAGAACGCCCACGTAAACGACGAGCACGACCACCGCCAGGCGAACCAGTCGGCCCACCATCCAGGCGTAGCCGACGGCCATCTTGTCGAAGCTCCAGTTGAACGCCCGGAAGAATGCGTGCACCGGCCACATCAGGAGCCCGCCGCTCTTGTGCTCCCCCGCGGCGTGCGGCTTGAGCAGCATCGCGCAAAGAGCCGGCGACAGGGTCAGGGACACGAGCAGCGAGATCGCCGTCGCGCCGGCGATGGTCAACGCGAACTGCTGATAGAACTGCCCGGAGATGCCGGTGATGAAGGCCGACGGAACGAACACGGCAGAGAGCACGAGGGCGATCGCGATCAGCGCGCCGCCCACCTCCTCCATCGTCGTGTAGGCCGCCTCGCGTGGACTGAGCCCGTTCGCCATGTTTCGTTCGACGTTCTCGACCACGACAATCGCGTCGTCGACGACGATACCGATCGCGAGCACCAAGCCGAACAGCGACAGGTTGTTGAGAGAAAAGCCGAACATCGCCATCAGGAAGAAGGTGCCGATGAGCGACACCGGGATAGCCACGATGGGGATGATGGCCGCGCGCCAAGTCTGCAGGAACAGGATCACGACAAGCACGACGAGCACGACCGCTTCCAGGATCGTATGCACGACGGCGTCGACGGACTGTTGAATGAACTCGGTCGGGTTGTAGATGATCGCGTATTCGAGGCCGGACGGAAAGCTTTTCGAGAGCTCTGCCATCGCGGCTTTGATGCGCTCCGCGGTGTCCATGGCGTTCGAGCCCGGCAGCTGGAACACACCGAGACCGATGGCTGGGTTCTTATCCAGGTACGAGTTCACGCCATAATCGAGCGCCGCGAGCTCCACCCGCGCCACGTCCTTGAGGCGCACCACGGCGTCGCCGCTCTGCTTGACAATGATCTCACCGAACTGATCCGGATCGGCAAGCCTGCCCTGCGTCTGCACCGAGATCTGGAACGCGCCTGGCTGTTCGATCGGCGGCTGGTTGAGAATACCTGCCGCAACCTGCACGTTCTGTCTCTGCAGCGCCGTCACGACGTCGCCGGACGTCAGCGCAAGAGACTGCAGCTTGTCGGGATCGAGCCACACGCGCATGGAGTAGTCACGGCTGCCGAACACCGTGATCGAGCCGACGCCGTGAACGCGGCTCAAAACGTCAACGACGTTGACGCTGGCGTAGTTGGAGATGAACAGCGTGTCTCGAGATTGGTCGCGCGACAGCAGATGCACGACCATCATCAGGTCAGGCGAGGCTTTGGCCACCGTGACGCCGATGTTGCGCACGTCCGACGGCAGACGCGGCTGCGCGATCGCCACGCGGTTCTGCACCTGCACCTGCGCGGTATCGAGGTCCGTACCGAGGTCGAAAGTCACTGCGATCGAGAACCGACCGTCACCCGTCGAATTCGACGAGATGTACAGCATGTTCTCGACGCCGTTGATCTGCTGTTCAAGCGGAGCAACGACGGTGTTGGCCACAACCTCGGCGCTGGCGCCCGGATACTGTCCGGTGACGTTGACGACCGGCGGCGCGATTTCCGGATACTGCGCGATCGGCAAGCGCTCGAGCGAAACCCCGCCCACAATAATGAGCACGACTGAGATCACAGCCGCAAAGATCGGCCGGTCGATGAAGAAGTGCGACATGCGCATGGAATTTTGTCCTGCAGCCTGGGTCTCTTACGCGGCGGAACCGGCCGGCCCGCCGCGTAAGCACCGAAAAGGATGTCAGTTCGTACCGACGACCTGATCTTTGGAATCGCTGGTAGCCGTTGCCGTTTCAGGCGCGACCTTTACGCCTGGCCGCACGCGCATCAGCCCGTTGACGACCACGGTGTCGTTGGCGTCGAGCCCCGTGACGACGCGCAGCCCGTCGACCACCGGCCCGAGTGTCACGTATTTCGGGTTGGCCACCTGATCCTCCGAGACCGCAAACACGAACTTTCGGACCTGCTCCGTTCCGATGGCGCTGTCCGGAACCAGAAGTGCCATCTCAGGCGGTGCGATGGTGATCTGAATGCGCCCGAACATGCCTGGCGTCAGCTTGCCGTCCGAATTCTTGAATTCGGCGCGCGCGCGGATGGTGCCCGACGAGCGATCGATCGCGTTGTCGACGAAATCGATCTTGCCCTCATGGATAAACTTGTCCTCGTCGATGAGCTTGAGCTTCACAGGCAGCGACATGCCGCGGTTCGCGCTGCTGGAGGCCTGTGCCGTCGCGGCGTTGAGGTAGCGCAGGTAGGACGCCTCATCCATCGTGAACTCGAAGCGGATCGGATCGACGGAGGCCACCGTCGCAAGCAGCGTCGTGGTCCCGGTGGCTCCTCCGGTCACCAGATTTCCGATCGACACGCGGCGATCACCGATGCGCCCCGAGATCGGCGCCTTGAGCTCGGTGAACTGCAAATCGAGCTCTGCCTGCTTCAAAGCAGCTTCCTGCGACATGACCGAGGCCTCGGCCACGCGCTTCGCCTGCGTCCGCTGGTCGAGCGTCTGCTGCGTAATGGAGGTTCCAGGAACGAGATGCGATCCGCGCTTGAGGTCAGCTTCTGCAAAGGCCAAGTTTGCGCGCGCCTGCTCCAACGCGGCCTTGGCCTGCTCGAGCGATGCCTCGAACGGGCGCCGGTCGATCGTGAAGAGCTTGTCGCCCTCCTTGACGAGCTGCCCGTCCACGAAATGGATCTGATCGAGATAGCCCGACACACGCGCCCGCACTTCCACGAAGTCCAGCGCCACGAACCGGCCCACATACTCGTCATAATCGGAGACAAGCTTGCGGACCGGCTTGGCGACGGTCACCTTCGGCGCAGGAGGGGCAGCCTGTGTCTGCTGTGGCGCATCGCCACAAGCCGCGAGGGGCAGCACAAATAACAAAGCAGCCGCAACAGCGGGACGGAAGCCACTGAGTTGCATAAACCCTCCAGCGCACGAACTCGAGATCACGTCACGCTCCTGTTTGAGATCAGGATTTGAGCAAAAGTGTTGCGCAGGGATCGAAAATCCGAGAATCAGACTACGAACCTTGCGTGGGTGAGATTGATATGACGCCTGAACTATCCTAGATACAAGGGGCGGTACTGACCGGTAACACCCTGATGAGTACTGAGCGGTAACATAGCAGTCAAGATGCGATGAGCAAGGCCCTGGCCGAGACGCCGAGCAAATCTGACGCAGATTCAACCCCGATCCCCCCGAGGGAGCGTATCCTGACCGTTGCCCGCGAGCTGTTCTATCGCCATGGGGTGCACGCCGTTGGGGTCGAGCTGATCGCGGAAGCAGCTCAGACCAATAAAATGACGCTCTATCGTCATTTCAAGTCGAAGGACGAACTGGTCGTTGCCTACGCGCGTGGACTGGCCGAGGACGGCGACGCCCTCTGGAAGCGCCTTGCGACGACGTTTCCTGACGATCCAGGAAAGCGCCTCAACGCCTGGGTGGACCATGTCGAAGAGATCCTGACCAGCAGCGCCGAGCGCGGTTGCGCGCTAGCCAATGCGGCGGTGGAGCTCCAGGCGGACCACCCGGCTCGAACCGTCATCGAGGACTACAAGCGGCGCAAGCGGAGCCACCTCGTAGAGTTGTTCCGGGACTCGCGTTACCACAATCCCGAGCTGCTTGCCGACGAGGTGTTCCTGTTGTTCGAGGGCGCCCGCATCAGCATCCAGTGCGGGGGACGCGAGCCCGCCCTGCGGGTCGTCGAGATGCTGCGCGACCTGCTCGCTCGCGCCCCGCGCGACGCCACCTGACGAAGCCGCAGCTCACTTCCAGAGGCCAGCATTTTCCCACTCTTCGGGTGGAATCTCATCACCAAGCTTGTAGCTAAACGCCAAAGCTCGCGTCTGGTCATCAGACACCGTGCACTCGAACGATAGCGCGTACCAGTGCTCCTTGGCCCGCACGGCAGCGCCCTTTGCCGAGACCATATTGCCTTCGAAACGAGCGCGCCGAAACGTGTCCGGCATCAACCTATCGGCGGCTTTAAGGCGCTTGTCACGCCGCACGGCCTCGAGCCCCTTGATGACGCAAGCCTGATGAGCGCGCTCCTCGGGCTCGAGCTTCATAAGAGACTTCTGGAGCGAGCCGGCCGCGGCGGCGGCAGTTGCATCGAGAACAAACATAGTCGCAAGAATGGATGCAAACACAGTGCGCACGCGAGCCCCCCTTCCCAAAATCCAAGCGATCCTAACCACCAATCAAATGTGGCGGCAATGCGCTGGATCAATCTCGCTGCGAGCGGCGTTGCGGTTCTGCGCGATCCTTCTGTGACGCGGATGGAAGCGGGGTGTTCTTCTCTTCGCTCTCTTCTAGAGCGGCCAACTTGTCGATCATGCGCCACGGCATCGGCGTCTGTACGATTGTCCCGTACGTGCGCCGCAGCATCTGACCCAGATATTTGAGCACTTCGTTCATCGCACGGAAAAACCCGCGGGCTGCGCGGAGTTCCGCAAGGTCACACGCCGCGACGCTTTCCGGGTCTCACTGGATCTGATCGCCGACACGACCCGCGCGAGATCTTGCACGAAGCGCTCGAACCCTTCTTCGCGCGACGCGCGATCGGGCATCCTGAGCAACAGCGACGGATGAATGGTGACAAACAGCGACTGCGCCTCGCCGAACGCCAACGTTTTACCCCGCAAGGCTTCGATGCCGGCCGGCCGCCCGAGAAGGGCCCGCGCGGCACTGGCGCCGAGAGCGACAATCGCCTTCGGGCGAACGAGCTTGATCTCGGACTCAAGCCATACCTTGCAGACATCGATTTCGCCCGCCGTCAGACGCTTGTGCAGGCGCCGCTTTCCGCGCGGCTCGTTCTTGAAGTGCTTGACCGCGTTGGTCACGTAGACGTCGGTGCGGTCGAAGCCCGCTGCCGCGAGTGCCTTGTCGAGAACACGTCCTGCCGGCCCCACGAACGGATGGCCTTCGATATCTTCGCGGTCACCCGGCTGCTCGCCAACAAGCATGACCGATGCCGGAACCGGCCCTTCGCCGAACACGGTCTGCGTCGCGTTACGGTAGAGCGGACAGCGCTCGCAACCGAGCGCCTCGAGGCGTATGCGGGCAAGCGCGGCAGCCGCTTGGGTCATCACGTCTCTCTCCCGAATGCCTTTCTAAGCTCCCCCTTCGCTCGCTCGAGAACATGCTGGCGATGACGCGACAGCGAGGAGCCTGCGCGATTGATGAAGAACGTCAGCATAGACATCGCCGAGCGATAGGGCTCACTCTTGCGACGCGAGCTGTGCTCCGCGGATCGCTTGAGAGATTGCGCGATCTCGGCGGGATTCGACTTCTTGAATACATTTTCTTCAAGATCGAGCGCATCGCTTTTGCGCGTCACGTCCGCAGACCATTTCCGTTTTGCGTCACGCCGCACCGCATAGCGGGATTTGCGTCGCGCCATTGGTTTCTTCTGAGGCATCGAGGCCTCCTTGCTTCTTCACGCTTCCGGGTGGCGGCACGTCCGCCGCCACCCGGACAGCCTGTTGCTCAATCGTCGTGCTCGATCAGCAGCACCACGGTGTCCTCTTCCGGATCGACAATTGCGATCTGATCATCGGAGATGAAATACCGGCACGCTGCGAGCTCGCCCGAGCGCTCGACAATCGGTTCCGGGAAGGTCTTGAGCTCGATCTCGCCCGGCACCGACCAGCCGACGGTGATGTCGGACACGTCGACCTCATCCGTTATCTGAATCGACCGCACGATGTAGTCGCGCTCGTCGTCGGTGAGCGTCAGCGTCTCCGAGCAGTGCTCGGCGCCGCCACCTCCGCCACCGGCATAGCGCGGGCCGCCTTCAGCTGGCAGCACGGCAACGACCTCGTACGTCACCGGATCGGTGATGACGTACTCGTCCTCGACATACACGATCATATAACCTCGATATTCGGGCACGATCTCGATCACGGCCACCGGCACTGGCACGTAATCCCAATCGCGGGGCAGACGAGTGCCCACAGAGATGTCGATGTCGACATCCGTGCGCCGCTTCAACTCGCGGTCGCCCCGCAACGCGGCACCAACCCGTTCGCGCTTGTCACCCGAGAGATCTGCCTTGCGTACCTGCTCGGGCGCCGTGCGGTCGCCCTCTGCAGCGCGGCCGCGTTCGGCCTGCCGCGCTTGGTCCTTGTCGCGCCCACTGGCTTTATCGGATGCATCGGACTTTGCAGCCCGCTCAGGATCATCGGCATCCTTGCCGCGCTCTGCCTTTGCCCGCTGACGGTCGCCGCGCTCAGTATCGGACTTTGCCTTGGCGTCCTTCTTGCCCGATGCGTCGTCCGACTTGCCCCTAGCGTCTCTCTTGCTCGCCGCGTCATCCGCCCGCGAGGTATCGCGCTTCTCGCGCTTTGCGCCCTTGTCGGTGTCGGAGGACTGCTGACGAACTTTGCGGTCGCCATCGCGACCCGCCGAGCCATCTTCGCGCTTTGCGCCGCTTGGCTCACCTTTGGGCGGATCTGTCCGCGCCGCTGGGTTCGGACCTTCAGCGCGACGGCCACGCTCACGCACACCGTCTCCAGCGCCTTCTCGAACGGCACCTGCACCAGGACCATCCGCGCGAGGCCCATCACCACGCGGTCCATCGGATGCAGGACCGCGCTCAAGCCCTTGTGCAGGCCCCGGCATCCTCTCGCCAGGCCCGTCTTGGGCGACGGCCAACGTTGCACCGCTCATAATCACCAGTGCAGCGAGGCCAAGGGTCGGCTTGTTCATCTCCAACTCCTTTTTTTGTTTTTGCGGAGACGATGTGAGGTCTCCGTCCGACCCTATGAGCGCGCAACAACGCGACGGTCCGTAAGGTTCCCGAAAGGGACACCCCGAACCCGTCACACCGCGACGCGATCACATCGTTTTCAGGAGGTTATGGAGCGGGTTGAGCGCGCGGTGCGCAGCTACTCAGGGCCGAGCGATGTAGACTTCGCTGGCGGAGCTCTGACGCGAGTTCTCTTCTGCGAGATAAAAGCTGTTCACCCAACCGGTGACGCGCCCATACTGGATGGGACACCAGTCCGCGCGACACTGCCCGGTGATTTTCACCTTGCGGCCGGTTGGCGGAATGGAGCCGATCTGCGCATGCTGCTCAGACGGTCCCCGCCGCACGTTGAGCACATCCGAGCGATGCACGCCGGTCACCCGGTAAAGGGTCGTCCGGCTGGCCCCAGCCGTAGCCTCGCCACCACCCCAACCGGTCGCCGTCGCGCTCGCGAGGCGCTTCGGCGCGGTAGGCTGTGTCTCGCGGACGCGTCGCTGTACGGCAACCTTGGTGCTCGTCGCGGGCGCCGTCTCAGGACTGGCCTTGGGGGTCGCCTTGGCTGCTTCGCGAGCCTGCACCGCAGGACGTTTCGGAGCCGGAATGATTTCCTGCAGCGGCTGCTGAGCGGACGCGCCTGCGTCATCCCCGACGCGTGTCGAAGCCTCTAGCAAACCGGCACCACCGAAATGCATGATGACGCCGTCTTCCCGCGCCGGCTGGGAAGCCTCCGCAGGCTCCTCCGCACGCGCGACAACCATCGGGGCAAAATCGGGCTCAGGCTGCACCACCTCCGCCGCCGGAGCCTCCGGGGCGGACAGCACCGCAACCTTCTCTTCCTGGCGCGGCGGAGCTTCCTCGCGGGCCGCCGGCTCTTCTTGCTTGGGAGCAGGCGCCTTCTTGAGCGGCTCTGGCTCGGCCTTGGCCACCACGGTAGGCTTCTGCTCAGGCGGAGACCAGTTGACGAGCGTCCCGGTCCCGGTTTCTCCATCGTCGATCTTGCGCCAGTAAATCTTCGCACCCTCCTGACGGATCGTCAGGCAGCGCGGCTGCGCTTCAAACCAGCGGAACCATTTGGTGCAGAGTTTCTCGCCGTCCACCCACCAGCGCCCGCGGTCCTTCGCGGAGCCGAGAACAGGCGCCAGCACGCCGGCTTCCGCCGACACGAGGCCATCTTTTCCGAAGCGCATGGGGACTTTGGTGCCGAGCGGCGTGTCGATCTCGACCACCGAGCCGGAAACGGTATCCGCGAGGGCATCGCCACCGAGAGGAACAGGCTCCGCGAGTGCCCCGGTCGCCGCCGATAAAACTCCGATGAGGATGAACGGCCTGAGCACCACGAACGACCCTGACGCAACGCTTCTCGACGCGGCGGACTGAGGTTCCTTCCTCCAACAGGAGTGTGGCAGGAACAGGTTCACCCCCGACACCCGGCCCCTCGAACGTCATCCCCCAGGAAGGAGGCTGACACAGAACCGGCCCGTCGCAAAGCCCAGATAATTCAGTTTAACTTTTAGACCCGGCCGGATTAATGCGCGGTAAACCGCGCGGCCATAGTCCAATATCCGGATCAGCCTTTTTTGGAGACTAGCGAGGCCCCGAGCATGCGGCCAAGGGCGTCGAATGCCCCGTCGAGGTCGGCGAGGGCCAGCACGATGCTGCGCGCCGACTGATACTCGGCCCGCACCGTCGGATCCTCGAACGTCGAATGCCCTGCCAGCATGCGCAACAGGCCCGTGAGGTCGGAGGCCAGCGTCTCCACGAGGCGCGCCGCGGCCGTCGTCTGCTGGGGCCAGCGGATCGGAGCCGCCAGCGCCCGCGACGTCGAGCCCGCGATGGTATCCTCGCCCCTGACCACGCCGGGTCGCAGCTTCTCGGCGCAAGCCGCGTAGGCGACGAGCAGCGCCTCGATCGTCTCTTGCACGGTCCGCCGCCCATCCTTGAGTTGCTGGAGCTGCTGGCGTGCATGCGTCTCCCAGCGCATCAGGATCTCAAGCGCCTCGGGTCGCACCACGTCGCTCGCGAAGTGATGGAACGTCAGTCGGGCGAGCCGGCGCACGATCTTCTCGGCCTTGCGCGTCTTGCGCTCCATGATGTCAGCGGCGAGCCGGGCAATGGCGAGGCGAAGCGCATCGGCGCCGTTTGTAGCATCGTCTTCCGGTTCCGGATCCGAGCCGTCGCGCACACCCTCGGCATCGACCAGAACCACGTCGCGGAACTGATCACTGGTGAGGCTCTTCAGCCGCGCCGTGACGTGCCGGATGTCGTCCTCCGCATCGAGCCCGTCCTTGTGCGTGGCAACGAGCAGCGCGTAGCGGCTGCAGCGCTTCGGCAAAGCGGCCCAGGCGGCCCGCTCACTTTCGGTCCACGCCCGCGTCGACACCGTGCACCAGATCACGATGTCGGCATCCATAACGAACGAAGCCGGGTTCACGAACGGCGGCGTGTCGAGGATCTGATAGCTCCGGAGCCGCTCGATCGGCAGCGCGACCTGCAGCGCCCGGTACGGAAGGTCCGTCAGCGCATCGTCGCTATCGCTATCGACCCGGATGCGGGTGCCTTCGTGATCGATCCCGTAAACGGCCGGCTTGTCGGCATACGAGATCATCACGGGAATGCCCGTGTTGGACACCACACTGGTGGGCAACAGACCTCGCCCGATGAAGAGATCGGTGACCGACGTCTTGCCCGCGTTGCTTTCGCCAAGCACGACGATACGCAACGGCCGGCGCAGCGCGTTCTCGACGCGCTGAAGACCCGAGATGCAAACGTTGAGCGCCTCGTCGGTGATGTTGGTCCCGATGAGACGCTCCCGTGCAGCCCTTAATCTCTCGGGATACTGCAGGGATACGCTGTTCATGTCGCGGCGGAACCTTCGGCTTTAAGAACCGTGTCGATGTAGTGAGCCAAATTTTCCAGATGTTGGGTCAGGGTTTCGTTATCTTTAAGGCGCTGTGCCTGAATCCGGACCCGCTCGTTGAGGCTTTGTGTCGCCTGCTGCGGGTCGACTGGACGCAGCGCCTGGTCATAGTCAGCCATCAGAAGCTCGAGCCGGCGTTTGAGCGCGTGCTGGATGTTGCGGCACGCCTCGAAAGACCACCGGATCGTCGTCGTGCTGAAGTGATGAAATGCATTTCCGGCAAGTTGCACAAGCTCGTCGGCAATCGGTGCGAACTCGGTTCGAATGAGCTGCTCGATCTTCGCACCCGAGGCTTCCAGCGAAGGCTGCCGGCTCCAGAAGACGCGCCATTTCGAGGTCTCGAGGTCGAGAACCAGCATGCGGCTCAACGGCGCGATGGTCGGCGTCGGGATGGCAAGGCTGTCGCCGCGCGGATCGACAAGGTCCGGCTCCGGCACCAGCGAACGCATGAGCTTGTGCAGCTCGGGTACGACACGTGCGTGAAAAGATGTCAGCCGATGGGCGGCCTGCTCGAAGCCCGCGCGGAACTCGTTGGCGAGCGCACGGCGCAGCTCGACGCCCTCGTGCGTCCATACCCGCGGCGAGCGCCCGCGTGATAGCGTGTCAATCAAGACGTCCCGCTCGCGGCCGGCATGCAGATCGATCGTGGCCTGCAGCGAATTGCGAAGCCGCTCCTTCTCCTCCTGAATGATGCGCGCGAGCTGCGCCTCGATGCCCGCCGCCGACGCTTCGATGTTGGCAGCGACTGTCGCGAGAAGCTCCCGCTCCTGCCCGTAGATGGCGCGCTTCTGGTCGGCAGGCCGTGCCGTGCCCCGCGTCTCGTTGGCGGATGCGAGCAGAATCTGCAGCTCGCTGCGCGCTGCGCTCTCGCACGCCCGTGCCATCTCCGCGAACGAGCGCGTGATCTGACGCAACACATACGTCGGTTGCGCCGTGCCCATCAGCGTGTCGACCGCCTGGTTGACGGCCGGGAGACCCGACATCGCGAACATCGACTGGCGAAGCCGTTCGCAGACATCATCGGACTGCAGCGCCGCCGCGCCGAGCTCGCCAGGCTGCAGGAGGCCCGCCCTCAAAAGATAATTCGAGGACTTGCGGCGCAGGATACGCGCGGCAGCCTCCTGATCGAAGGACAGCGCCTGGTTGGCCCACCATGCGCTGCCATAGACGACCGGAATGTTCGAGCCGGGAAACTCCATCGCCAGCTTCTCGCGCACGTACGAGACGAGCTGCGGCAGCTCGCTATCGATATCGGCGAGATCGTCGATGCGGTTGATCAGGACGACGATGCGATCCTTGTTGAGACCCCGCATGATGCGAAGCAGCGCCACATCGTTCTCGGACAGCGGCTGGCGGGCCGTCAGCACGACGATGTAGACGTCGGCCGATCCGAGACTGCGGCGTGTGATCTCGTCGCGGATCAGGAACGGATCATTGGTGCCCGGCGTGTCGATGACCGTGCACGGGAAATCGAACGGGCCCTGTTGGCAGTAGATGTCCGCCGCCTTGGTGATGTCGGAGTACTTGCCGATGGCCGGCGAGCCCGAGAAGTCGCCCGAGCAGACGTAATGCTCGAGCGTCCCAGCTTCGAGGTTGACGAAGTAGTGCGCCTGCCCGAGCAGCGTCTCGAACTCGTCGCCGAGTCGCTCCTTGGCCCGTATGCGCAGCATCTCGGCGTGCCGTTGTAAAAGCTCGGGCTCGAAATCAGGCACCAGACGCTCGGTCAGCTCGCGGACCTTGCCGCCCCCCTCGGCGAGCTGATCCCACTCGGTTCGCTGCAAAAACGTGAAAACGGCCGCATATCCCCCCGGCGCAGGCTGGCCGAAGTGCAGGCTCGTGACCGCCGTCGTCCAAGGGGTAACGCTCGTCGGCAGAAAGCGCGGGTTGCGCACGAGCGCATTGATGAAAGAGCTTTTTCCGGATTTGATCTGCCCGACAACGGCGACGCGGCACTCGAGCTGGCGAAGATTCTGTAGCGCGTCCCCGATCATGGGGCGCGAGGTGGGCTCGACGAGCCCGGCCAGCACGTCGCCACAGCTCAGGAGCTGTTTACGCAAGCCCTCGAGCCGGGCCCCGATGCGTCCCGACGCGTAGACATCCTCCCCCGTCCTGCTCGCGTGCACGCGTTCAGAGCCTCCAGGCCATCGCGTTGTCTCAGCCACCCCAACGCAAAATCACGAAAGACGTGGCCGAAACGTGTCCGAACGTCCCGATCTCATCGGCATGTCGTCGCAAGGGCCGGCTTTATTGGCCGTCCGAATTGGAGATATACCCGGCTGCTTCGCGCGTGCCGAGGGCCAGCGCGCGCTCGTACCAGGCTTTTGCAAGGGCAGGGTTAGTCTGACTGTCCGCATAACGCAATGTTTCGGACTGGGAGGGGTCGTAGCTGCGCCCGAGCCGCAGCGCCGCCGGGCCCGAGCCGAGCTCCGCAGCCTGGGCGAGAAGGGCGCGGGCCAAGGGCACGTCCCCGTCCCGAAGAAGTTGCTCGGCCCGCCGTATAAGGGCGTCGATGGCGTCGTTTGACTGGCGTGGCGCCGTGCCGCCCGGGACAGCGGGAGGGGCGTAGTCGAGCTTACTCGGCACGACACGCTCCGAAGCCGGCGGCGAGCCTGCGCCCCGGCCACCCGGCCCATCCTGGGCGGACATGACCATATAGACCGTAACCGTCGAGACGACGGCCGCGATGAGCGCCGCAAGGAAAATCGGGGCGCTTGGCCCCTTCTTGACGCCCTGCGCAGCGACGGAGGTAGCAACCTCCGTCTCCTCGTCGCCATGAACAGGCGCGCCCCGCAACGCGCCCACATATCCGCGCTGCTCGGCTTCTGGCTGCTCGGCGTTCTTTGTGAGCCCCTTGCTTCCGTCGAGGCCATCGAGCCGGCGGAGCAATCGCTTCAGATCATCCATTTTAGGTTCGACAGTGCGTGCCATCTGCGGCCACCCCAACAGGCTTCCACACGCAAGCGATTGATACCCCGAAACTCTCCAATCGCGGCCCACTACCCCCGCACAAGATTAATTCACACTAGAATGGTTCGTAGAACAGCAATGTCGATGCGACAAGTATGTTTGATGACGGACATTTAAGCATCACGATTAAAGCTGCGGCAGAACTTGCTGTTCCGAGCCCAAGCAGAGCAGGTAACAGAGGAAATGGGCATCTAGTCGGCGATCCGGCACATGGATTGCTTCACTGCACATCTGTATAGGGAAGAAAGCGACGGCAGAACCTTAGGGCAAACCTAGCCGGGGCGTCGGATCAGGAGCACAACACCATGACGATAGGACGAGCCGCCGGACTGGCTGCGCTGCTGATCGCGACCACGTGGGCCGCCCCGGCCGCCGCGGCTGTCGAGAAGGCGGACACGGCCTTCCTGATGGTCTCGACCGTGCTCGTGCTGCTGATGACCGTTCCCGGGCTGGCGCTGTTCTACTGCGGGCTCGTGCGCACCAAGAACGTGCTTGCAACCCTGATGCAGGTCTACGCCACAGTCTGCCTCATCTGCATCATCTGGGTGCTTTACGGCTACAGCCTCTCCTTCACCGGCGACCTGCGCACGGCACCCTTCGTGGGCGGCCTGTCGAAAGCGTTCCTTTCCGGCGTCACACCCGAATCCCTGGCGTCGACGTTTTCTCACGGCGTCCAGATTCCGGAGTACGCTTTCATCTGGTTTCAGATGACGTTCGCCGCCATCACACCGGCACTGATCGTCGGCGCATTTGCCGAGCGCATCAAATTCTCCGCACTGCTGCTCTTCATGGCGTTGTGGGTGACCATCGTCTATTGCCCGATCGCGCACATGGTCTGGTACTGGCCGGGGCCGGACGCCGTGAGCGAGGCAGCCCGCGCCGCAGCCGCCGCCACAGGCGACGCCAAGGCAGCCGCCGACGGCTATCTCACAAGCCTGCTTGCAACCTCAGGCCTCATCAACCAGTGGGGCGCACTCGACTTCGCGGGCGGCACCGTCGTGCATGCGAACGCCGGAATGGCAGGCCTCGTCGGCGCGCTGATGCTCGGCCCCCGCTCCGGGTACGGACGCGAGCCGATGCCGCCGCACTCGCTGACGCTGGCTATGGTCGGTGCAGCCCTGCTCTGGGTCGGCTGGTTCGGCTTCAACTGCGGCTCGAACCTTGAGGCCAACGGCGCCGCCGCGTTGGCCATGGGCAACACCTTCGTCGCTACCGCAACGGCTGCCCTGTCCTGGGCCTTCGTCGAATGGGCGATCAAGGGCAAACCGACCTCGCTCGGCCTGATCACCGGCATGGTCATCGGTCTTGTCGCGGTGACACCCGCGGCCGGCTTTGCCGGCCCCATGGGCGCCATTGCGCTCGGCTTCGTCGCCGGCTTCGTCGGCTACGGTGCCTGTACGTGGATAAAGAGCCGGTTCGGCTACGACGACTCGCTTGATGTATTCGGCGTGCATTGCGTGGGCGGCGTTCTTGGCGCGCTGGCCACGGGCCTGCTGGTCGACCCTCGGTTCGGCGGAACCGGTGTTCCCGATTACCTCTCCCAGCCGGGCACCATCCAGATCGGCTACGACATGGCCGCCCAGATGACGGCCCAGGTCAAAGCCGTCGCGCTGACGCTCGTGTGGTCGGGCGTGCTGTCGCTGATCCTGTTCAAGTTTGTCGATCTGGTGATCGGCCTGCGTCCGCCGAAGGACAAGGAGCGCGCCGGGCTGGATCTCAGCGAACACGGCGAGCGCGGCTACCATTTCTGACGGGGGCCGCGACGCAAGCGCAGCAAACCCAGATCCTCAATGGCCGGATCGATCGCTCGGCGTGCGTTTCGAGGATGCGGTGGAGCGCGCCACATCCGGCAGAACACCAGCCCCCACAGCGCGCTGGAACTGCCGCACGGACTGCCGCCGAAGCGACGTGCAATCGTCGACCCCTGTAGCCGCAATATCGAACATGAGGCTTCCGAGCTCCTCCCGCAGGGGCCGGCTCCGGCTGTTGGGCCTGAGGCCAAGGTCGGCACAGGCGAGGTCGAAGGCCCGCTTGATCTCGCGAATTTCGTCATTCGTGTAGAATGGCATGCGAATTACCGCCGATTCTTGAGATGCGTCTGCAGGAGATATCCTCAAATATCTACCACACAGACAAAAATCTACGTCCACGCTCCACTAAGCTATAGAAAAATCTAATTTCTTCAGAGCACTGCCATGTGTCAGTCAGATGAAGGGGGCCGGGTTTCCAGGTTTCCTGTGTACGCGCGAGCCGCGCCGCCAACGGCACCACATATCGGCCATCTCGGTCGCCTACGCGGGGTGCGGGCCCTGGCCGGGCGCGCTATTCGCCGCGAATCGCGCACTCCTGCCGGGCACGCCTGCTTTCAGAATCACAAGAACCAGTATCCCGTAAGATGCGCCTGTCGACGTCCGCGAACATGACCCCTCACGGATGCGGCCGCAAGCTCGCAGCCGCAGTTTTGCTCGGCGCCGCGCTTGCGGCCGGTGGCGAGGCTCCGGCACAGCCGAAGCAGCAGCCGGCCGCCCCGGAGTGCCTGAATGTCGCGCAGTCGTCTGCGGCAACGTATGTGATCTCGAATACCGTTTGCCCGGATGAAAGCGTGCTCGCATCGATCGAGCTTGCGAACGGACGCGATCTTGCGCGATGTTTCGTCAAGAAAATCCGCACCCAGATCTCGATCGCGAGCGAGGGGGCGGCGCCCGTGATCAACTATCAGTGCATCGAGGGCGCTACCGGCTGTTCCGTCGAGATCGTGCGTGACATGTTTCCCGAATGCCACGCCGGCTAAGGCATGGCTCGGAAGGGCTCCGACACGATGGCCGCATACGACCGTGATGCAACGCTAGAGCGCAAGCAGATCCGCGAGATCTCGCGCAATGTTGCGCGCCGTCTGCACCAGATCCTGGATCGCGCCCACTACGTTCCGGCCGCCCTCCGCCCCGAGGTCGATTCGACCGTCCACGTCATCACTGGCATCCAGCGCGACGTCGAGCAGATCATGTCCAGCCTGCCGCCGGACGAAGCACTCGATTTCGCCATTCTGACCCACATCATGGGCGGCCAACGCCACGCCCTGGACCTGCTCGAGATTCTCGAGGAGAAACTGGCGGGCCCCCGCAACGCCTATCAGCGTGACTCGCAGCGCGTGCACCAGGCGCTGCTGGCAGTCTCGCGTGAGATCGAGCAAGACGCGCTGCGCTATGCCGGCGAGCCGGCGCGTCCACGAGCGGCGGCGCCGTCTCCGGCGGGCTACGCGTTTGCCCCCCCAGCCGCAGCCGGTCAGGCCTACCCGCAGCCTCCGCCGCCGGCCTACGGAAGCGCACCAGCCACTGCGCCCCGTCCATCCGCGCCAAAGAGCCCCCCTGCCTCAAAGAACCTGCCTGTCCCCAAGAGCTCGCCGGCCCCCGCGCCCGCCAGAAAAACCAAACAGCCGTCGCTGCAACCGGCCGACATCGTTGCGCGGCTCCGCACCGCGGCCCTCGCTGGTGTCACCAAGCCCGTGCCCGTGGCGCTCGCCGCGCTCGCCGTCGGCGCAGGATTGGTTGTCGCCGCTCAAAGCCTGACGGGGGACAACCTCTCCGAGCAGCGGGCCACCAGCACAGAGGCAACGGAGACGAAGCGCGACGGCCGCTTGGCGAGCACCGAAATGGGGCCCATGCGCACCGCCGGCGAAACCGTCATCGCCGCCGCACCGGCCGCCATGGAGCAACCCTATCTCGTGGTTCTGTCCACGCGGCGCAGCACAGAGGAGCTGCAGCAGGACTATCGCAGCTTCAAGGGCGCCTACCCGAACCTTCTCGGCAACGCCAAGGCCCGCGTCGATCGCGTGCAGGGGCAGGACCGCCAGACCTGGTACCGGCTCTCTCTCATTCCGCCGCGCACGCACGACGACGCAAAGACGCTCTGCAACGACCTCAGGAGTGCCGGCCTGACCGGCTGCTGGATCAGACCCGTCCCTGTACAGTAATGCTTCCGCGCTCCGCTTGCGGCTCCGGCGCGATGCGCCTATGTGGAGGCTCGCAGGCCCGGCCCCCGACACCGGAAGAGAGCATGAAGCCCATCATCTCGGTCAAAGACGTGCGCAAGACCTATGCCTCGAGGCATGTGGCGCTGAAGACCATCGATCTTGATATCCGCGAGCGCGAGATCTTCGCCTTGCTCGGCCCCAACGGCGCCGGCAAGACGACGCTGATCAGCATCATCTGCGGCATCGTCAACGCGACGGGCGGCACCGTCACCGTCGGCGGCCACAACATCGTGCGCGACTACCGCGCCGCGCGCGGCCTGATCGGCCTCGTGCCGCAGGAGCTGTCGACCGAGATGTTCGAGAGCGTCTGGGCGACGGTCAGCTTTAGCCGCGGCCTGTTCGGCAAGAAACCCTCGCCCGACTACATAGAGAAGGTGCTGCGCGCCCTCTCGCTGTGGGATAAGAAGGACGCCCGCATCATGACGCTGTCCGGCGGCATGAAACGACGCGTCCTGATCGCCAAGGCGCTCGCGCACGAGCCGCGTATCCTGTTTCTCGACGAGCCGACCGCGGGTGTCGACGTCGAGCTCAGGAAGGACATGTGGGACATTGTCCGTCGTCTGCGCGACGACGGCGTCACCGTGATCCTCACCACGCACTACATCGAAGAGGCCGAGGAGATGGCCGACCGCGTCGGCGTCATCACCAAGGGTGAGCTGATCCTCGTGCAGGACAAGACCGAGCTGATGCGCAAGCTCGGCAAGAAGCAGCTTTCGCTCGAGTTGCACGAGCCGCTGCACGAAATCCCGCCATCGCTCGCCGCGCACGGTCTCGAGTTGGCGCCCGGCGGCGCCTCACTCGTCTACACCTACGACACGCAAGCCGGCCGCACCGGCATCACCGCACTTTTGAACGATATGCGCGAAGCAAATATCGGCTTCAAGGATCTCTCCACGAGCCAGAGCTCGCTCGAGGACATTTTCGTCGATCTCGTGAGGAACTCCCGATGAACCTCGAAGGCGTGCGCGCGATCTATGGCTTCGAGATGGCCCGCTGGGGACGCACGCTCATGCAGAGCATCCTCTCGCCCGTACTCTCGACGTCCCTCTACTTCATCGTCTTCGGCGCCGCCATCGGCTCGCGCATCGCCGAGATCGACGGCATCCCCTACGGCGCCTTCATCGTGCCGGGGCTGATCATGTTGATGCTGCTCACCGAGAGCACGTCGAACGCGGCCTTCGGCATCTACTTCCCGCGCTTTGCCGGCACCATCTACGAGCTCTTGTCCGCGCCCGTCTCGCCGTTCGAGATCGTGCTCGGCTATGTCGGAGCCGCGGCCACCAAGTCGGTGATCCTGGGTCTCATCATCCTCGCCACCGCGAGCCTCTTCGTGCCGATCCGCATCGCTCATCCGCTTTGGATGATCGGCTTCCTTGTTCTGACGGCGGTGACGTTCTCGCTCTTCGGCTTCATCATCGGCATCTGGGCGGATGGGTTCGAGAAGCTGCAGATCATCCCCATGCTGGTGCTGATGCCGCTGACCTTCCTCGGCGGCACGTTCTACTCCATCAACATGCTGCCGCCACTCTGGCAGACGGTGGCGCTGTTCAATCCGATCGTCTACCTGATCAGCGGCTTCCGCTGGAGCTTCTACGAGGTCTCGGACGTCAACGTCGCAACGAGCCTCGGCATGACACTGGCGTTTCTCGGCGTCTGCCTCGTCGCTGTCTGGTGGATCTTCAAGACCGGCTACCGCATCAAGCCGTGAGGCCGCATCACCGCTGGCGCGAAAGTCCGGTTGCAAGATCGCTGGTCTTCGCGGTGCCCGTTAGCACCGCAACATACTGCACGGCGCCGTCCACCATGACGCCCGGATGCACGAAGTTTGCGAGCGCCCCCGCGATCAGCGCATCCATGCCGAGGCCGGCGCGCCCGATGACGAGCAGCGCCCGATCGCGTTTGTCGATCTCGGCGATTACGGCTTCCGCGTGCGCACTGCTTTTGACCTGCTCGAACTCCGGCGCAACCATCGCCAGGCCGTAGCGCTGCCCCGCGAGCAGCGGCGCCAGCTCGAAACCTTGTTCGGCTGGTTTGCCGGCAAATTGCGCGGCCGCGGCGGCCCCCGGCCCCGGCTTGTGATGCACGACCACGAACGCGTTGTAGAGATCGAGGAAGCCAGGCCGCCCTGCCTTCTGAAGATCGGTCTCGATACGATCGCAGCCGCCGCGCCACAGCTCGGCCTCGGGATCGTCCTCGCAGGTCATGCGCACGGAATAGGCCCGCGGCAGATCCATGCGCCCCTGCACGTCGGAAAGCCAGAAAGCGAACCAGATCCAGCCGCCCGCGAGCACAAGGACGAGCACGACCGGCCAGCGCCGCCGAACGAGGTCGACGGTCTCCATTGCGGATTGTGTGATGTAGGCGAGCATAGCGGAGCGGAGAATTCCACCGCGCCCGCCCGAAGACAAGCCCAAGAACGAGAGCCTGATCATTTGAGGCGCGAGCGTCTGGCCGAAGGCAAGCTCAAACAGTCTTTCCGGAGACGAGCCACAACGGAGGGCCCGCATCGAGACCGTGAATCAGACTCTCGAACAAAGACTTAGGGCGCGAGCCCCGCCGACGGCGGCGGCGGCGCATCGGGATCGAACACGTCCGCCATCGCTACTGCACCGTCGCGGCGATAGATATCGGGGCGGAACGAAATGCGCCCATCCGCTTCGGCCCAGGCCGTGATGTAGGCGAAATAGACCGGCACCGGCCGCGTCAGGCGAAGGTCGACCGCCTGCCCGGAATCAACGACCGCCTGCACCTGCCCCGGGCTTTCCCAACCGGGCTCGGTACGCGCCAGCCACTCGACCAGCTGGAACACGTCCTGCACGCGCACGCAGCCGGCGCTGAACGCCCGCGCGCGCTGCCGGAAGAGATCCTTCATCGGCGTGTCGTGCATGTAAACACCGTGCTCGTTCTGCATGTCGATGCGCACAAGCCCGAGCGCGTTCTGTGGTCCGGGATCCTGCTTGAGTTTGACGACGCGCGAGTCGGCCTGCGACCAGTCAATGGCCGTCGGATCGATCTCGGGCCCGTTGAAATCGCCAGAAACAACACGGATACGCTCTTTCGCGAGATAGTCCGGCTCCTTCACGAGCCGCGGAAAGACGTCGAGCTTTGCAACGCTGTCTGGCACGCGCCAGAAGGGGAAGAAGTTCAGCGCCCGGATCGTGGTCTTCAGCGACGGCGTATCGCGTCCCTGACGCCCGACGATCACGCGATGGCGCAGCACCGTCTGATAGCGCTCGACAGCCTCGAGCTGGAACGCCGGCACGTTGACGAGAACGTAGCGCTCCTCGGGCGGCTGCTGCACCAGCTCGAGAATGCGCCCGTGGTTGAGCTTGAGCTGCGCGAGGCGCTCCTCGGCCGTCATCTTGAGCGCGGCGAGCGTCGGCTGATCGACGCGCCCGGTCGTGCGAAGGCCATTGTTCTCCTGATAGCGCACGACGGCCTGTTCGACATCTGAATCGAACGAGTAGCTGTTGGCGCTCGAAGAGCGCGAGAGCTCACCGCTCGCAATCAGCCGGCGGCGCAGTTGCGCAACGCGCTCGTCGTCGTCACCTGGGCGCAACATGCGATTGCCGGAGATGATCGGCCAGCCGCCGCTGTTCACGATGCGCTCGTAGCGCGCGATAGCCTTCTCCATGGCGGCGAGCATCTCGTCGCTGCGCCACGGGATTTCGTTGGGACGAAGATCGTTGAGCGAATCCTGCCGCGCGGGTGCCCGTTCCAGCGAGGCCTGCTTGCCGGTGTAGTCTGGGGAGCCAAAACCGGTAATGCCCTCCCACCAGTTCGCACCCTGCGCGACGGCGGAGTTCTGAGACACAGCAGCAGCCGCAACAAGCGCAAGGCCGACACCGCGAAAAAGCGTAGAGAACGAAGTCACCGGTTATCCCATCCCTCTGGGGTGCGCAGGCCCACTGGGCGCCGAAGCGCGAGTCATGCCCGTTAGACGCGCACGATATGGCCAAACAAAGACTTATTCGCAATGAGACGTGTGCAAGTCCTTGGAACGAACGGCAAACGTCGCCGTATCCCTTAAGGGCGAGACCGCGGCGAAAGTGGGAAATGATCCCACCCCGTGGAGGCGACTTCGAGGGGCTTTCCATCGCTCCCCACGATCGACACACCAGCGCCGTCCGAGAGCCGTCCGACAGCAGTGACGGAGATGCCGCTTTCGGCTGCTGCACGCCGAAAATCGACGGCATTTGCGGGTGGGACGGCGGCCAGGACCTCGTAGTCGTCGCCTCCCGTCAAGGCCACTTCCAACAGCGCCGGCTGCCGATCGAATGCAGCGCGAAAAGCGAACGAGAGCGGCAGAGTGCGAGCATCGATGTGCGCGCCAATGCCGGAGGCGCGCGCCATCCTGCCGCAGTCTTTGATCAAGCCATCCGACACATCCATCGCCGCCGTGGCGAAGGCCAGCAGATGGGGCGCCAGCGCCAGCCGCGGCTCGGGCCTCAGATAGCGCGAAATGAGCGCCTCGACGCCAGCCACCTCGAGTCCGAGATCTGAGGCCCATCCCGGCTGCAGGCGCAGGCGAAGCCCGAGCGCGCTGTCGCCGAGCGTGCCCGACACGAACAGCACGTCGCCGGGCCGCGCCGTCGTGCGGCGCACTGCGCACCCATGCGGCACGGCGCCGATTGCCGTGACCGTGGCTGAAAGAGGTCCGGGCCGCCGATCCGTATCGCCACCCGCAAGCGCGATCCCGAAGGCAGCCTGCGCCTCCGCCAGGCCCCGCGCGAATCCATCAAGCCACGATTGCTTCGGGCGATCCGGAAAGGAGAGCGACAGCAGGTAGGCAACCGGCCGCGCACCTTTTGCAACGAGGTCGGACACATTGACCGCAACCGCCTTCCAGGCGATGTCCGCGGGCCCATCGTCGGCGAAAAAATGCACGCCGGCCGCGACGGCATCCGTCGTCAGCACGAGATCCTCGCCCGGCGGCGGCGAAAGAACCGCGCAATCGTCCTTGAGACCAAGCGCACCGGCAAAGCCCGCGGCAAGCGGCGCGAAGATGGTCGCGATCAGCTCGTCCTCGCCCCCCGCGTCGTCATCGGCCACGCTTAGCCTCCTTCGCCGGGTGCCTCGAACTCCTTGGCCCGCAGCTTGTGCGCGATGCGGTCCAGCACGCCGTTGACGACCTTGGGCTCGTCCGCCTCGAAGAACGCCTTGGCGATGTTGATGTACTCGTTGATGATTACGCGCGCCGGCACGTCCGAGCGCTCGAGCAATTCGAACACGCCCCCGCGCAGGATCGCGCGCAGAATGGAATCGACGCGCACCAGTCGCCAGCCCGTGCGCAGCTGCTGATCGACCAACGGATCGATCTCTCGCTGCCGCCGCACGACGCCCTTCACCACATCGGCGAAGAACGTGGTATCCGCGCCCTCGAGACTGGTGAGCGTCTCCACCTCACTGTCCGGCTCACCGTCGAGCTTTGCGGCAGGAGCCGCTTCAGCGGCCATGAACTGCGCGATCACGTCGCCCGCATCGGTCCCCGCGAGGTCCATCTGATAGAGCGCCTGCACCGCCGCCATGCGCGAGACCGTGCGCGGTTTCGGTGTGTCTCCGGTATTTTTCTTGCGTTTCGGAAGGCTCATGACGCACGCCGACCGAAATCGCGCGCCAGCTTGATCAGTCTCAGGCAGGCGCGCGCCGCGTCCCCGCCTTTGCCATCGGCGCCACCTTTGGCGCGTGCCAGCGCCTGCACTTCCGTATCCACGGTCAGCACGCCGTTTCCGACCGGAATGTTGTGTCGGATCGCCGTCTCCATCAGCCAGTGATTGGTGTTGTTGCAAACGATGTCATAGTGCGAGGTCTCGCCTCGGATAACGCAGCCCAGCACGATGGCGCCGGCATAGACGTCGCGCCCGCTCCCCGCGAACAGGCCGGCGGTCACGGCCTGCGCCAACGCCTGCGGGATCTCGAGCGCCCCCGGCACCGGCACCCGATCATAGCCCACTCCCGCCTGATCGAGCACGGCCAGTGCGCCGGCGATGAGCTCGTCCGTCACCTGCTGGTAATACGGCGCCTCGATGATGAGCACGCGCACTGTGCTGCCGGAATGCAGCTCCATTGCTGGGCGCTTATGATGTTCGTCTCTGACCATGCCGCCTACTCGATGGCCCGCGTGCCGACGATGCGCAGACCGTAGCCTTCAAGGCCGACATAAACATCGTCCGGTGCGTTGGTCAGCAGCTCCATATCTACGACGCCGAGCTCGCGCAGAATCTGCGAGCCGACGCCGATGTCCAGCTGCCGCCGCCCGCGGACGGCCTTCTCGCCACCACCCGTTGACGACTGCCGGACAACCCATTCCGAGACGCTCTTCGGCCCGAGGTCGCGGATCAGCACGATAACGCCACGCCCCGCTCGCTCGAGCGCCTGCATCGACTTTGCGACGGAGCCGTGCATGCCGCCGATACCGAGCAGATCGCCCGGCACGTTGACCGCATGTACGCGCACCAGAACGGGGCCAGGCGCCGAGAGGTCGCCCTTGACGAGCGCCAGATGCTCGACCGGCACGACCGTCGTCGTGAAAACGTGAAGGTCGAACGCGCCGCCGAACGCGCTGTCGACTTTCGTTTGCGCCACGCGCTCGACCAGCCGGTCGTGCTTCAGCCGATAGGCGATCAGATCCTCAATGGTACCGATCTTGAGACCATGCCGCTGCGCAAACGGGACGAGGTCCGGCATCCGCGACATGGTGCCGTCCTCGTTCATGATCTCGCAGATCACCGCAGCCGGATAGAGCCCGGCGATGCGCGCCAGATCGACAGAGGCTTCCGTGTGCCCGGCGCGGATCAGCACGCCGCCCTCGCGCGCGACCAGCGGAAACACGTGACCTGGCGAGACGATATCTTCTGATCCCTTGGTTGGATCGATGGCCGTTGCAATGGTGCGCGCGCGATCGTGCGCCGAGATGCCGGTCGACACGCCCTCGCGCGCCTCGATTGACTGTGTAAACGCCGTGCGCTCGCGCGCCGTCGGCACCATGAAATCGAGGCCGAGCGTTTCGGCGCGCGACTGCATCAGCGCGAGGCAGATGAGGCCGCGCCCGTGCTTGGCCATGAAATTGATCGCATCCGGCGTCGCCATCTGCGCGGGGATCACGAGATCACCCTCGTTCTCGCGGCTCTCGGCATCGACCAGGATCACCATGCGGCCATTACGCATGTCGTCTACGATCTCAGCCGTCGACGACAGGAACCCGCCGCCCTCCGAATACACCACTTTTTCGAGCCCGATGCTCACTCGCGAAACTCCATGATCCGCGCCACGTATCTGGCGAAGAGGTCGATCTCTACGTTGACCTCGTCGCCGGGCTTTTTGCGCCCCCAGGTCGTCTGGGTCAAGGTCGCGGGGATGAGATTGACGCCGAAGCGCAGGCCCTCGACCTCGTTGACAGTGAGCGACGTGCCGTTAAGCGCAACCGAGCCCTTGGGCGCTATGAAAGGCGCCAGCTCTGTCGGCACCTCTATCAACACCCGCACGCTCTCGCCGTCGGAATGCATGTCCACGATTTCGCCCACGCCGTCGACGTGTCCCGAGACGATATGTCCGCCAAGCTCGTCACCCGCGCGCAGCGCCCGCTCGAGGTTGACAGCATAACCCGCCTCCCAGGATCCGAGCGTCGTCTTCGACAGCGTCTCGTTGGAAACGTCGACGGTGAACGCGGAGCCATCGCCGTCCGCCCGCACCGTGACCACCGTCAGGCAGCAGCCGTCGCACGCAATGGACGCGCCGAGCGCGATGCCGTCGGCGTCATAATGCGAGCGGATGGCGAACCGCCCGCCTTCGCGGCCGATGATCTCGCCGACGTCGGTAATGATGCCCGTAAACACGTTTTCGCTTCCTAGAGTGGGACGGACTGCCGTGCACGGAGGAACGCCACCGCGTCCGCTCCGACGCTCCGGTGCGCCGTGAGCGCGAGATCTAGCCCCTGAGCATACCGGGCGGCAAGCTCCGCGAGCCGGGTCGGCTCGCCTCCAGCCGCTCCGGCCTGAAAAATCACGACTTCGTCCACCAAACCGGCATCGGCGAAGGCCTGCCAGACGGCCTCCCCGCCCTCGACCAGGAGCCGCGTCACGCCGGCATCAGCGAGTCGCGCCAGCACCTCCCGCAGCACCAGCCCTTTGTCCCCGGCCGGGAGACGCTCGAGGCGGACACCCGCAGCTTCAAAGGCCTGCGTCCGCTCCGCCGCGGATTGCTCGGCCGAGAAGACCCAGGAGGGAACATCACGGGCGCTCCGCACCAGTTTGAGCCCGTCCGGCAGATCGAGCCCCCGCGACAGCACGACCCGCGTCGGCGACCGCCCCGCAAGCCCGGGCAGACGGCAGGTCAGCTCCGGATCGTCGTCGCGCGCCGTGCCGGCGCCGACGAGAATGGCATCGGCCTCCGCCCTCAGCCGATGCGCAAGCGCGCGTGCCTCAAGCCCCGTCACCATTCGCGCGCGCCCGTCGGCCCCCCGCGGGATCGTGCCGTCCTCAGCGAACGCCATCTTGAGCTGTACAAACGGACGCCGCTCGGTGACGCGCAGGATGTGCCCCATCGTCACCCAGCGCGCATCCTCGCCAGCAAGACCGACCTCGACCGTTATGCCGGCATCGCGCAGGCGCGCGATCCCATCACCGCGCGTGCGCGGATCCGGATCCTCGACACCGATGACAACGCGCTTGAGCCCCCCCGCAACGACGGCATCCGCGCACGGCGGCGTCTTTCCGAAATGCGCGCACGGCTCGAGCGTGACGTAGAGCGTGGCACCCTGCGCCCGTGCGCCAGCCCGCCCCAACGCCACGGGCTCCGCGTGCGGGCGACCGCCCGGCTGCGTTACGCCGCGCGCAATGAGCTCGCCCGTCGCCTCATCCGCAACGACAGCTCCGACCGATGGGTTGGGCGCGGCCGTGCCGAGCCCCCGCCGCGCGAGCATCAGCGCGATCTGCATCATGTGCGCGTCGAAAGACGAGAAACTCATGACTGCCTTCCGCCCTTGCCGCCAGAGCAGCGCGGACGTACCTTAATGCTTCTTTGCCAGCCGCAGCGCGCCGGAGACGTCGTCGCGCGCGATCTCGCCGAGCACCTCCTGGAAATCCGCGGCCTCACGGAAATCACGGTAGACCGACGCAAACCGCACGTACGCCACCGGGTCGAGCGCGCGCAACCCCTCCATCACATAGGCGCCGATGGTTGAGGACGGAATCTCCGTCTCACCCGAGCTCTCGAGCTGGCGCACGATGCCCGACACCATGCGCTCGATGCGCTCCGTCTCGATCGGCCGCTTCCGAAGCGCGACCGCGACTGACTTCTGCAGCTTGTCGCGGTCGAACGGCACCTTGCGCCCCGAGCGCTTGACGACGATCAGCTCGCGCAACTGCACGCGCTCGAAGGTCGTGAAACGGCCACCGCAATCGGGGCACACGCGCCGCCGACGGATCGCCGCATTCTCTTCCGTTGGCCGGCTGTCCTTGACCTGCGTTTCCTCGCAGGAGCAGTAGGGGCAGCGCATCGATCGGTCTCCGAACTGAAAGGCGCCGGGGCTCACCACCCCGGCGCCTTCTTCTAATTCAGTTTGAGGGATGGCGAAACGCCAGCCCCGCGCCTCTCCCCAACGGGAAAGTGCCGGATCAGTAGATCGGGAAGCGCTTGCAGAGCTCCGTCGCCTCGGCCTTGATCTTCTCCTCGACGGCGCCGTTGCCGGCTTCGCCATTCTTGGCAAGGCCTTCCAGAACCTCGGCGATCATGCGGCCGATATCGCGGAATTCCGCTTCCCCGAAGCCACGCGTCGTGCCGGCCGGCGCACCGAGACGGATGCCCGAGGTGACCATCGGCTTCTCCGGATCGAACGGCACGCCGTTCTTGTTGCACGTGATGTGCGCGCGGCCGAGCGACTTCTCCGAGATGTTGCCCGTGAGCTTCTTCGGACGAAGGTCGACGAGGATGAGGTGCGTGTCCGTACCGCCCGAGACCAGCGCGAAGCCCGAGTTGACGAGCACCTCGCCCATTGCCTTGGCGTTGACGATCACCTGCTTCGCGTAGCTCTTGAACTCCGGCGTCAGGATCTCGCCGAACGCCACCGCCTTGCCGGCGATCACGTGCATCAGCGGACCGCCCTGGATGCCGGGAAAGATCGCCGAGTTGATCTTCTTGGCGATGCCCTCGTCGTTGGTGAGGATCATGCCGCCGCGCGGGCCGCGCAGCGTCTTGTGCGTCGTCGTGGTGACGACGTGTGCGTGCGGGAACGGCGAGGGATGCTCACCGGCCGCGACGAGGCCGGCAAAGTGCGCCATGTCGACCATGAGATGCGCACCGACCTCATCAGCGATCGAGCGGAACGCCGCGAAGTCGAATTGGCGCGGATAGGCCGAGCCACCGGCGATGATGATGCGCGGGTTCTCCGCCTTTGCGATCTCACGCACCTTATTCATATCGACGCGATGCGTATCAGGCTCGACCTGGTAATGCACTGCGCGGAACCACTTGCCGGACTGGTTGACCGTCGCGCCGTGCGTGAGGTGGCCGCCGTGGGCGAGGTTGAGGCCGAGGATCGTATCGCCCGGCTTGGCGAGCGCATTGAACACGCCCTGGTTTGCCTGCGAGCCCGAGTTCGGCTGCACGTTGGCGAAGCCGCAGCCGAAGATCTTCTTGGCGCGCTCGATGGCGAGGTCCTCGACGATGTCCACGTACTGGCAGCCGCCGTAGTAGCGCCGGCCCGGATAGCCCTCGGCGTACTTGTTGGTGAGCACGCTGCCGGCCGCGTCCAGCACGGCCTGGGACACGATGTTCTCAGACGCGATCAGCTCGATCTCGTACTGCTGACGCCCCAGCTCCTTGTCGATGGCCGACGCGACCTCGGGGTCCGTCTCCGCGATGTGCGATTTGAAGAAGCGATGGGTCGGGCTCTCGGCCTTCGTGTTGAGCATGGACGTTTCCTCGTAGATCCGGCTGGAAATTGAACGGAAGCTGGACAGCGTCGAAAGGGTTAACTCGAAAAAAGCGGGATGGCGCGCCGCCCGCATCCGGCGCTGGCATGGGATGCGGCACAGGGAACCCTACTTTCGCACGCCCTTACCATGCGCCAGCCAATAGCAACAGGGAAGTCGCGTCGCACCCAGTAATTGCTGTGCGCTGCAACATGCCCGGCGTAGGCCCGGGCACCAAAAAAATAGGCCCGCCGAGGATAAACCCGGCGGGCCTCGCAATGGGAGAAGACGCGCCTATTCGGCGGCGAGCTTGCCGGTACGTCCGACGGAAGCGGGGCAAGCGGCCCACAGTTCGGCGAGCGCGTTGGTCAAATAGTCCATCTGCGCGTCGGTGTGATGCGGCCCGGGCGTGAGGCGGATGCGCTCCGTCCCGCGCGGCACGGTCGGATAGTTGATCGGCTGCACGTAGATGCCGTGCTGGTCGAGGAGGCGATCGGTGACCTCCTTGCAGTGCACCGGGTCGCCGATCAGAACCGGCACGATGTGGCTCTGATTCTGGAACACCGGCAGTCCGGCCGCCATGAGCCGGCTCTTGAGCGCGCGTGCGCGCTCCTGATGGCGGGCGCGCTCGAGCGAGCTGACTTTGAGATGTCGGATGCTCGCAAGCGCACCTGCCGCAATCGCAGGCGCAAGGGACGTGGTGAAGATGAAGCCCGACGCGTAGGAGCGGATCGCGTCGCAAAGGTCGCGCGTGCCGGCGATGTAGCCGCCCATGACGCCGAAGCCCTTCGCCAGCGTGCCGTTGATGATGTCGACGCGACCCATGACACCGTCGCGCTCGGCGATGCCGCCCCCGCGCGGGCCGTACATGCCGACCGCATGCACCTCATCGAGGTAGGTCAGCGCCCCGTACTTCTCGGCAAGATCGCAGATCGCCGAGATGGGCGCGATGTGCCCGTCCATCGAGTACACGCTCTCGAACGCGATGATCTTCGGCGCGTCGCGCGGCACCTGCTTCAGCTTCGCTTCGAGGTCGGCAACATCGTTGTGGCGGAAGATGCGCTTCTCGGAGCCGCCGTGACGGATGCCCTGGATCATCGAAGCGTGATTCTTCTCGTCGGAGAAGATCACGCAGCCGGGCAGCAGCTTCGCAAGCGTAGAGAGCGTCGCATCGTTGGCGACGTAGGCCGAGGTGAAGAGCAGCGCCTGCTCCTTGCCGTGCAGATCCGCGAGCTCATGCTCGAGCTCCACGTGATAATGCGTCGTGCCGGAAATATTGCGCGTGCCACCCGAGCCCGCACCCACCAAGTCGATGGCCTCGTGCATGGCGGCGATAACCTTGGGATGCTGTCCCATGCCGAGGTAGTCGTTGGAGCACCACACGACGATCGGCTTGGCGCCTTCGGGCGTGACATGGTCTGCGGCGGGAAACTGGCCACGGTGACGCTTCACATCGGCGAACACCCTATAGCGTCCCTCGCGCCGGATCGCATCGAGAGATGCCCTAAGCTGCCCCGCATAATCGACCATCGACGTATTCCTCGGACCTTTGTTCTCCGGCGCGCGGCTGGTTTTAGGTGTGCTTTCGGAAATGTGCAAACCAGTTTCCGAGGAACGGCACCGAGCCAGATCGAGCAAACCGTGTTTTCTTTAGCATCGCGCGCCAACTGTTACAGTGCAACGGCTCTTATGCCGCAGTAATAGGCCGCGCACCGCCAGTAAGAAACGCGGCAACGGAATGTATCCGTCGCGTCAGCATCCTTTTTGCAGCGCAAAAACACCGCTTGCCTTGATAGGGATCAAGGGATGCCTAATAGCGCTCAGCGCCTCAATAGGAGGTCGCGATTTCCGCTACGCCGTCACGATTATAGAGATCGCGGCGGAAATGGATGGTTCCGTCCTCGGTCGCCCAGGCCGAAATATAGACGAAATGCAGGGGCACCGGCGTCGCGAGCCGCACGTCCTTGCGCTCACCGGTTTCCTTCATTTTTTCGACGCGCTCCTGGTCCCAGCCACTATTTTGGCCGAGCAGCCAGTACGCGAGCCGCTCGACGTTATGGACCCGAATGCACCCCGAGCTTGCTGCTCGGAAATTCCGACCGAAAAGACCTTCCGACGGACTGTCGTGCATGTAGACGGAATCGCTGTTGGCGAAATTGATCTTCACAAAGCCGAGCGGATTGTCCTTACCCGGTGGCTGCCGATACGCGTAGGACTTCACCGCGGGCGAGCTCCAATCGACCTTCTCGGGATCGACCTTCTTGCCGTTGCTGTAGGCCTCGATGCCGGTCTTGAGAAGAACGTTCTCGCCCTTGGCCTGCATCTCACGCCCCTGCGGGATGAGATCCTTGCTGATCACCGTCGGCGGCAGCCGCCAGATGGGGTTGAAGTTCATTTCTGTGATCGACGAGCGCAGGATCGGCGTCGGCCGGTCGACCTTGCCCACCACGCCCGTGTGCCGCGAGATCACCTTGTTGAGGGCCACCGCCTCGACCTGCGCCGCCGGAATGTTGACCACGACATACTTGCCCTGCGACTTGGCCACGCCGGACAGTTCCGTGATGCGCTTGAGGTTGACCTTGAGCTGCTTCAGGCGATCTTCTGCCGACACGTTGAGCGAAGCCACCGTCGCCTTGTCGAGACGCCTATTGGGCGTCAGCCCGTTGGTGGACTGATAAGCCTCAAGCGCTTGCTGTAAAGTTCCGTCGAGCGTGTCGCCACCAGCTGCATCCGGGCTGAGCTCGCCCGAGACGATGAGCCTGTCCCGCAGCTCGACCAAAGCAAAGTGCTGCTCGCCGGGCTTCACTACGGCGTCAGGGACCGGCTTCCAGCCGCCGGCCTTGACGATCGCCTCGTAGCGCTCGATGGCCGCGCGCGTCGCGGCGACGTTCTTCGGCGAAAGCGTCGGATATCCCGGCGGCGGATTGCGCTCGAGCTCTCGCAGCCGCTGGCGCTCCGTCACGATGTCGCTGGGACCGCCGTCCTTCGGACCGAACTGCAAGGTCCAGAAGTCGTCCATGGCCAAGCCCGGACGGGCGAAAAGCAGAAACGCGAGCGCCACCGCTCCCATGCGAATGCTCTTGCCACGCGCGCCTGATATCGACACCGCCATGGAATCCCCCTCGCAAACGCCGGCCCCAGCCTGGTGCGTGGTGGCCGGCTCTCCCTGTGCGCCGCTGTGTGCGCTACCGCGCGCAAGCAACCGCATCCCGTACGAGATACCGTTTTACCGGGAGAATTGCATGTTCCCGGCCCGACCAAAAGCCCCTGCCCCGCTCCAGGGCGGGGGTGATGCGGCTCCGCCACAAGTAAAATGCGAAGCGAGAGACCGGATCTGCGTGCCATAGCTGCCCCTTAGGAGAGCTGTCCCTCAGAAATGCAAAAGGGGCGCCCCGCGGCACCCCTCATGCGTCTGGCTTTGTATGCAGGCGGCTGAGGACTACAGCCGATAGCGGATCTGGTCGGTCCAAAAGCGCTCGAGTCGCGCCAGGGCCTTGTTGAGACCCTGCAGCTCATCGCTTGTGACCTGAGCCACGGCTTCGACCGAACCGAGCTGACGCTGGTAGAGCTTGGTGACGACGTCAGCAGCTTGCCGGCCTTTAGCCGACAGCGACACGCGCACGCTGCGCTTGTCGCTGTCGCTGCGCTCGTAGTCGATGTAACCCATCTCGACGAGCTTCTTAAGATTATAGGATACGTTCGAGCCCATGTAGAAGCCGCGGCTCTTGAGCTCACCGGCCGTCAGCTCGTTGTCGCCCATGTTGTAGAGCAAGAGCGCCTGCACGGCGTTGAGGTCCGACGTTCCGGTGCGATCGAACTCGTCCTTGATGACATCGAGCAGGAGACGGTGCAGACGCTCGATGAGATGAAGACTCTGCACATACTCCGAACGAAGATTTGGACCCTGGTCCACGGGCGCACGCTTGCGCTCCGCATTGCTAGCGGTGTTCATAACCCTGCCTCACACACAACAACCTGTTTGACGCGACCGGTTTTCCGGTTCTGATGATGTGGAGGCTACGCGAGATCCATAAAAATTAGCTCAATCTGTTGGGTAAATATGCGGTGAATCTCGGTCCCGCCATTACACACCGAGACCCGCCTTATGCCCGCGCCGCCTGCATCTCCTCGCGCGTCGGCAACGGCATCTCATCAGCGTCGAGCGACGCGAAATAGCGGTCCAGCATCTCGTCACTGACATCCTCGATGCGCTGAGGCGACCAGCGCGGCGGGCCGTCCTTGTCGATCAGCATCGCGCGCACGCCCTCGTAGAAGTCACCGTCCGCCGCCAGGATGTGCGCGGCGATCCTGTAATCGGCGATGAGCGTCTGTCGGAGATCTCGGCCGCGCGACTCTCGGATATGCCGGTGCGTAATCTTGAGCGAGACCGGCGAGCGCCGCCTGAGATCCGCAACCACCTCTTGCGCCCAGTCGCGATGCGCGCCGCTCACAGCCTCGAGACGCGCCAGGATCGCTTCGACGCTGGGTTCCGAGAAGCAGTCGGCAATCAGCGCGCGACAGGGCAGAAGCTCGCCCGCACCGGGCTCCCGGTGACGCTCGTCGAGCACAGTATCGACGGGCCACGTATCGGCGAGCGCCGTCTTGATGGCTTCGAACTCGGAGGCGTCGATGCAGTGCGTGACGAGCCCCAGCGCATACGCTTCCGCGCGCCCGATGCTGCGCCCCGTGAGCCCCAGATACATGCCGACGTGATCCGACATCCGTGACAGCGCGTGGCAGACCCCAACATCCGGAAACAACCCGATCTGGGTCTCCGGCATCGCGAACGAATAGCCCTCGCCCGCCACCCGATGCGTGCCGTAGAGCGAGATGCCAATGCCGCCGCCCATGGCCAGGCCATTGATCAGCGACACGGTCGGCTTGGAGAAGCACTCGCACTGCCAGTTGAGCGCGTATTCGTCGGCAAACGCCTTACGGCCTCTGGCAAGATCGCTCCGCGCGAGCTGGATCACTTCCCGCACGTCGGAACCCGTTGAGAACGCGCGCGGACTTTCGGACTGGATGGCGACCGCATAGACCTGCGGATCGCGCGCCCCCGACCACAACGCTTCCGAGAGCTTCGCGCGCATATGCTCGGTCAGCGCGTTGAGCGCGCGCGATCGCGCCAGCGTGAGCAACGTCAGAGATCCAACGATCTCGACCCTCAGCGTCTCGTCTACCGTCTCGCCCATCAATCTCTCCGTGGACTCGCAATCCGCCGTCGCCAACCCCAAATCGAACTATGCGTGCGTTGCGGGGACGGTGCCACTTGGGGCCACATTTCGCGGCTATACAGGCTCCGTCGGCGAGATGAAACTGCCTGCCTGATTCGCAGCGCCCTCGTCGCGCGCCACCTCAAGGCCGGCCTGCTCCCGCGGGCCCCTGCAATCAAGGGACGGAATGGGCCTCAGCATCGCACCCCGTATGCGGTATCGCTCCGCCGTTGTCTTCGCCCTCGCCGCGACTGTCGCCACCGGTGCGCACGCTGCCGACCCGTCGATCCCCGAGACGGTGACGAACGCCTTCGAGACGATCGTGATCGATGCCACCAAGGCCGCGTCGAAAGCCGCCACCGCCGCCAAGAACGCCATCGAGCCGCGCAAATCGAAGTCCCGCAAGAAAAAGCCTGCTACCGACGAGACGGAGCCTGAAACCCCGGCTGACGAGACGGCCGACATTCCGCTTCCCGAGCGAAATCCAAAAAAGCCCGCCGTTATCGCGAAGAACAAGGCGGCAGCAGAAAGTGCTGCACAAGCCGCCAAAGCGGAGCCTGCACCCACTGCAAAGCCCGAAGCCGACAAAAAGGCTGACGCAGAGAAGCAGAAGCCCACCAACGCCAACGAATGGCCGGCCGCCGAGGTCGAGCTGGCGCGGGCCCGCTGTACCCAGCTCCTGAAGGGCGTGGACGCGGTCACGATCCCCGAGCCGCCGATGCGCCAGGGGGATTGCGGAAGCATGGCGCCCGTCCGCCTCGTATCGATCGGAAAAAGCCCTGAGGTCGCGCTCTCTCCGCCGCCCGTCGTCTCCTGCGAACTGGTCGTCGCACTCACCAAATGGGTGAAGGAGGACGTGCAGCCGGCCGCCAAGCGCCACCTCGGCTCCGAGGTCATCCGCATGGAATCCATGAGCGATTATTCCTGCCGCATGGCCTACGGCCGCATCGGCAACAAGCTCTCGGAGCACGGCAAGGCCAATGCGCTCGACATTCGCAGCTTCACCACCCGCAAGGGCGACCAGGCCGTGGTGCTGGCCCACTGGGGCGAGACGCGGCGCGACGTCTTGAAAGAGGTCGTGGCCGCCCGCGCCGCCGCCGAGAAGGCCGCAGCGGCAAAGATCGCCGCTGAGAAAGCTGCCAAGGAGCGCGCGGAGGTGGCCGACGCGGCCGCCGAGGGGCGTGTCACCTCGCTGCCGCGCAAGACCTTAGCCGAAGGTCTGGCCAAGGACGCCAAATCCTCGTTGGCCGTGAACGCGTCCGTCACCCGCGACGGCGACATCGAAACCCAGTCTACAAACCTTACCGGCACGAAGGAGGCCAAAGGCTCCAACAAGGACAAGCGCACCAAGAAAGCGGACCGCCAGAAGCAGGCCGGCAAACGCCGCCTCTCGCGCGAGGAAGCGGCCCTGGTCGCCGCCCTGCCGCCCGAGGAGGCCGCCAAGGTCAAGGCGCCGCCCCCCAAAAACGCGACCGCCCGTTTCCTGCACGGGGTCCACGCCTCGGGCTGCCAGATCTTCGGCACGACGCTTGGCCCCGAGGCCAACGAGGCCCACCGCAACCACTTCCACGTGGACATGGCCGAGCGCAAATTCCGCAAGATCTGCGACTGATTTGATTTACACAGCCCAGACCACGATCGCGTCGGAACCTATCAGTCCGGAGCGTAAATCATCGGTCTAACAAGGGGCTTGCGCTCGGGGGCCGGAGGCGGGATGGTCGCGCCGATCCCGGACGAAAGGCTTCGCGTTGACCCTGCACAAACCCTTATCGCCCCGCGCCGCAACGGCGGCGCACCAGACCGCGATCGGCGGCTATCCGGCCGTCCGCCCGCGCCGCAACAGGCGCGCGGCCTGGTCGCGTCGCCTAGTCGCCGAAACCAGCCTCACGCCCAATGACCTGATCTGGCCACTGTTCGTGATCGAAGGCGAAGGGCAACGCGAGCCGGTCGCCTCCATGCCCGGCGTCTCGCGTCTGAGCGTCGATCTCATCGTCGAAGCCGCCTGCGAAGCTGAAGCCCTTGGCATTCCGGCCATCGCGCTCTTTCCGAGCACCGATCCGAAACTGCGCACAGACGACGCCCGCGAGGCCCTGAACCCGGACAACCTCGTCTGCCGCGCCACGCGCGCCATCAAGGCCGCCGGCATCGACGTCGGAGTCGTCCTCGACGTCGCGCTCGATCCCTATACGAGCCACGGACACGACGGCCTCCTGATCGACGGCCACGTTGCCAACGACGAGACCGTCGCCGTGCTGGTCCGTCAATCGCTGGTCCAGGTCGAGGCAGGCGCCGATATCCTGGCGCCATCGGATATGATGGACGGCCGTATCGGCGCCATCCGCCGTGCGCTCGAGGAAGCCGGACACGCCGATACGCAGATCATGTCGTACGCCGCCAAGTACGCGAGCGCGTTCTACGGCCCGTTCCGCGACGCGGTCGGCTCCGGCGGATTGCTCAAAGGCGACAAGCGCACCTATCAGATGGATTCGGCAAACAGCGACGAGGCGCTGCGCGAGGTCGCGCTCGACCTCGCCGAAGGCGCCGATCTGGTGATGGTGAAGCCTGGAATGCCCTATCTCGACATCGTGCGCCGCGTCTCGGAGACGTTCCGCGTGCCGACCTTCGCCTATCAGGTCTCGGGCGAGTACGCGATGATCATGGCCGCCGCCGAAAAAGACTGGCTCGATGCCGACAAGACGATCCTGGAGAGTTTGCTGGCGTTCAAGCGCGCCGGCGCGTCAGGCATCTTCACCTACTTCGCGCCGCACGCCGCCAAGCTGATCGGATAAAGCATTTTCCGGCGAAGCGGCATCGGCTCGTCGTTAGAAAATGCGCAGAACCAAAGCCTAGATCCTAGATCTGGCCGCCCAGCGCACTGTTGGCGCGCCACGAGAAGCGGTGGCCGACGAGCCGCCGGTACAGACGCGGCGCAAAGGGCAGCAAAGCCCAGCCGGCAATGTTCACCACCGCAGCCCAGACCTGGTGCGGCCCGAACTCGATGTCGAGCGCGGCGAACGCCAGTAGCAACAGCGACAGCACCGCCATCGCGGCGGCGAGCCCGATGTAGAGGATCATGAAAGTCGCGTCATACGCGATGGAGCGGGTATCGAACATGCGGAGGCTCCCAATGTCTCGGCCGCAAGAAGCCAGCCAACGGTTGCGCTCACGTTAATAAACCGTCACGCAATCGTCGGTTCCACGAGGAACTTCCGATGGATCAGGCCCCTAGGGCGGCGCAATGTGTTGTTTGATGCGGAGAATGCTCGCGAAGAGGGATTCGCGGTAGAGAAAAGACGGGGGATTGGTAACCGCACGCGTCATTCCTTACTGGCGTGAGTCCTGGCCGACACAGTTGTGAGCGCGGGTGACCTATCTCAGCGCCGCACGCGCCGCCGCTGTAGCTCCTGCGGCTCGTCCGTCGGCTCGGTTTCGACGCCCCACGGTACCGCCCCTTCGGGATTGTCGGGACTGGGCACCGGCCGCTGAGCGACAGCGTTGCGCGGCTTCTGACAATCGGTGAGCCAGACGTCGAACACCGGATGCTCGACGGCATTGAGCCCCGGACTCTGCGCAAACATCCAGCCGGAGAAGACGCGCTTCTCATTGCCGTCGAGCTGCACCTCGTCGACCTCGACGAAGGTTGTCGTCTTCGGCTGCTCGGTCGGCGGACGCGTGTAGCAGACCCGTGGCGTAACCTTCAGCGCCCCGAACTGCACCGTCTCGTTGATCGGGATCTCGAGCGTCTTGATGGTCGCCGTCACCTTGTCGAGGGCCGAGAACACCGCGACGCGATTCTCGAGCCGCTCGTTGGCACCCGCCGGCGTGGCCGCGACAGCTGCAACCACCACGACGAGCGGCCCACAGAAACGTACCCTTCCCTTCATCGCGACGTGCCGGATGCCTGTTCCGAGGCCGATCATGAAAACGAATCCTGCATTTGCGATTGGAGACGCGGCACACCTGACGCGCATGCGCCGAATGCTCAACTGCGACGCAACGATGGCGTAGCCATGGCTGGGCAACCCCATCGGCGCCGTTTTAGGCTATTCCGGCCGCCACGGCTTGTAATCGCCCGTCGCGCGGGGCCGCTGGCCCGCTCCGAGAATCGACCCGGCTGGGCGATACGCTTCCGGCGTGCCCGTCATGTTGGGACGATGCGGCTTCTCCCAGTGCTTCGGCGTATAGCGCTCCTCAGTCGGAGGCGTATCGAACGTATAATGCAGCCAGCCATGCCATTCCGGCGGCACCTTCGACGGCTCGGCGAGGTCGGTGTACGTCACCCAGCGCCGAAGGCGGCCGAGCGGACCTTCAGGCCCGACCCCCTTGATCTGCTCATAGTAGCGGTTGCCGAAGTCGTCGCTGCCGACGTACCGGCCCTGCCGCGCGATGGTGAGCCGCGTTCCCCACGTATTGCCGCCCCACCAGCTGAAGATCTCGCTGAAGATGCCCATGAACCGCGCCTCCGCACCGCAATTCCATTGGGATTAACCTGTCGCTTGCCGGAGCGCCAGTGCGCATTGTCCCGCGCCGGCCGCCACGGAACAGCATGCGGCCCGAGTTGCTGCCACAGCCTTTGCGGCAGAATTACAACATGCGCCTGGGTACCTGCGACAAACGGAATCGGATTAGGCTCTGGGAGCCGGCCCGAAACCCAGGAATGCGAGCTTTTACACACGCTCATTTTTGCGGCATTCGGCGCCAAGCCTGATTTTTCGGGCTTTTCCGGCCCCCAATCCCCAACTTGCCAACACCACTAGATATAGATGTGGCTGCCTCTGCGACCCACAAAATCTAGGCCGCCACTATTTCGCCCTGACTCGAATCAGGCTAGCTTTGACCCATCGCCGCCCTGCCTGAGGGGGAAATCTGGGGAAGCGGGCGGCGAGCTCAAAAGTGCTCATCAGACATAGTAGCGCCTGCGTCTACGACAGCACGGGAAGCTGTCCGAAGGGCCGTCAAATGCCTTGGCGGTCCGCAGGTGAAGTGTGTCCGAAATACAACCGATAAATCGCGTCGCCATTCCGTAGCTCGTTGCGCCGCCCGTCCGAACATCGAAACTGCACGAGGGAAAGATGAAGATCACGCGGCGCTTCACCACTGCCGGCAAATCTCCGTACGAGAGCATCACGTTCCGCCGCGCGACTTCCGAGATCAAGAACCCCGATGGATCCGTCGTTTTCCGCCTCGAAGGCTTCGAGGTGCCCGAGGATTGGAGCCAGGTCGCAGCCGACATCCTGGCCCAGAAGTATTTTCGCAAAGCCGGCGTGCCGCGCCGCCTGAAAAAGATCGAGGAGACGCAGGTCCCGTCGTGGCTGTGGCGCTCGGCTCCGGATGAGCGCGCGCTCGCAGCGCTCCCGGAGGACGAGCGCTTCGGCGGTGAGACGGACGCCCGCCAGGTTTTTGACCGTCTCGCCGGCACCTGGACCTATTGGGGCTGGAAGGGCGGCTATTTCACCACCGAGGAGGACGCGCGCGCTTTCTACGATGAGCACCGCTACATGCTCGCTCGTCAGATGGCAGCGCCGAACTCGCCGCAGTGGTTCAACACCGGCCTGCACTGGGCCTATGGCATCGACGGCCCCGGCCAGGGCCACTTCTATGTCGACTACCAGACCGGCGAGCTGACGGTTTCGCAGTCCGCCTACGAGCACCCGCAGCCGCACGCCTGCTTCATCCAGTCGGTGAACGACGATCTCGTCAACGAGAACGGCATCATGGATCTCTGGGTCCGTGAGGCACGCCTCTTCAAGTATGGCTCGGGCACCGGCTCCAACTTCTCGAGCCTGCGTGGCGCCAACGAGAAGCTGTCCGGCGGCGGCCGCTCGTCGGGCCTCATGAGCTTCCTCAAGATCGGCGACCGCGCAGCCGGCGCCATCAAATCGGGCGGCACCACGCGTCGCGCTGCCAAGATGGTCGTTGTCGACGTCGACCATCCCGATATCGAGGAGTACATCGGCTGGAAGGTGAAGGAAGAGCAGAAGGTGGCCGCTCTCGTCACCGGCTCGCGCATCTGCCAGAAGCGCCTCAAGGCCGTGATGAAAGCCGCTGTCAATTGCGAGGCGGAAGGTGATGCCTGCTTCGACCCCGCCAAGAACCCGGCGTTGAAGCGCGCCATCAAGGACGCACGCCGTGACGACGTGCCGATGAACTACGTGCACCGTGTCATCCAGTTCGCGCGCCAGGGCTACAAGGACATCGACTTCGCGACTTACGACACCGACTGGGACAGCGAGGCCTACCTCACCGTCTCCGGCCAGAACTCGAACAACTCGGTGCGCGTCACCGACGAGTTCCTCAACGCCGTCGAAGAGGACAAGGTGTGGGCGCTGACCTCGCGCACCAGCAAGAAGACCGTGAAGACGGTGCGCGCCCGCGATCTGTGGGAGCAGATCGGCCATGCCGCGTGGGCGTCCGCCGATCCCGGCATCCAGTTCCACACCACCATCAACGACTGGCACACGTGCCCGCAGTCGGGCCCGATCCGCGCCTCGAACCCGTGCTCTGAGTACATGTTCCTCGACGACACGGCGTGCAACCTCGCGTCGCTGAACCTGCTGACCTTCCGCAAGCCGGAGGACAAGAGCTTCGACACCGAGAGCTTCGCGCACGCCTGCCGGCTCTGGACCATCGTGCTCGAGATCTCGGTGCTGATGGCGCAGTTCCCCTCGCGTCAGATCGCGGAGCTCTCCTATCGCTACCGCACGCTCGGTCTCGGTTTCGCCAACATCGGCGGCCTCTTGATGGCCTCGGGCATCCCCTATGACTCGGATGCCGGCCGCGCCATCTGCGGCGCCATCTCGGCGCAGATGACGGGCGTGTCCTACGCTACGTCGGCCGAGATGGCCGGCGAGCTTGGAACGTTCCCGGACTACGAGCCGAACCGCACCGACATGCTGCGCGTGATCCGCAACCACCGCCGCGCGGCTTATGGCAAGGCGGATGGCTACGAGCGCCTGTCGATCGCGCCGGTGCCGCTGGACGTCGCAGGCTGCCCCGACCAGAACCTCGTTGCCGCCGCGCAGAGCGCCTGGGATCTCGCCATCGATCTCGGACAGAAGCACGGCTTCCGCAACGCCCAGTCCACCGTCGTGGCGCCGACCGGCACCATCGGCCTCGTCATGGATTGCGACACCACGGGCATCGAGCCGGACTTCGCGCTCGTGAAGTTCAAGAAGCTCGCAGGCGGCGGCTACTTCAAGATCATCAACCGCGCCGTGCCGGAGGCGCTGCGTTACCTCGGCTATCGCGAAAGCGAGATCGCGGAGATCACGGCCTACGCCGTCGGCCACGGCTCGCTGGCGCAGGCGCCGCACATCAACCACGCGTCCCTCATGTCGCGCGGCTTCACGCAGGAGATCATCCAGAAGATCGAGGCCAGCCTCGGCACGGCATTCGACATCAAGTTCGTGTTCAACCGCTGGACGATCGGCGACGCGTTCCTGACCGGCACGCTCGGCATCCCAGCCTCGAAGCTCGACGACCCGACGTTCGATCTGCTCGCCCACCTCGGCTTCTCGAAGAAGGATATCGAGGCCGCCAACGAGCACGTTTGCGGCGCGATGACGCTCGAGGATGCGCCGCACATCAAGCCCGGGCATCTGCCGGTGTTCGACTGCGCCTCGCCCTGCGGCCGCAAGGGCAAGCGCTACCTCTCGGTCGAGAGCCACATCCGCATGATGGCGGCATCGCAGCCGTTCATCTCGGGTGCCATCTCGAAGACCATCAACATGCCAAACGAGGCGACCGTCGAAGACTGCAAAGAGAGCTACAAGCTCTCCTGGCGCCTCGCGCTCAAGGCCAACGCGCTCTACCGCGATGGCTCCAAGCTCTCGCAGCCTCTGAACGCGCAGGTCCTCGGCGACGATGTCGACGAGCAGGACGAGGCCGTCGAGCAGATGACGGCCGACAAGCCGCAGGTCGATCGCATCATGGCCGCGGCCGAGAAGCTCGCAAAGCGCGTGACCGAGCTCGAGCGTGAGCTGAAGCTCGCAGAGAGCCGCTCGAAGATCAGCGAGCGCGAAAAGATGCCCGGCCGTCGCAAGGGCTACACGCAGAAAGCCTCTGTCGGCGGCCACAAGGTGTACCTGCGCACGGGCGAATACGACGACGGCTCGCTGGGCGAGATCTTCATCGACATGCACAAGGAAGGCGCCGCCTTCCGCTCGTTGATGAACAACTTCGCCATCGCCATCTCGCTCGGCCTGCAGTACGGCGTGCCGCTCGAGGAGTACGTGGAGGCCTTCACCTTCACGCGCTTCGAGCCCGCGGGCCTCGTGCAGGGCAACGAGACGATCAAGAACGCCACCTCGATCCTCGACTACATCTTCCGCGAGCTCGCCGTGTCCTATCTCGGCCGCAACGATCTCGCGCATGTCGATCCGCGCGAGATCGTGGGCGAGACCGGCCTCGGCTCCTCAGACGAGGAGACCGACGAGCAACTCGACCTCGACCTGCCGGAGAGCGTGACCAAGGTCGTGTCGAAGGGCTTCATGCGCGGCAACCTGCGGCTCGCCGCGGCTGGCGGTCGCGCGCACCACGCCGAGACCGACCCGGCGCTGAGCCTGTCCTCGCTGCGTCCCGATCTCGTAGCCTATCCGGTGAGCGAGGGCGCCACCGCGCTCTACGCCAGCGAAGGCGCGACCGCGCTCAAGGCCGACACCGAGGTGATGTTCCGGCGCACGACGGTCTCGGAGACGCAGGTGGTGAAGTCTCGCTCGTCGAACGACCGTGTCGCGGAGGCGCGGCTCAGAGGCTACGAGGGCGTCTCATGCCCCGAGTGCCAGAACTTCACGATGGTTCGAAACGGCACCTGCCTCAAATGCGATACCTGCGGCTCCACCAGCGGCTGCAGCTGAGACAACGAGGGCGGGGCCGCAAGGTCCCGCCCTCTTCCGTTTAAGAGCGACGAAATGTGCTCCTGCGTATGCGCCTGCTTTTGGCGACCATGACATCACGCTGACCATGAGACCGGAGCCCGCGATGCCGCCTCACTTCTCGACAGCCGCATCTCTCTTCGAACTGCTCGATCTGCCGGATGGACGTTGTTACGTCGCGCGGCCCGCAGCAGCAGCCGCGAGATTGATCGCTGGCTCCTTCGCACCGCTTGAAGCGGTAGCGGACAATGACGGTGAGGCAGCCGACCCCGTCGGCATCTACGCCTCCCGCAATGAAGCGGAACTTGCGGTTCAGCGCGCAGCCCCCAGACATCCTGCGCCGCTTGCGCCGTTCGCGGCCTGGCTCAGCAAATAAGCGGTCCCGACGCTCTTCATCCGCCCGCGCACCACTTCGCGCAACACCTCGCCAAGATATGCGAAAGCTGACGACATTGCTGTCGATGCCGTGGCGCTGGCCCCTTCGAGGCTCCCCGAATCGGTCCACTATTGCGTCGAACGAATGTCAAACAGTCGACCGGACGAGCCGAAGCATCCCGAACGCACGAGAGGGACCGGCGCGCCGGAAGCAGTTGGGAGCCATCCATGTCGTCCGCCGATCACGCGGCCCCCGCCATCGTCTACCTTCTGGCCGACCATCTCGATTCTGCGCTCGCCGCGGGCGAAGATCTCCTGAAGTCCACGCTGCGCTGGAACGCCGGCGACGCGAGGGCCTCCGACGGCCTGACCGAGCAGCGTCACGAGGAGCGCGCCGCCATCGAGGCCGCGCGCACGCTCGAGATGCTGTTGCTCGCCCGCGTTCTGAAGTCGCGCAAGAGCGCCCAGCAGCTCGCGAAGGTGGACAGCCAGTTCAAACTGATCACGCGGCTCTACACGAGCAGCACCGAGATCGTCGCGGACGCAGCCAAGAGCCTCACCGACGAGACGTCCTACGCGTTCGACGCCGGCGACGGCGTTACGACCTACCTGCGCTCGCGCGGCCTCATCGCCGAGGACGACCCCGCGCCGCTCGAAGCCGCAAGCCTGACCGTCACCGAGCAGTATCTGGTCGCTGGCAAGATGGAGCTCGGCGCGCTACTCGACCTGGTCGCCATGTTCCTCGACATGCTTGAGACGCACTACGAGCTTTACGATCAACCTCGGCGCGACGCCGCCGGAGAGGCTGTGCGCTCGCCGACGAACGGCGTGACCGTCTAAAAAAGAAAGCGCCCGCATCTCCTCCCGGAGACACGGACGCATCGTCGTAGTCGCGCGCCGCGGACGGGGACGACCCCCCTGCAGCTACGTCATGCTTCGAGCCGCGAACGCGGATCAGCCTTCGTGACCATCACGCGAGTGCGCCAAGCTGGTGTAGGCCGGACGACGGCGCTTGGGCTCCTGCGATGCCAACCGCTCCTGGCCGGCATGCACATGCCGCGAGAACATCGACATATCGTTGGTGCCGTCCTGCGTAACCGGCTTGCGGCCCGGCGTCTGTTTGCGGGCCGGCGGCTCGCGTAGCTCCGCCGTCGCGACCGCACGCTTCTGGACGACCGTACGCTCGCGCTTCGCGACGACCACCTGGCGCTGCTTGGCAACGACCTGACGCTTCTTCTGCCGCGCGGCGACCCGGTGAGAGCGCGAGTTGCGCTTGGCCGTGCGCTCGGCATGGCTGCGCTGGCGCACGATGGGAGCCTCAGCAGCGTCGGCCTCGGCAGCCTGTGCCACCACGACCACCGGCTTGGCTTCCTTGACGGCAATTTCTTCGACCTCGGCCACGGCGACGAAGCCGGCCACCTTGGCCGTCGGGATGACAGCCTGCGTCGCCGCCAGCTGGATGGCCACGGGCTGGGCGGCCTCAGCCGGCACGGCGGCTGCGGCTGCGAGTACCGTCGGCGTCTCGAGCGTCGCGCCGCTCTGCGTACCGGCAGAGCCTGCCACCTGCGCGGGATTAACCGCGGCGACGACCGTCGGCGCGCTTGTCTGCGGGAACGGCGACGGCAGCCCGGCCACCATGTAGGCGGTCGCAGCCCCGGCCTGAGCCTCGTCGAGGCTCGCGAACTCACCGATGTAGCCCGGAACCGGATCGTACTTGCGGTTACGCTTGTAACGGGCCTCCGCCGCCGTCGGCGCGGAGATCACGCGGACCTGGAGCTTGGCGACGCCGCGCTTGGCAAAGCCGAGCTTCTCGGCAGCCCGGCGCGAGACGTCGAGCCGACGATTGCCCCAGTAGGGGCCGGCGTTGTTGACGCGCAGCACGATTGAAACCTTGGTGTCCGGCGACCAGACGAGCAGCGTCGTGCCGTCCGGGTAGATCGGGCTCGCCGCGTTGTCGGCCGCCTCGGAGTTGAACCTTTCGCCTGACGAGGTCAGGCCACACGGGTTGTAACGGTCACGCTTACAGGAATCGTAATGGGAGGCCATCAGAACCTCCTCCTTGCCGATCAGCGCCTGCGTCTCGGCGACCGTCTTCACGCGGTGGCACTTGCCATAAAAGCAGTAGGTCTTACCCGGCGTCTTGGCCTGGGCATCACCCATGCCGGAGGCCAGCAGCAAAGCTCCAACGGCCGGCGCGAGAGAAGCAAGTCCCACCCGTCCGATCTTATGAACGCCCAAGGCCGCGCGCCTGGTCGAAGGGGTTCTCATCGATCAGCTCCATCGTTGTTTTCGGGAAAGACGGCCGCTTGTGTCCCTCGGCCGCCCGTGTAAGCGGGCGGAAGGAAGCAGCTGCAACGATGGCAAGGGAGCGGCGATGTTGCCGCATGGTTAAAAGTTAACGCCGTTCGCCGGCGCCCCGTTTCAGAGCAATTCTCGCTCCGCGAGCAGATGCGCGAGGCCTGCACGCGCCTCCTCGAGGCGACCCGGATCGGCGCAGCGCAAGACCAGCTCGGTCCTATAACGCCCTTCCGCAAAAGAAGGATAGCTGCCCATGGCGACGTCGGGGTAGGCCGCCTGATGCGCCGAGAAAAGATCCGCGATCTCACCCTCGGCCTGCGCCACGACGATCGAAACAGCGTTAAGTTTTGGCCCGGTCCTGAGGTGGTTTGTCACAGCAACCAACATAGAACGCATGATGTCCGGCACGCCGGCCATGACGATGACGTTGCCTTTTTGGAAGCCCGGGGCCGGCGAGATGTCGCTTTCTACGAGTTCGGCGCCGGCCGGAATCCGCGCCATGCGCAACCGCGCAGCCGTGAGCTCGATGCCGCGCGCCGCATACGCCGGCGCCATCAGCGCCACCGCCCTCGGATCGATATCGACCGCAACACCGAACGCGGCACCGATGGCATCGGCGGTGATGTCGTCGTGGGTCGGACCAATGCCGCCCGTTGTGAAGACATAGGTATAGCGGGCGCGTAACGCGTTGACGGCGGAGATGATGTCCTCGGCGACATCGCCCACGACGCGGATCTCGCGCAGCGCGATGCCGATGCCGGTCAGGTGCGCGGCGATGGCACTGCTGTTGCAATCCCTGGTGCGGCCCGAAAGGATCTCGTCGCCGATAATGAGCACCGCGGCGGTGACGGGTTCAGACACGTGCGTTTCCTCGTTGGTGACCGCATCTATATAGAACGTGCCATCGCAATTGGCATTGCGGACGCGCGCCGGCGCCACTAATGCTCGCCGGCCATGCAATTCCCTTCCCCCCTCGTCCGCGGTCGCCTCCTCAAGCGCTACAAGCGGTTCCTAGCCGACGTGAGCCTCGATACGGGCGAGATCGTCACCGCCACCTGCCCGAACACGGGCTCCATGATGGGCCTCGCCGTGCCGGGCGCCATCGTCTGGCTCTCGGTCAGCGCCAGCCCAGCGCGCAAGTATGCGCACACTTGGGAGCTGGTCGAGGCCGACCTGGGCAGCGGCCCGGTGCTGGTCGGCATCAACACCAACCACCCCAACCGCCTCGTCACCGAGGCCATAACGGCGGGCCAAATCCCCGAACTTGCGGGCTACGCCACCCTCCGGCGCGAGGTGAAATACGGCCTCTCGAGCCGCATCGACATCCTGCTCGAAGACCCCGGCAAGGGCCTAGCCTACGTCGAGATCAAGAACGTGCACTTGTCGCGCAACGATGGCCTCGCCGAGTTTCCGGATTCGGTGACCGAGCGCGGCGTCAAGCATCTGGTCGAATTGGGAAACATGGTCGCCGCCGGCCACCGCGCCGTCATGCTCTATCTGATCCAGCGCGCCGACGCCCAGAGCTTCACGTTCGCAGCCGACATCGACCCGCGCTACGCGGCGGCGTTTCAAGTGGCACGCGAAGCGGGCGTCGAAGCCATCGCTTATGCTTGCGAGCTGTCGCCCGCGGAGATCACGGTCGCGCGCCGCGTTCCACTTCGCTTTTAGAACCGCAAACCTACGGGCCCTCCGACTGCGCACAGAAAATCTTACGGTGATTGTAATAAATCGCCATCTTGAAGGTCATTTTCATGCCCACGTTCGATGACTCCTAGCGGCGCACGCCATGACGAGGGGTCATCAATGAGAAAACTTAAACTCATAATTGCCGCGATGGGCATTGTCGTCGGAGCTGGCGCAGCAGCGCACGCAGCCCCCGGTTACTCCACCGCCAACGTCAATATGCGAGCTGGCCCGGATATCGACTTCCCGAGAGTCAATCTCATTCCCGAAGGAACGCCGGTTGATATTCGAGGGTGCCTTAGCGACGAATCCTGGTGCGACGTCGTTTGGGGCGGCAGCCGCGGCTGGGTGGTCAGCGAATATCTCGCCTTCGAGTATCGCGGCCAATATATGCCTCTGCCGGATATCGGCCTGACCGCCATCCGCATTCCGGCCATCCGTTTCGTCGCCAACGACTATTGGGGTCGCCACTACACAAAGCAGCCTTGGTATGGCGAACGCAACCGCTGGTACGCGTTCAAGCCTCGTCCTCGACCGGGCTGGCGCGCGCCGCCTCCCGGCCAGCGCAAACCTGGCTGGTGGCGCGCCGATTACAAGCCGTTCGCCGGCATGAAGCCTCCTCAAGAAACGTGGTCACGCTCAAAGCAGCGTGATGACCGCCGTCGCTAGACAAAGCGGACCGAATAAAGACGCAAGGGCGTTGGCGCCCTTGCGTCCTGACCGCCCTACTCCGCCGCCTCGCCGTGGCTGATCAGCACCTGATCGGCAAGCCGTCCTGTCAGCTCGGCGAGGTGATCGAACGCCGCCGTGTAGGTGCCGACGCCCGCGGTCGCTGAGCGCAGCTCGACGATCAGATCCTCGATCTCGGCCTCCGGAATGTGCGCCGACACGACATCCCACCCCGGCCAGCCGTCCCGGGCATCGAAGCCAAGGATCTGCCCGCGGCGCTGCGAGATGAGCCCGTTGACGCGCGCCGTCGCCTCCGACGGCACCGAGATCTCGACCGCCATCACCGGCTCGAGCAGCACCGGCTGACACTTGGGCAGTCCCTCGCTCATGGCGAGGCGCCCCGCCTGCCGGAACGCCATGTCCGAGCTGTCGACGGTATGAAATGAGCCGTCCGTCAGCGTCACCGCCACGTCGACGACGGGAAAGCCGAGCGGACCGTGCTTCATGTAGTCGGCAACGCCGATCTCGACCGACGGGATGAACTGCTTCGGCACCACGCCGCCCGTGATCGTGTCGTCGAACGCGAAGCCCGCCCCGCGTGGCTGCGGCCGGATCGTGAGCACGACGTCTCCGAACTGCCCGTGCCCGCCGGATTGCTTCTTGTGCCGACCGCGGATCTCGATCGGCTTGCGAATGGTCTCCTTGTAAGGGACCTGCCGCTTTTGCCGATCGACAACGACACCGTACTTGCGCTTCAGCCGCTCGAACGCAACGCGGAGATGCATTTCGCCCTGCCCCTTGAGCAGCACCTGATGCGTGTCCTTGTTGTGCTCGATGACGAGAGACGGATCCTCCTCGATCAGCTTGCCGAGCGCCGACGACAGCTTGACCTCGTCCTTGCGGTCCTTGAGCCCGATACCGGATGCCAGCACCGGCTCGGGCGGTCGCGGCGCCGCGATCTGCACGATGCCGGATTTCTCGGCCGTGATCGTATCGCCGGTCCTGACGCCGTCGAGACGGCCGAGCGCGACCGTATCGCCGGCCTGCGCCGCGGCACGCTTCTGCGTCTCCTCGCCCTTGAGCGCATGGACGCCGGCCACACGTTCCTCAACCGCCTCTCCGCCACTCACGCTGGCCCCGTCGGGAAGCTCGCCCGTCAGCACGCGCGCGATCGAGAGCTTGCCGCCGTGCCCCGTGTGCAATGTCTTGAGGACGAAAGCCGCACTCTTGGCATTCTCGACCTTGAGCCGTCTCGCGGTCGTCTCGACGAACGGCACCTCGTGCCGGATCGCTTTCAGAAGCCGCAGGATACCGCTGCCGTTCTGCGCCGAGCCGATCAGCACCGGGCAGATCAGCCCATGCTCGAACTCACGCGAGAGATCGGCAAACACCATTCCGTTTTCGGGCGCCGCATCCGACAGAAGGGCTTCCATTAAGTCGTCGTCGTAGTCGGCGAGCTGCTCGAGCATGTGGAAGCGCGCTTCCTTCTCGCGCTCGATGTCGGCCGCGCGGATCTCGACCATCTCTGATGGCGCGTTCTTGCGGAACAGGAACGCCCGCTCGAGCGCGAGGTCGATGAAGCCGGTCGCGACGCCGTTCTCCCAGATCGGGATCTGCCGCAGCACGAGCGGCTTGGTGGATGCGGGCTGCAGCGCCGGGATGATCTCGCGGATCGGCGTCGTGCAGGCATCGATCTTGTTCAGGAACAGAAGGTGGGGGATGCCGCGGTCCTCGAGCTGCTTCAGGATCACCTGCAGCGCCGGAACGCGTTTCGGATCAGGTTCAGAGACGACGACCGCCGCGTCGCAAGCCGTCAGCGCCCCGGCGCCTTCGTACTGGAATTCGATCGACCCAGGACAATCGACAAATGTGAATGTATCTCCAAGGAAGTTCGCGTCTGCGATGTTGAGCTCGACGCTCATGCTATGGTCCCGCGCCTCGGGCGACGCGTCACCCACGCTTGTTTTGTCGGCCACCGCGCCCGCGCGCGGGATAGCGCCAGTGCGCGCCAGGATGGCTTCAAGCAGCGTCGTCTTGCCGGAAAGAAACGGGCCGATCAGTGCGATGCAGCGGGTGCTGCGGCCCGAAGTATGCCCTGAGCCGGCACCTGTAGTGCCTCTCGGGCCGTCGGATTGCCCCATGGTGTCCTCCTTCCCGCTTCCCGGATTGTTTATTCCGGGTGAGCGCTACGAGGCGCGAAGGGATGCGCGTCGCGCACCCCCGCGCCTCCCGAAGGAGCGCAACCTCTTGATCGTCGCGCCGGGACAGAAAAGACGCAAGAGGCTTCCTACTTAGTCTTGCACTGATCATTGCTGATCAAACTCAAGGCCCCGTGTCTTGAGGGCCCGGGCCTGACGGCCGATGCAAACTGCTGCAATGCAACAAGTATTCGCACATGCGCAAGCACGGTTCGTGAAGTTTGTTACGAAAAATTACTTGAAGAAAATGCGCTTCGGCAGCATCATGAACGTGTCATCGCAAGGGCCCAATAAGGCTCTGGAGAACAGACCGAACGGCACTGACACGGCAAAAAGAAACGTCGCCTTGGGAGAGGCGGAAGCTAGGCGAAAAAGTTGGGCGAGTTGGCGGAACCAAACGGCCCGGTGTAGCGCTTACGCTGAAAAGGACGTGCCCCAATGAGTAAGGAATCACTAAACAAATCTCTTCTCCGAGCAGCGGACGCGGCGGGCTATGCCATGGCGTCGCGAGAGGAAGATTTGACGGATTGGACGCTGCTCCAGCCTGAGGTTGCGCTGCGTAACGGCCATGCCGCCGCAGCGACTGCCGCGCGGCGCATGTCATTGCCGTTCGCGCGGTTCGAGCATTGGATCGCGCACATGCTCTCGCTCTCGGACATCCGCGTGCATTCCCCCCGTGCACTGCTTCCGAGCCGCTGAGAGCATCCAAGATCCGATGCGGCGGGCCGCCAATGCGGCCCGTTTTCTTTTGGCTCCACGCATGATGAGCGACCAAGGTCGATGAGCCGCTGCCTTGCCGGAGCAATCGCGATCGTCTTCGGCGGCATCCTGGCTTTGGGCGGCCGCCTCGCGCTCTACTGACAGCCTACTTCAGGTTCCCGCAGAAGCGCTGAATGCGCGTGCAGGCTTCCGTCAGCGCTTCCGTCGAGGTCGCATACGAGATGCGGAACGCCGGCGAGCCCTCGAAGGCCGCGCCATGCACCACGGCCACACCCTCGTCCTCGAGCAAAGCCGTCACGAAGTCCTCGTCGGTCTTGATCGTGACGCCCTTGGGCGTGGTCTTGCCGATGGTGCCCCCGCAGCTCGGATAGACGTAGAACGCGCCTTCCGGCTTCGGACACGTGAGCCCGTTGGCCTGATTCAGCATGCCGACCACGAGGTCGCGCCGCTGCACGAACACGGCATTGTTCTTGGCGATGAAGTCCTGCGGTCCGTTGAGCGCCTCGACGCCGGCCCACTGCGTGATCGAGTTCGGGTTCGAGGTCGACTGCGACTGCAGCTTGCGCATGGCGTTGATCAGCGGCTCCGGACCCGCCGCATAACCAAGCCGCCAGCCAGTCATGCAATAGGCCTTGGAGAGGCCGTTCATGGTCAGCGTGCGGTCGTAAAGGGCGGGCTCCACCTGCGCCGGCGTGAAGAACTTGTGCCCGTCGTAGATCAAGTGTTCGTACATGTCGTCGGTCAACACCCAGACATGCTTGTTCTTCGGCTGCAGGAGCACATCGGTGAGCGCCTTGAGATCGGCGTGCGAGTAGGCCGCGCCCGTCGGATTCGACGGCGAGTTCAGGATCAGCCACTTGGTCTGCGGAGTGATGGCGCGGTCGAGCGCCTCGGCCTTGAGGCGATAGCCGTCCTCGAGCTTCGTCTCGGCAAACACCGGCTTACCGCCACCGAGCAGCACGATGTCGGCATACGACACCCAGCACGGCGCCGGGATGACCACCTCGTCGCCGGGATTCAGAGTCGCGAGCAGCGCATTGTAGAGCACCTGCTTGCCGCCGGTGCCGACCGACACCTGCGAGGCCTTGTACTCGAGCCCGTTGTCGCGCTTGAACTTAGCGACGATGGCCGCCTTCAGCTCCGGAATGCCGTCGACGTCGGTGTACTTGGTTTTGCCGTCATTGATGGCTTTGATCGCCGCCTGCTTGATGTTGTCCGGCGTGTCGAAGTCCGGCTCACCGGCCGAAAGGGAGATGATGTCCCGCCCCTCTGCCTTGAGCTGGCGCGCCTTCATGGACACGGCGATGGTGGCGGATGGCTGTATACGGTTCAGGCTGTCGGCAAAAAAGCCCATAGCGGCGATCTTTCCCGGTTGGACAGAGATTTGGCTTGTGGTGTGCCAGCAAGCGGCGCGGACGCTACGCTTAGCGCCTCGGAAGTTCAATACGCCTAAGGCCTAACAGGCTTTGACAATCCCAACGTGTCGCAATGGGCACAAACACAAGATTAAATTTTCCGTCCCAAGGAATAGCCTGCAATCGCCACAATCCGGGCTAACCCCCGCCACAGCGCGGCGGTGTCATCGGCTTCGGATCACGTGAGGCTCGAATCTTTGGAAAGGAGGATCCATCGCATGCCGCGTAAGGACCTATCTCCGCATTTTCGCAAGCACCTGCCTGATCTGCTGGCGGGACTTGCGGTCTTTGCTCTGCTCGCCGGGCTGACGGCCTGGCACCTGGGTATCGCAGCCAGCTCCGGCACCTCGGCCGGCGCCATGCTCGACAGAAACGCCTCGGCCGTGCTTCTCGCCGGTGCCGTGACGGCCATCGTGGTCTTCAACGTCGCCTTCGTGGGTCACCTGCGCCGGGCCTATGCCACCACCAGCAAAACCGGCGCTCGGCCCGTTCAGCGCAACGAAAATCTCCCGCGTGTGTAAAGCTTTAACTATCTGGAGCCCCGACAATCGGCCACCGGGCTCGCGCGTGAACCACGACCACGCTATAAGCGTTACAGAATATCGTGATCCGGAGTTTGTCAGAGGGCTGCTTACATGACGCTTCGCCGCTTCTCGCTCCCCGCAACGCCGACCGCCCGCGCCAGCACGGGCTTGGCCCTGCTCACCCTCATCGGAGCGGGAATTGCCGCCGCCAATACGGAAGCCCTGGTCGTCGGACGCTTTACGGCGGCCCTTGAGGCACCAGCCCAGCAGGTGGCCATCGAAACCGACCCGAAGCGGCCGCTGGTCGCCGGCAGCGAAGCCTACTGGCTGACGGAGAAACGTCATCCCAACGCAGCCGGCGCGGCGCTTGAGCCTGCAGCCTGGTCGGTCGCGCCGTTCGCTGCGGATCTGACCGTGGGAGATCGCATCACCTTTTCGGGGGCCAAGGGTAAGCGTGTCCTCGAGGTGATCTCCGTGACGAACGTCGAGCCTGCGGAAGGTACCCCGACCAACGGCGCGCGCGATCTCGCCGTGACCTGCCGCGACACTGACGGTCGGTCCTTGACCTTCATCATCCCGGCGGATCCGGCAGCCCGCACCACCTAGGTGCCGGCTGTTGCCCGCGCCAAAACGATCGGCCGGCTTCATCCCCGACAATCCCGACCACCGCCGTGATGTGGCCGAGCGACCCCATGGCTCCGGCCGAAGTACGTCGCAGACGCGCTCCCCGTTGCACGCCAAGTTTCACTGCCTATGATGCGGCCGCGGGCGCGCTGCGCATCGGGCGTCCGCGCGACGGTAGGCGTCGGCAATCGAGGCCAGGAACGGAGTTCGCGGCATGAGGCTCAATCCCCCCACGATCCTGATCTTCCTGATCTCGTTCGTTCTCGCGACCTTGGCGCTGATCACCAAGCTCGGCTTCGTGCCCGTGCCGCGTTACCTGCCCCACCAGGAGTTCTGGCTGTCGATCACGGCCTATCTGACGCTGATGGTCGGCAACCTCGTACGCGGCCTCTAGCCGGCGGCACGGCGCCGCCTACCACGCAATCGGCTTGCGATCGCGGAAGAAACCGCCGGTCGGGCCATCATCCGGCAGCGTGGAGAGCCAGATGGCCGTGTCGGCCCCTTCTTCAGGACTGCGCTGCGCTTCGGGGCCGCCCATCTCGGTCCGCACCCAGCCCGGGCACATGGCATTGACCTTGATGTTACCGCCACCGAGCTCGTTGGCGGCAATGCGGGTAAGCGCGTTGAGCGCCGCTTTCGACATCCGGTACGCCGGATAGCCGCTCCCCATCTCGGCAAGCTGGCCCGCGCCCGACGACAGGTTGACGATACGACCGTATCCCTGTTCGCGCATCAGCGGCGCCGCGGCCTGGATGAGGCGGATCGGCCCGAGCAGATTGGTCTCCATCGTGCGCCGCAGCGTCTCCGGCTTGAGGTCGAAGAGGCTGGCTTTGAAGCCGCCCGGCTCGTCGATCAGGATGCCCGCGTTGTTGACCAGGATGTCGAGGCGTCCATAGATGCGCTTGACCTCGGCCACGGCCTGGAGGGCGCTGTCCTCGTTGTCGACATCGAGCGCCACGACGGGAACATCGAGGCCTTCCGACTGCAGCTTCTCGGCCGCGACCATGCCATCCTTTGGATCGCGTGCCCCGATCACGGCCAACACACCGAGCCGTGCCAGCCCCCGCGCGATTTCGAACCCGATTCCACGGTTTGCGCCTGAGACGAGAGCGGTCCTTGTGACGGCCATGAGGTTCCCTTCTGATCCTGCGCGCTTCGGCGACTCCTTGCCCCAAGCTTAAAGGAATCAAAAACACCGGGCCAGGAGAGATAAGGCCCGCCGTCCCTCGTTCGGGCGGCGGGCCTTGCCTCATGGGAGGAGCAAAAGCCGAGGCCTAGGCAGCAGCGCTGCGCCGCTCCGCGACGGGGACGATCGGCTCGCAGGGCACCCCGTGCCAGTGGGTCAACGCCGGCAGCTCCTCGCCCTTCATGAGCACGGATAGCGGCCCAAGCACAGACCCGGCCTGCATCTCGGTCCCGTACAGCACGATCGCCATGTTTCCGACCGAGCAGCCGTCGCCGATCCGCAGGCGATCCGCCTTGAAGATGCGGTCCTCGAACAGATGCGTCTGCACCGTGGCGCCGAGGTTGAGGCACGCCCGGTCGCCGATCTCGACGAGATCGAACTCCGAGAACAGCGTGGTCTCGATGAAGCACCACTTGCCGACCTTGCAGCCCATCAAACGCAGGCACGTAGCAACCATCGGCGTTCCCATGAGCGGCTGCATGGCGTTGGCGGCCACGCTCTCGTAGACGCCGTTGACGAGCTCGTTGTGCCACACGAAACGCGACCAGAGCGGTTTCACGACGGCCGTGTGCGTCCCGGTGAATGCCTCCTTGACCATCGCACTGAGCACGATGGAGACGAACGCCAGCGCGGCGGCGACGAACGGCATCCCGACGAGTACGCTCCAGGTCGGATACGAGCGGAATCCCGCGACGAGATACACGACAAAGAGGATCGTGCATCCCACCGTGATCATGCCCGGAAGCACGATACGCAACGCGTCCGTGAAAGCCCGCTCAGTGCGCGCGAAGAAGCTCGGCTTGAAGATCTGCGTTTCCGCAAAGCAGCACACCTGCTGCGTGTTCGGTAGCGCGAAGCCAGGCGCGCCGAGCCAGCGCGTGCCGTCGGGAACCACCGGATCGCCGGCCGGCGGCGTCGACGATACGCCGATCAGCACGTCGTCGCCGATCGTATGGCCACCGGTCACCACGGCGCTGTTGCCGATGAACGTGCGCGAACCGATCTTGACCGCACCGGTCTCAAGCATGCCGTTGTGAATGCGCTCGCCGCCGACGAGGCAGGCGTCGGCGAGGAAGCTATTGTCGCCGATCTCAAGCACATCGGGGCAAACCTGAGAGACGGTCGAGATCTCGACGCCCTTGCCGATCTTGGCGCCGAACGCCCGCAGCAGTGCCGGAAAGTAGACGGTCGCGTAGATCGGCATCAGGATGCTCTTGGTGTTCTCGAGCAGATAGGCCGAGAACCAGTGCCGCAGGTACGTGAAGCTGTTGAGCGGCACCGTGCCGGCCTTGAGCGGCCCTATCAGGCGCTTGAGCAGGATCGCGCCGCGAATGTACGACAGGATCCACACCGGCACGGCGGCAAACGCGGCCGCCACGCCCCACCACGGACCGCCGAGGTAGAGGCTGCCCAGCACGAGCGCCGCCGCCGGCAGCGTCGCCAGCAGCAGGAAGTAGCCCATCGCGTAGATGAGCATGAGGTGCATTAGGCCATAGAATGCACGCGAGAGCGTCTGCCCGGTCCTGCGCACGAGCCCGTCACGGGCTGCGCGCTTCGGCTGCGGAACGGCGACGGTGGCCGGCAGTGCCGGAATACCGCGACGCGCCTCGCCCGCGCCCACCTCGATGCCATCCGGCAGGAGCGACATGTCGTCGAGCCGGGCGCCATCACCCATGCGCGCGTTCAGGCCGAGCGAGCACTGCATGCCGATGAAGCAGTCCTTGCCGATCGTGACCGGCGCAATAATGAGATAGCCGTCCTCGACGCGATAGCCGAGGATCTGGGTCTCGACGCCGATGCTGGTGTTGTCGCCGACCGTGACCATGTCGAAAGCGGTGCAGATGTAGGTCGAGATCGCAACGTTACGGCCGACCTTCGCACCCATGAGCCGCCAATAGAGGCTCATGAGCGGCGTGCCCTTGAACATCTCGGCCCAAGCCAGCGCCTGGAAGCGGTTCGCGATCCACCAGCGCAGGTAGTAGAAGCTCCAGAGCGGATAGCGACCCGCCTTGTAGCGGCCGACCACGATCCATTTAACGGCAATGCTGGTCAGAAGCAGCAGCGGCCACAGGACGAACCCGACCACCGTCGAGAGCGCGGTCGCAACAGTCCAATGCATTTGTCCGTCGATCACAGCCGTGATGACGAGCACCGCATAGGTAAAGGGTGATGCCAGGATGCCGTAGTAGAGGATGGCGACGAGCGCCTGCACCGTTGCGGTGGTCCACCGCGCGAGCGGGTGCACGCTGTTGAACGCAACCTCGCTCGGTGTCTGCGACTGAATGTTGATCTTCTCGCCGCTGTCAGGGCGCTCATCGGCGTCCACGCGCGGCAGCGCCGACCGGCGGATGTGATCGGCGAGCCCGGCGACGGTCCGGTGCTCATAGACATCGCGCACGGAAAGGAACGTCGCCCCCGTGCACGCGCGCATGCGCGCCACAGCCTGCGCGGCGAGCAGCGAATGCCCACCGAGATCGAGAAAGAAGTCCGCCTTTACCGAGATTTCGGCCAGCCGGAACGTCTGCTGCCAGGCGTCCACGATCTGCCGCTCGAGCTCGTCCGAGGGCTTCACCACGACGCCAACGTCGAGCAACAGCTTTTGCGGCGCCGGCAATGCCTTGCGGTTGATCTTGCCGCTCGGCAACATCGGCAGCTCGCCGACCACGTCGAGGTACTGCGGCACCATGTAGGACGGCATACGGCTGCGCATGAGTTCGGCGAGCGCGCTGCGATCAAGCGCCTCCTCGCCGCCCTCGTAAACGACGTAAGCCGCGAGCTCCTTGAGGCCTTTGGTGTCGACGACGTTGACCGCCGCGGATTTGATGGCCGGGTGCTGAAGAAGAACGGACTCGATCTCGCTGAGCTCGATCCGGAAACCGCGGATCTTAATCTGTCCGTCGAGACGGCCGAGGAAGTAGAGTTCGCCGTTCTCGCCGAGCCGGACATGGTCGAACGTCCTGTAAAGGCGGCTACCGGCCTCCGCATTGAACGGATTGGCAATGAAGCGCTCGGCCGTGAGCTCGGGAAGGTTCATGTAGCCACGGGCGACAGCCGGACCGCCGATGAACAGCTCCCCGCTCTCGCCGGGAGCCACCGGCACGAGATCCTCATTGAGAACGTGCGTCGTGTAATCCGGCAACGGCACGCCGATGCTGACAGGCACGCCGGCCCGGCACTCGCTCCAGGTGGCGACGACAGCCGCCTCCGTCGGGCCATAGGTATTCAGCATCCGCCGGCCCGGAATCGCCCAGCGCGATACGAGCTCGTTCGAGCATGCTTCACCGCCGAGAACGAGCGTGCGAACCGTCGGCAGCTCGCGGTCGATCATCGACAGCATGGTGGGAACGGTCGAGAAGTAGGTGATCTCCTTCTCGTTGACGAAATCGGCAACGTCGAGCGGCGAGCGCTCGACGTCCTCCGTCGGCACGACAAGCGTGCCGCCGCGCGAGAATGCTCCCCAGATCTCCTCGACCGACGCATCGAAGGCCGTCGAGAAACCCTGGTAAATGCGGTCGTCCGGCCGGATCCTGTAGACGGACTTGAGGCTGCGCACGAACGCGGCCGCATTGCGATGCTCGATCATCACGCCCTTGGGACGCCCGGTCGAGCCCGAGGTGTAGATGACGTAGCTGAGATCGGACGGGTCCGCGGCCCGCGAAAGCTCAGGATTCGCGGCTGGCAATCGCGCGATGCGCAGAGCCTCGAGATCGAGCCGCAGGATCGGCGTCGCAATTTCTCCCTCGAGCGCTTCGGCAAGCGGGCGCTCGGAAACGACCACCTTCGAATTCGAATCCTCGAGGACGGCGCGGATGCGCTCGAGCGGAAACCGGGGATCGATCGGCACATAGCCGGCGCCCGCCTTAAGAATGCCGAGCATGGCGCCGTAAAGCCGGGGCGACTTCTTGAGATAAAGCGTCACGAGATCGCCCGGCTGCACGCCGCGCGCGATGAGCGCATGGGCGATCTGGTTCGCATAAGCGTCGAGATCGGCGTAGCTCAGCATCTCGTCGCCGAACTCGACCGCCGTCTTATGCGGCCGCATCGCGACTTGCGCCTCGAAATGCCTATGAAGCAACCGATACGACGACGAAACACGCGCGTACCGGATCTGCGACTCCCGACCCGTATTGAGCATTTGGCTTTGCCACGTTGGGCGAGGCACAACCGGGCCGTTGCCGCTGTCGGCACGACAGCAGCTGTTAACGGCTTCGATTGATTGGGATCGGCTAGGTTAAGCACGGCGGTCCGGGTCTCCCGGACGCATGCGCAAACTCAGACGGCCACGACCTCGGCTTCTCGATTTCTAGTTTCGAGAGACCTTGAGCAAAGCCGGTGCCACGGGGTCTGACGGTTTTCTGGCACGACTGCCCGGAGCCACGGGCCGCACAGATTTTCATCTTATTTCAAGCGCTTATGGACCTATCCCAGATCGGCCAAAGGCCTTTCGGCCAGCGCGCGCGGACGCGATCGCAGGGGCGCGGTGTGTGTCAGCTGTCTTAGAGTGAAACGCCGGAGAGCGACTGCGTGCGGGATTGGGGCGCGGGACAACCCCCACCGGGAAACACCTGAGCCAATGCCCGCCGTATTAAGCTTAATTATTATCCTTCACGAACTGTGACGCGAGTGTCCTGTTTTCGCACAGCCCGGCGCGTTTAATGCTCCCGCGGCCCGCCGCAACTGAACCTCGGTTTAGGATGGGACAAGAAACAACGTGCTGAGCAAATCCCTCATCTGCAAATTGGTCGTGCTCTGCAGCTTCGCCTTCTGCGGAGGCCTGCTCGCTCACAGCGTCGATGAGTCCGAAATGATGAAGAAGGGCTACGACATTCGAAAGAGCCGGCTCATGCCGGTGTACCCGCAGGACTACGCTTGCTCGCCGCTCAATTCGCTCTACGCAAGCTGGACCGACGTTGACGGATCGCGCCGTGACCAGGTCCATTCGGGCGTCGACGGCGGACGCCTGGGAGAGCGCGTGCTGGCGCCGGGCTCCGGCGTGGTGAAAGCGGTCTGGCTCGCAAACTGGGGGTGGGGCGAAGAAGGCGCGCTCTTGCTCGAGCACACGGCCTCTGAGCTCAATATGGACGACGGCGCACCGCTCTATTACAGCGCCTACGACCACCTGAAGTACGATGACATCAAGCATTTCAAGGTCGGCCAGAAGGTTGCACGCGGCGAGCCGCTAGCGCGCGTCTATCGGCCGGGCGGACATTCCATCTATCTGCCAGAGGTGCATTGGGAGGTCTGGGAGGTGCAGGCAGACGAGATGACCTGGATCACCAACCGCCATGGCGGTCGCGAATGGCGCAACCCGCACGCCCGCCTGATCGACCCGCTCTACATGCTTGGGGTGCATAATCCGCCGCTTGACGGGCGCTCGGTTCGCATCATGCCGTTCGAGCCCGAAAAGGATTATTCGGCCTTCAGCGGCTTCACTTACATCTTCGACTGCCGCAAGCGTTAAGCCTTCCGCAACAATCCCTAGGTGTCGCCGGGACGCCATGCGAGAGCTGGCATTCCGCTTGCTGCTTCCGCTCCACAGTCCTGGCAACGCTTCATGGATAGGAGCTGAAGATGCGTTTTGCGAATGTTGCGACACTTCTCACGTACGCGCGCGCTCCCGCCATCGCCGCCGTCGCGGCGCTGGCGGCCCACGCCACCCCGGCCCTCGCCGAGGGCTGCACGACCCCGGCGGGCACCAACGTCGGCACCGTATGGTGGTCCGAGCTTCTGAGCACGAACCCGGAGCGCACGCGGGCGTTCTATGCCGGCGTCGCCGGCTGGACCCCGAAAGTCGTCTCGGCCGAGGACACGAGCCGTACACCCAACGAAGGGGAAGCGGAGTACACGATGTTCACGAATGGCGTGACCGAGGTCGCCGGCTCGACGCCGCTCGAGACCAGCGATACACGCGACACCCGTCCGCAGTGGATGACGTATATTCAGGTCACCGACGTCGACCACGCCGTGTTCGAGGCTCTGAAGAACGGCGGGCGAATTCTTAAAGCACCGTTTGAGCAGACCAGCGTGGGACGGATGGCGATCGTGGCCGACCCGGACGGCATACCGGTCGGGCTTGTCACACCAACTTCCAGGGCGCCGGCCCATTAATCGGTGGTCCTAACATTCAACACTTTGCCGATGTGGCGCAGTCCTTGAACTCGCTCAAGCTGCGCCACGCTGGCTGCCAAAAAGTTGCATGGCCAAAGTTCAGTGGGGGATTGCGGGGACAAACCCGTGTCTTTGGCGCCATCATCCGCCTACAAACGACAAGACGTCCTAACTTACGCTCGACAAAATCGCGTGAATCACCCGTTTGTTGAGCGAACTGACTTCCGTGGGATTTCTGTAGCTTGCGTCCTTCCCGCGCCGCAATGCTTAGGGGGAATTCCCAATGAAAAAACGCGTAGTTACGTCGACCGTGGGCGGCCTTGCGTTGGCACTCATGAGTAGCGTGGCGCATGCGGACGGAATGCCGTCGCTTAAGGACACGGTCGTCGAGCCCGCGGCTCCGACTTGGTCCGGCATGTACTTCGGCGGCAGCGTGGGCTACGGCTGGAACGAGTCGAAGAACCGCTATCGTGACTCCACGGGCACCCGACAGGTGAACGACGAAGACGCAGATGGCGGCTTAGTTTCGCTCGTCTGGGGCTACGATTGCCAGTGGGATCGGTTCGTCTTCGGCGGCTTCGTTGATGTCGACTGGTCCGACATTAGCCGCGGCAGCGTTGGCGACGGCCTGACGATCGATCGTTCGTTCTCCATCGGAGCCCGCATCGGCGCACTGGTGACGCCCAACACACTGGCCTTCGTTACCGCTGGCTACACCCGCGCCCACTTCGACAACGATGGCTGGTGGACGATCCCGGACGACACAACCCCCGGCACTACCATCCCGGGCCGGTCGGGCGCCTACTTCAACGGTTACTTCATTGGCGGCGGTCTCGAGACGCGCTTGAGCGGCAACTTCTTTCTACGCGGCGAAGTTCGCTACGCTGACTTCAGCTCAGAGATCTCAAACGCCGGTACCGCTGGCGACGGTGTAACGACCTACGTCGACAAGGAAGATCCCTACATCGTCACCACGCGTCTCGGCCTGATCTACAAGCTCGGCGGCCGCGAGCCGTGGCACGGCACGAGCGACGGCAAGTACAAGGTGATCAGCTACACGGGCGTCGACGTCGCCAAGGACATCTGGACCATCTACTCTGGTAACCTGTTCGCGCTCAACGGCGACTTCGAGCGCAACGGCTTCCTGTTCCGCACCTTCGGCTTCTACTCCGATTATGACCTGGATGCCGGAACCTTCGAGGCCAACGCAAAGGATCGCTCCCTCGATGCGATGCTCGGCTACCTCTATTACTTCGGCCAGTTCAGCGCCGCGGCCTATGTCGGTATGGAGGTCCGCGACATCGACCTCTCGCCCGAGGCTCAGACCGTCGACGAGACCGAAACCGGCTTCAAGGTCGCTTTCGAGCTCGAGACAGTCGACAGCGCCCCCTACTACCTCGGCTTCGACACCAGCTACTCGACGGCTTTCGACACCTACTTCGCCCTGCTGCGCGTCGGCTTCAACCGCGACGGCTGGAAGTATGGTCCTGAGAGCGAGGTCTGGAGCGAGGATGGCGACACGACTTGGCGTCTCGGTGCATTCCTCAAGCTTCCTGTCAACATCCTGCCGAACCTGCCGACCGAGCTGACGCTCAGCGGCGGCCATCAGTGGGTGGATGACGACGGCGATTCTGACAGTTTCCTCGCTGGAGCACACGGTGGCGAGGGCGCCTATTTCAACTCGATGATCAAGATCGTCTACTGACGGACGTCAAACGATTGGACTTGGAAACAGCGCACCTTCGGTGCGCTGTTTTCGTTTTTGCGAAAGCCCGACCATCGCGCAACTTTGCTCACCCGACATCGGCGCCTCTACACTGCATAGCCAGAGCGAACTGGAGAGAAGCATGAGACCGCAAGCCGCCCGCGCCGCATTGCTGATGCTTGCGCTTCCCCTAACGGTAGGGCTGGCCAGCGCGCAAGATGATCGCATCGCTTCAGCACGCACTGCGACCAAAGCCTTGGCTGAAGCCCTGCAAGTGCAGCTCGGCGCAGCCATCAAAGCCGGCGGGCTCGCGTCTGCCGTGACTGCCTGCAATGGCCTCGCCCCTGCCGTCACCAAGGAAGCAATCGAGAAAAGCGGCCTTACCGTGCGACGCATGGCTCTCAAGGTTCGCAACCCCGCCAATGCGCCGGACGCTTTCGAGCGCAAGATCCTGGAGCGCTTCCGCGACGCCACCGCGGGAGGCGCTGATCCCACCACGCTGGAACACGCCGAGACCGTCACCGAGAACGGCCACACAGCCTTCCGCTACATGAAGGCCATCCCGACGGCGGCAACGCCCTGCCTAGGCTGCCACGGCTCGGATGTTTAGCCAGAGGTCAAGCGGGAGATCCTGCGGCTCTACCCTGACGACCCAGCCACGGGCTTCAGCGCCGGCGAGCTACGAGGCGCATTCTCGACGATTGAGCCACTGCCGTAGCACGACGCAAGGCGATCATAGCCCTTTGTGCCGCGTCCCACCCTTGAACACCGCTTCGTCCGTATCAACCGCCACGACGTCGAAATCGCCATCGCCGGAATTGCCGTACGTGAAGCGGAAATGCGGATCCGCCGAGATCGAGATGCTGAGCTCGGTGCGGAACACGAGATCGCTGCCGCGCGTCACGGTCACGTCCCGGACGAAGCGGGCCGGCGTGTAAGCGCGCGTGACCGGATCCATCTGCAGCCCGTTGATGTTGGGGTGACGGATCATGACCTGAGCTTCCCGGAGCGGCGTTGCCGGGAGCGCGGGCTCGAAGCTGCGCGCGACGATCTTGCCAAGGTTTGCGCTCGTTCCATCGATGTCCTTGGGCGCCGGAGCCGAGCAGCCACCCGACGCTTTCACGAACGTCGACGCCATGTGCAGCTGACCGTCCGCGGTCTCGACGATAGCGCGAACATAGGAATAGGTATCGATGCGCACGCGCGTCGAGAAGCGGCGCTCGCCACCGCCCTCGCCTGCAGCCGGGCCGAACGTCAGCGAGACGGCGACTGGCGCCGGGTTCTGGTCGATGATCAGCGTCAGAGACTTGAGCGCTCCCTTGACGTCGGGAGGCACCCGCACCGTGACCGGCACTAGCGCCGCATCCTCCGCCCGATCCGGCGCTTCGATCAGCACTACGCCGTCGTTCTCGGCAATCGCGCGGTCCGCGAAGACCTCGGCGCGCAGGGACGTCCACAGATCCTGCTCGGCCGCGGCCTCTGCCGGGATGCTCCAGGCACCAAGGCACACGACGGCGACGCTCGCCCATGCGCTCCATCTTCCAGCCCACGTGTCGCGGATCAGTGCGCCCATCGGTCGTCCTCCTGGCAGTTCTTTGTCATTCCCATTCGAGCTCGGCGAAGGCGGTCGTGACGTTGCGAACATGGTAGCTATCGAAGAGTTGCCAGTTGCCCCGCTCCGAAAGGCCCGCCGTCTTGCTCGCTTCGCTGAGGGTCTTGTTATCCCGAATGAGCTTGCGCACGTCGTCCGCTACCGTCGCAAGATAACGCTTCTGCGGCGCGAGCGCGTCCGGGAACGGCATGGCGTGCGGTCCATGTCCCGGCACCACGCGCGCTGCCTTGCGGGCTGCAATCTTGTCGAGCAGCGCCAGCCAGCCCGTGATGGAGCCGTCGATCGTCGGCACGTGCACCGAGAACAGGAGGTCGCCCATAAAGAGAGTATCGGTCGTCGTATCCGTGACGATGAGGTCGTTGTCGGTATGCGCGGTCTTCTGGGCTTCCAGCACCAGGCTGCGCCCGCCCAGATCGATCGTTTGGCGATCCTGCACGGAAACGGTTGGCAGCACGATCTCCGTACCTGCGAACGCTTCGTCTCCGAGCAGCGTCCTGTTGGTGGCGAGATAGCTCTCCGAGCGCATGGCGAGAGCGCGCTCGAGCTTGAAGTGCCCGACGAACGCCGGCTGGTCCTCTTTGAACGCGGCGTTGCCGAGCACATGATCGGGATGCATGTGCGTGTTGATGACGTAGCGGATCGGCTTATCCGTATGGCGCCGGATCGCGGCCCGTAGCTCCTGCCCAACCTTGAAGCTGCCCAGCGTATCGATGACCGCAACCGCCTCGCGCCCCACGATAAAGCCGGCGTTTGCAATATCACCGCGGTTCTTGGGCGACTGCTCCTCGTAGAGCCCCTGGTGCACGAACACCCCGGGCGCGATCTCCGTCACCGCAAGCTCGGACGACGCCCAAGCCCGGACAGGCCGCAAAGCGGGCGCCACTACGGACGCCAAGGCAGCCGCAAGAAATGTCCTGCGCTGCAAGGCGGCAATGCGCGCGTTCGAAAGCGTCATCGGCATGTCGATCTACCTACCTACCAACCAGTAGGATGTCAACCATGGAACGCGTCAACATGTCGGTTGCCTCGTCCAATTTTGGGCGGGGACATTGCTGAGGATCGAAACAGCCGCGTTGCATACGTAAAGGCCAGCACGAACGCGACACGATTGGGAGAGTTGGACCATGCCAATTGGGTACCACAAACACTGCGGACGGAACTTGCCCGTCCTGGCGAAAAGTGCGAGCGTCTGCAACGAGAGCGAGAACGCTGCGGAATTGCGAACAAGTCGGCAGGCGTTGCACCCAACGCCGAAAGCAAATGTTTATCTGTTATAATTCATCCTCTTTTCTAGGTACCGAGGAGTCCGGCTTGTCCGACAAGCGTATTCTAGATCCCCTGCTTATTGAATTGTCCGAGCATTGCAGCCGCCTCGATCGGCTATCGAACGACATCCACGCCGCCATCCGGGCGAAGCAAGCGTTGACTGTCGATCCGGCTGTTGTGCTCGACAATGTGGGAAGCGCCGCCGATCTCTGCGCGCGCGTCATCAAAAGCCCATTAAGCAAGAGATCGGGCACTGAGGGCCCCGTGCGCGCGCTTTCGTTTACGCTCCGTGCAGCCTATGAGGCGCTCGACGCGTTGATCCTGGCCGGCAAGCAGCCGAGCCATCATGCCCAAGAGACACCCGCTAAGACTGTCCGACCACCCGACGCACCTTAGGAACCGCTAAAAAGATCGACGAGCCACATATGGACGGATCGCACAACGCAATGTCCACGACATCCATCATCCCGGTCATCCTGTCCGGCGGCTCGGGCACGCGGCTGTGGCCTCTGTCGCGCTCGATGTACCCGAAGCAATTCGTCAGCGGCTTGAACGGCGAGAAGGCGAGTCTTCTGTCTGCCGCTCTGGCGCGCTTGGCGCCGGACGCCGGCTTCTCCGCTCCCATCGTCATCTGTAACAACGACCATCGCTTCCTCGTGCGAGAGCACGCCGAGCAATCAGGCGTCGTGCTCGACACCGTCGTGCTCGAGCCTGTTGCGCGCAACACCGCGCCCGCGATCACGGTCGCCGCGCTTCTGGCCGCAAAACGCGATCCCGAGGCGGTCCTCGCCGTGATGCCCTCCGATCATGTCATTGCCGACGCGGCGACCTTCGCGGAAGCGGTGCGCCGCGCGGCGGACGTCGCGCGCGAAGGACGCATCGTACTGTTCGGGATTACACCCACCGAGCCGCACACCGGCTACGGCTATATTCGCAAGGGCGAAGCACGCTCCGACGGCGCCGACGCGGCGTTCGATGTCGAAGGGTTCTACGAGAAGCCGGACACCGCAACTGCCGAGCGATATCTCGCCGACGGCGGCTACCTCTGGAACAGCGGCATCTTCGTCTTCCGCGCCGACACCTTCCTCGCCGAGGTCGCCCGCCTCGACAACCGCATCCTCGTCGCCGCACGCACCGCGCTCGACAAGGCGGCGGAGGACATCGGTTTCCTGCGGCTCGAGACGACGGCCTTTGCCAAGGGGCCCGGCATCTCCGTCGACCATGCCATTATGGAGAAGACCGACAAGGCGGCCGTGCTGCCGCTGTCCGTCGGCTGGAGCGACCTCGGCTCCTGGTCGTCGCTCTGGGAGGCGGCCCCGCACGATGCGGATGGCAACTTCATACAAGGCGACGCGCTGATCGAGGACACGAGCAACTGCTACATCAGAAGCGAGAGCGCGCTCATTTCCACCATCGGTGTCGACAATCTCGTGATCGTCGAAACCCCCGATACCGTACTCGTCGCCGACAAATCCCGCTCGCAGGATGTCGCACACTTCGTGGCGAGGCTGAGAGCCGCGGGCCGCAAGGAGCACGAGCAGAACCTCCGGAACTATCGGCCCTGGGGGTTCTTCGAAACGCTCAACATCGGCGCTCGCTTCCAGGTGAAGCTGCTTCACGTCAAGCCCGGCGGCATCCTGTCCATGCAGATGCACCACCATCGCTCGGAGCACTGGGTCGTGGTGCAGGGAACCGCACGTGTAACCGTCGACGGAACCGAGCAGTTGGTACGCGAGAACGAGAGCGTCTACATCACCGCCACCCAGTGGCATCGCCTCGAAAACCCCGGCAAGGTCCCTCTGGAGCTGATCGAAGTGCAGATCGGCACCTACCTCGGCGAGGACGACATCATCCGCACCGACGACATCTACAATCGCGCGGCCGAGGAAACCCGCTGAGAGGCACCGCGCCCCGCAGATAGCGATCGCGAACGGCGACCGCTATCTATCTACTTGGTATCCTTGTGACCCTGGCCCTTCCGCGTAGCAAGGCAGGCATCGTCGGCAACCGCCTTGGCGAGCGCCGACCAGTCAAGATCCCCATAGCCACGGGCGATGCCCGTTAGCAGTCGATCGCGCACAACGCTGATCGTCGGCATTGGCGGGGAGATGGCTTCGGCTGCGCGCAGGGCGAGATCGACATCCTTTAGGGCCAGCGGAAAGGGGAGCCAGGCGCGAACCGCTCCTTCACCATGCGCTCGCCATAGATCCGGTGCGCGCGTCCACCGAACAGTGACGTCGTCATGATCTCGCAAGGGCCGCGCGAAATCCGCACGTCGACGGGAATAAAAATCTTTTGGCCTCACACTCTAAGCAGCCGATCTTTCGACGTATTCTGATTGGCGTAGTCGAGACGAAGTTAAGTAATGCGTATGGACACAACAATGAGTGGAAGCTCGACCCTGCCTCCTCTTCAGATCCCCCGCCAAGCAATCCTCGAAGGCAACATCACATATCCAGGAAGTCTAGTCTTAGGCGGCACGATACGCGGTGACGTCCGGTGCACCAGTATCGTGGTCACGGAGCGAGGCGTTGTCGAAGGCTCCATCTGCGCCAACACCGCAACGATCATGGGCGAGGCTCACGGATCCATCTACGCCGAGCAGGTCACGCTGAAGACAGCGTGCTCCGTCGCCGGCGAGATCTTTCACAAAAACCTCTCCCTGGAGAACGGCTGCTACTTCGAGGGAAAATCGCGGCGCGTCGCCAATCCGATCGGCCTGGCTGACTGGGAAAGGCAAGAGCAGGACACGGTGATAGGTCTGCTCCGCTAGTCGAGCCCGATCACCACGCCGCACGAGAGTCTTCCCGGCAGACAGCAGCAAGTCGGCACGTTTTTCATGTTATAATAATGACTTAACAGAGAGTGAGCCTATTTTTCGCCGCTAGTTTTCGTAGAAAGCGGAATTTCGCACGGCATCGGTTGCGACGGTGCTGAGTTGGGCAAAGCACGACCGCAACACCTCCGGAAGCGGACAAAGCAATTATCGGACGTGGAAGCGATATTCCCACCTCAAAATGTGCTGGCAGGCGTATAATATAATACTAGTCGGCCGAAGTCCTCGGCTCAGCTTTTCGATGGCCCACGTCTGAGCAAATCTAAGATCAGCTCAGAGTTTGTGTTTGACTGCTACGTGGCCCAGCGCGCGATGAAGGATACTTGAGAGCGGATCCACTCGGTCGGCTACCATCCGGTGGAGGATCTCATGGAACATCGAACATTAGAGGAGCTTGATGGCTCCTCGGTGATTTGCCCGCAGAACCTCTCGAAAAGGGAACTCCTCGAGAGATGGGCTCTGGCGCTTGAAAATCGACGAGGCGACTATCTGCGCACATTAAGGGAGACCGAATACAAACTCGTGCAGGAACGGTCGGCTCTTCGACAAGACAACTCCCCACTGACGGTAGCGTTGGAGGACCCAGTGCTTCGGTCAGCTGGCCTGATGAACGATACGTTTGGGGAAGTTGCCCAGTTTTTTGGGCTATCACATTCGCAACTTCATAACCTAGTTTGTTACTGCCACTTCGGTGAAACCGTGGCGGGTGAGGTGGTGGCGGCGCGCGTGCGGCATTTGCTTAGGACCCCTAGCTTCGCAAAGCTGACCTGCACATACGCGATCGCCTCTCTACTCTTGACCGGAGTTGTCTGGCTCTCAGTGGCTGTTGGATTGCCGGTCCAAATGGAGTTTTATTCGGGCTGACGTTGCCCCGGATATTACTCGCTCATAGCTGGAGCACGTTCTGGTGCAAAGGTCTTGTGGTCTTCACACGGCGCATGTCTACAGCACCGAAACGCCAGCTCCAGCTTCGACTTGGCCAATGCGCCGCGCCGCATCAAAGCCGGCATCGATGATGATTTGCAGGATCGTGTCGACGGCCGCGCCCTCGCAGGAGACCAGGAGCCCGCCAGAAGTTTGAGGATCGGTCAGGAGCTTGCGTCGCCAATCGGGGCAGTCTACCGGCAGACGGACCTCCTGACCGTAGCTCGCCCAGTTGCGCTCGGAAGCCCCAGTGACGAACCCTTTCTGGGCGAGGGAAACGGCAGAGGGTAGTAGCGGCACGTCGGCCGACTTGATCGTCAGGGCGGCTTTCGATCCGCGCGCGATTTCCAGCGCGTGCCCGAGCAGGCCGAAACCCGTAACGTCCGTGATGGCGTGAACCTCCGGCAGCTTCGCAAGCTCCGTGCCTATGCGATTGAGCTGCGTCGTCGTCGCTATCATATCCGTGTAACCGGATGCCGGCAGGGCGCCCTTCTTGATCGCAGCGGAATAGACGCCGACACCGATGGCCTTGGTCAGGATCAGCGCATCGCCAGGCTTGGCGTCGGCGTTGCGTCGCACGTGCTCAGGACGGCACGTACCGATTACCGCGAGACCGTAGACCGGCTCGGGGCAGTCGATGGAGTGGCCGCCGGCGACCGGAATGCCGGCGTCGGCACAGACTGCCGAGCCGCCCGCCAGGATTTGGCGCACGGTATCGGGCGTGATCTTGTCAATGGGCATGCCGAGGATCGCAAGCGCCATGATGGGCTTGCCGCCCATGGCATAGACATCCGAGATGGCGTTCGTCGCGGCGATGCGTCCGAAATCGAACGGATCGTCGACCATCGGCATGAAGAAGTCGGTCGTCGCAATGATGCACGTATCGGTGTCGAGCTGCCACACGGCAGCATCGTCGCCGGTCTCGGTGCCGACGAGAAGCTCGCGGAAGGGTCCTGCGGTCGACGTATCTGCCAGGATCTTCTGCAGCATGGAGGGTGCGAGTTTACATCCGCAGCCGCCGCCATGCGCAAGCGATGTCAACCGAACTTGAGGGGCATTCATTTTCAACGCTCCATAGCGGATGACGCGCAAGGCCGACGCGGCGGTGCGGCGTCGGTCTCTCGCGGGAGGCGGCGTTAGATGGCGAGCTCGCGCGCCGTGATCGCGTACGTGAACGTGTCCGCGTCGAGGCAATCGAGCAGCATGCCGCGAACCTCCGCCTGCGGATACATGAGGAAGCCGAGCTTGGGTGCCTGGGAGCCCGGAAGGGCGATGTCGTGGGCGGTGTTGTAAGCAAGCCAGTTGCCCTCCCACGATCCGAAGAGCGCGGACCGGGCCTGCACGACCTTGTCGTCGGTGAGCGGCAGATTTCCCGGCGGCTCCTCGAGAATGACCTTGCGCACGTCGGCGGGATCGGCGGGAACCCATCCGAAGTCGGCAAGAAAGACCTCGGCGCGGCAATGCTGGGCCTTGGTGACGACCTCGTTCTTGGTTCCGAGGCTCCTGTAGCCGAACTCCGAAGGGGCCACTCGCAGGCCATAGATGTCTCTGGCCGGTAGTCCGGCGGCGCGGGCGAGGCCAACGAATAGCGCGTTGAGATCCGCGCATTTGCCACCGAGGTTGCCGGATTCCAGCATGCTTGCGACGTCGCCAAGGCCACATCCGCGCGTCGCGGGATCGCGGTAGGTCGCTTCCACGATCCACCCGTATATGAGCTGTGCCTTATCGAGATCGCTCTTGGCGCCCGCGGTGAGCCGGTCCGACGTCTCCTTCACGATGCCGTCAACCGGAATAAGTTCGGTGGCGGCGAGGTAGAGTGCGCGCTCGGCGTCAGAGAGAGTGTGCGGGCCTGTAGGCTTCGTGAGATCGACCGCGCGGCTCTGCGTGGCGAACGTGCTCTTGATCTCGACAACGGGTGCGTTCTCGCCTTCCGCCCACACGACGTGCAGCATCTCGGCGTCGTATTTGGGATCCCTGACGATCTCGGCGGTCTTCGCGTTGGTCTCCCAGGTGCTACCCGCGGGCTTGAACCAGATCGGATCCGAAAATGCCGGGAGCGGGATCCAGCCCTGCATGAAGCCGGTCGGTTCGGCAATTGTCACACGGGTCACAAGTTCAAAGTTGCGCCACGTACCCGGCCGCGGCGCGAACGCGGCGTGCACCGGCACACTTGGAAATGCCGCGAGCACCGAGATGGCGGCACCGGCCTTCAAGACATCGCGTCTGCTCAAACTCATTAGACGGCCTCCCTTGTACGATCTGTCATTCGGAAATCGGGCAGATGGGCCGCAGCGCGCTCGATTTCACTGCCCAGGTCAGCAATGGTCCAATCGAGAAAGCCGGTCGCGGAAAGCTCCATGCCGTCGACGGCCCACGGCTTGGAAGCCGTGCCGCCCGAGTCCCCTAGGACCGGACACCTTACGGACGCTTCCTTCAGGATACCCGGCGCCCAGGCTATGACCTTGCCGAGTTTGACGGCTCGAAGCCGGACCTCATCGCTGCGTTTTGCACATGTCGCGGCCAACGACACGCCGGGCCTAGCAGGAGGGAAAAGCCTCTCCGCTATTGCCGAGGGAGAGATTGATCTGAAAACGGAGAAAGCCGGGATGCGAGAAAATAAAAACTGTATTTTCTTAGTCAATAATAAGCGCACCACTCCCGGGGTTGAATATCCAAGAGGCCTGCGAATGTTGCCCCGAACCTCGGGAGCGCGAATGCAGATCATTGAACAAAAAATAGACCCGCACGCCGTTGCGGTCAATCTTGGGTGTTCATCCGCGGCCAACGACAGGATGCAGCAGCCATGCTCATTTTCTTTCTCGCGCGTCCGCGCCTATTCCACGCTTGGATTTGGGGGAAATTTCGCACGCCGCTCCTTGTGCCCTAAACCGATTGCACTAATTGGTACTTTAGCGTGACACGATGTCCTGTGACTTGAGTTCGGTCGGCTTCTTTGGAAATCCCGTAGGGGCAGCAGTGGAGGAGGCGCATCCATGAACATCGAGGTCTCTCGCCGGCATTTTCTGACGCTGGCAGGGGCAGGTGCGGCGGGGTCGGCAATCGGGGCTTTGGGCTTTGGAGAGGCAGAGGCCGCAGTGGCGGCATATGTCAGGCCCTATAAGCTCGCAAAGACCACGGAAACCCGAAACACGTGTCCCTACTGCTCCGTTGCCTGCGGCATCATCATGTACAGCCGCGGCGACCTGAAGAAAGGCGAAAAAGCAGAAATCATCCACATCGAGGGCGATTACGATCACCCGACCAACCGCGGAACACTGTGCCCGAAGGGCTCTGCGCTGCTCGGTTTCGTCAAGTCCGAGACGCGCACGAAATATCCGTTGGTGCGCGCCCCGGGCTCCAACGAGTGGAAACGGGTGTCATGGGACGAGGCGCTCGATCGCATCGCTCGTCACATGAAGGACGACCGCGATGCTAACTTCGTCTCCACCAATAAGGACGGCGTAACCGTCAACCGGTGGACGACGACAGGCTTCCTCGCGGCGTCTGCGACGACGAACGAGACGGCCTTCATGACCTACAAGGTGGTCAGAAGCGCCGGCATGTTGGTGTTCGACAACCAAGCCCGTGTCTGACACGGCCCGACGGTGGCCAGTTTGGCTCCGACGTTTGGCCGTGGTGCGATGACCAACTCCTGGACGGACATCAAGAACACGGATCTCGTTGTTATTATGGGCGGCAATGCCGCCGAAGCGCACCCTTGCGGCTTCAAGTGGGTGACGGAAGCGAAAGCGAACCGCGGCGCGAAGCTCATCGTCATCGATCCGCGCTTCACGCGATCGGCGTCGGTCGCCGATTACTATGCCCCGATCCGCCAGGGAACGGACATCGCGTTCCTCCTGGGAGTGATCAACTACTGCATCAATACCAACAAGGTGCAGTGGGAGTACATGAAGGCATTCACCAATGCGACCTATCTGGTGAATCCGGAATTCGGCTATCAAGACGGCCTGTTCACGGGCTACGACGAAGCCAAACGCGACTACGACCGTGGCACCTGGGAGTACCAAGTCGGCGAGGACGGATTCGTCAAGGTCGACGAGACTCTGCAGGACCCGCGCTGCGTCTGGAACCTGCTGAAGGAGCACGTCAAGCAATATACGCCGGAGCTCGTGTCCCGCATCTGCGGCACGCCTCAGGACAAGTTCCTGAGGATCTGCGAGATGATCGCCGAGACGTCAGCGCCCGACAAGGTCATGACGTCGATGTACGCCTTGGGCTGGACCCAGCACTCCAAAGGCTCGCAGAACATCCGCACCATGGCGATGCTGCAGCTCATCCTGGGCAACATCGGCGTTCGCGGCGGCGGCATGAATGCTTTGCGCGGCCACTCCAACATCCAGGGGCTGACCGACGTCGGACTGATGTCGAACATGCTGCCGGGCTACATGACGCTGCCGATGGAGAAGGAGGCGGACTTCGCTGCCTACATCGAGAAGCGCACTTTCAAGCCGATCCGCCCCGGTCAGATCAGCTATTGGCAGAACTACAAGAAGTTCTTCGTCAGCTTCCAGAAGGCCATGTTCGGCGCGGCGGCAACGGCGGAGAACGATTTCGCGTTCAACTATCTGCCGAAGCTCGATGTGCCGACCTACGACATCCTTCGCGCGTTCGACCTCATGTATCAGGGCAATATGAACGGTTACATCTGCCAGGGCTTCAACCCGCTGATGTCATTTCCGAACAAAGCGAAGATAAAGGCGGCGCTCGGCAAGCTGAAGTTCCTCGTCGTCATGGATCCGCTGCAGACGGAAACCGCCCGCTTCTGGGAGGACTACGGCGAGTACAATCCGTCCAACCCGACCAACGTCCAGACGGAAGTCTTCGAGCTGCCGACGACCTGCTTTGCCGAGGACGAGGGCTCGCTGACCAACTCCTCACGCTGGCTGCAGTGGCACTGGCCCGGCGGCACACCTCCGGGCGAGGCCAAGACCGACGTGTGGATCATGGCGCAGCTCTGGAAACGTCTCGTGGCCCTTTATGAGAAGGAAGGCGGACCGTTCCCGGACCCGATCCTGAAACTGCACTGGCCCTATACTGATCCGGACGATCCCCCTTCGGCGGAGATCGCAAAGGAGATCAACGGATACGCGGTTGCCGATGTCTTCGATCCTGCTGATCCGAGCAGGAAGCTGGTCGAGAAGGGCAAGCAGGTTCCGGGCTTCGCGGCCTTGCGCGATGACGGTACTACGGCGTGTGGCTGCTGGGTCTACTCGGGATGTTTCAACGAGCAGGGCAACAATATGGCCCGCCGAGGTACGGACGATCCGGATGGCACAGGTGCCTATCTGAACTGGGCATTCGCCTGGCCTGCTAACCGTCGCATCATTTACAACCGTGCGTCGGCCGACCTCGCGGGCAAGCCCTGGGATCCGGAGCGCAAACTCCTTGAGTGGGATGGCGAGAAGTGGACGGGCTACGACGTGCCCGACATCCCGCCGACCTCAAAGCCCGGCGAGGTGATGCCTTTCATCATGAACGCGGAAGGCACGTCCCGCCTTTGGGTTCGCGACCTGATGAAAGACGGACCGTTCCCGGTTCACTACGAGCCGTTCGAGAGTCCGGTTACCAACGTGATCGCGCCGATGATCCGGGGCAACCCGGCGGCCCGCGTCTTCAAGGGCGACATGGAGGCATTTGGCGACGCCTCCAAGTTCCCGTATGCAGCCGTCACCTATCGCCTGACCGAGCACTTCCACTTCTGGACCAAGCACGTGCAGGTCAACGCGATGCTGCAGCCAGAGCCAATCGTCGAGATCTCTGAGGAGCTTGCCAAGGAGAAGGGCATCGCCAAGGGTGACTGGGTCCATGTGTATTCGAACCGCGGCGGGCTCAAGTGCAAGGCGGTGGTCACTAAGCGCATCAAGCCGTTGATCTGCGACGGCAAGACCGTGCACGTCGTCGGTGTTCCCATCCATTGGGGCTTTACTGGCGCCGCCAAGAAAGGCGCGGGCACCAATTCGCTCACTCCGTTTGTTGGCGACGCCAACATCGAGACGCCGGAGTTCAAGGCGTTCCTCGTCAATATCGAGCCCAGCTCCGGGCCGGTGGCATAGGGAGGACAGGCGATGGCACCGTTCAAGCCATTTGACGTCGTCCGTCGCTCGGCTTCGGTGACAGCCGCGCCACCCAGGGATCGCGACGTCGAGGTCGTGAAGCTGATCGACACGTCGAAGTGTATCGGCTGCAAGGCCTGCCAGTCGGCGTGCCTGGAGTGGAACGACAAGCGTGAGGAGGTCGGCATCAACGTCGGGGTCTACGACAACCCGCACGACCTGACGGCGAACATGTTTACGCTTATGCGCTTCACGGAGTGGGACAACCCCGACACCGGAAACCTCGAGTGGCTGATCCGCAAGGACGGCTGCATGCACTGTGAGGACCCCGGCTGCCTTAAGGCCTGCCCCTCGCCCGGCGCGATCGTGCAATACGCCAACGGCATCGTGGACTTCATCCACGAGAACTGCATCGGCTGCGGCTACTGCGTGAAGGGCTGTCCGTTCGACATTCCGCGGCTCTCGCAGGTCGATCACACGGTCTACAAATGCACGCTGTGCTCCGACCGCATCGCCGTGGGCCAGGAACCCGCCTGCGCCAAGGCCTGCCCGACGCACTGCATCACCTTCGGAACCACGGAGGAAATGCTGGCGCTCGCCGACGAGCGCATCGAGGACCTCAACTCGCGCGGCTTCGACAAGGCGGGTCTCTACAATCCGCCGGGCGTCAGCGGCACGCACGTGATGTACGTTCTGCATCACGCGGACAGGCCGCACATCTATGCCGGCCTTCCGGACAATCCGCGCATCAGCCCGATCGTGGAGGCCTGGAAGGGGGTCGGCAAGTATGCGGGCATCGCCGTGATCGCGCTCACGGCCCTCGCCGGCGTGGTCCACCACCTGCTGCAGGGGCCCAACCGCGTCACCGACGAGGATGAGGAGCACGCAGACCAGCTCGCGGGAGATGAATCGTGAGCGAGAAGCACGGACACATCCGAGTGCATCGCTACTCGGGCAGCGCCCGCATCAACCACTGGATCGTGGCAATCACCTTCGTGGGTCTTATGATCAGCGGGCTATCGCTGTTCCATCCGAGCCTGTTCTGGCTGACTGGATTGTTCGGAGGCGGCCAGATGGCGCGCTGGCTACACCCATGGCTGGGTCTCTTGCTGGCCGCGGCGTTCTTTGGCTTGTTTGTGCGGTTCGTCTCGCAGAACCTGCCAGAGCACACTGATTGGGTCTGGCTCGCACGCATCCGCGACGTCATGGCCGCGCGCGAAGATTACCTGCCAGAGGTCGGCAAGTACAATGCGGGCCAGAAATTCGTGTTCTGGTCGCAGACCGTCCTGATCTCGACGCTGCTCATCACCGGCATCGGCCTCTGGCCGGCGGCGATGGCGAACATCGAGACGGTGCTCGGCTTCAAGGCCTCAATCGATCAGCTCCGTTGGGCGGCTGTTATCCATGCCACCGCCGCGGTTCTGGCGATTGCGATCTGGATCTTACATGTTTATGCGGCGATCTGGGTGCGCGGAACGTTTAGCGCTATGATCCGAGGAACGGTGACGGGCGGCTGGGGTTGGCGTCACCACCGCAAGTGGCTCAGGAGCGAAGTCGAGAAGGGTGAGATCGATCGGGACGCGCCCCCGACGCCGCGCTAGGATACGATCTGCAGCACGTCCGAGCCCGGTGTCGGGCACAGGGCTCTGGTATTACGCCGTCATCATGCTCAAATAAGAGGTTGTGCGTGACTGACCGCGGTCGACGCCGTCACGCACGCGGATAAATCGAGTTTCATCCTCGGTCGAGGTGCTCATGTCCGAAACCAAGGCGCCCAAGAATGGCTTGATGGATATCGGCAAAGAAGCCGTTCCGACCTTCGTCGTGCGGCCGGAGCCCGCGCTCCTGTTTGACGCCCGCGCGAAGCGCTTCCGGTCCCTCGCCGTCGATCACCCGCTGGCACCCTATCTCTCGTTCCTCGCTGACCTCACCCAAGCCCAACACGACATTCAAGCGAACCTGGCACCGGTTGCCCTGCCCGACCCGGAGGACATGGAACGCGCGCTGGCGAACGACATGCCGCCCTTGCCGGCGCCCGGGCTCGCGCTCGATGACACCGCAACACTGACGGTCAAGCGCCTGTTCGAGCGGATCGCCGATCTCGCAGTGCCGCCGCCCACGGCGACCGCGCGCGACACGCTATTGAAAGCCGATGCCGATCAGCGCAAAGCGATGGCGGTGGATGCCCTTACGACGCCGGCTCCGCCCGACGAGATCGCCCTCCGTGTGTTGGTCCTCGCCGGCCTGCAGGTCCATTTCGCGCGGCTCGCATCATTGCTCGACGCCAGCCGTTTGAAGCGTATCACTGATGGTGTTTGCCCGGCCTGCGGCAGCGCTCCAGTTTCAAGCTCCGTCGTCGGCTGGCCGAAAGCGCACAACACGCGCTTCTGTACCTGCTCGCTCTGCAGCACGATGTGGCATGTGGTGCGCGTGAAATGCGTGCTCTGCAGCTCGACGGAAGGCATCAGCTATCAGACCATTGAGGGTTCCCCCGATACGGTCAAGGCCGAGTGCTGCGACAGCTGCCAGCGCTACGTGAAGATCCTCTATCAGGTCAAAGATCCGGCGTTGGACGCGATGGCCGACGACGTCGCCACGCTCGGCCTCGACATGGTGCTGGCCGAGAACGGCTGGCAGCGCGGCGGCGCCAGCCCGTTCCTGCAGGGTTATTGAAGAATAGGGATCACGCATGAACGAAGCCCGTCCCGAGCGAACAAAGCGACCACCTCCCGTAGATCAGGTGCTGCGCACTGATATCGGCACGGTTGCCAGCGAGCGCTTTGGGCATCCTGCGACCGTTGAAGCCATCCGGCGGACACTTGCCTGCCTGCGCGCGAGTTCGCAGACGCATACCAACGTCCTGTACGACGCAGATGCGATCGCTCGACAGGCATCCGCGCTGCTTGAACGCGAGGACCGGTCGAGCATACGGCGTATCTTCAATCTCACTGGAACGGTGCTGCACACCAACCTCGGACGCGCGATCCTTCCCGAAAGCGCCATCGCCGCGGCCGTGGAAGCCATGCGCTTTCCGGTCGCGCTCGAGTTCGATGTCGAAGGCGGCGCACGCGGCGAGCGCGACGATCACGTGCGCGGCCTCATTCGCGAGCTGACCGGCGCCGAGGATGCCGCGATCGTTAACAACAACGCCGGCGCGGTGCTGCTCGTGCTCAACACCTTCGGCGCGGGCCGGGAAGCAATCGTCTCACGCGGCGAATTGATCGAGATTGGCGGCTCGTTCCGCCTACCCGACATCATGGCGCGCGCCGGGGCGCATCTCATCGAGGTCGGCACGACCAACCGCACGCATCTGCGCGATTACGAGGATGCCATCACCTCCGACACCGGCCTCATCATGAAGGCACACACGTCGAACTTCGTCATTCAGGGCTTTGCCAAGTCGGTTCCGGCTTCCGAGTTGGCGACCCTTGCCCACACCCGCGGGTTGCCGCTCATCCATGATTTGGGATCCGGCGCGCTGATTGATCTCAGCCGCTTCGGCCTGGCCTCCGAGCCGACGGTGCGCCAGGCGCTTGCCGAAGGGGCGGGCCTTGTGACGTTTTCGGGCGACAAGCTGCTCGGCGGCCCACAGGCGGGACTCATCGCGGGCGCGCGCGATCTCATTGCACGGGTCGCGAAGAATCCCATGAAACGGGCACTGCGCATCGACAAGATCCGCCTTGCCGCGCTTGAAGCGGTCCTCAAGCTCTACCGTAACCCCGATCGCCTTGCAGAGCATCTACCGACGGCCCGCTACTTTGCCAGGACGAAGCCCGAGATCGCCGCCATCGGCGCCCGATTGCAGGAAGCTGTCGCCACGGCCGCGGGCGCAAACTATGTCGTCACCGTCGCCGACTGCACGAGCCAGATTGGCTCGGGCGCGCTGCCGCTCGAGAAGCTCGCGAGCGCCAGCATCACCATCAGGCCGCGGGATCGCAAACAAGGCGGCCGCCGCCTCACCGCGTTGGCAGCGGCGTTTCGTAGTTTGCCAATCCCCGTCATCGGCCACATCGAGGACGGAGCCCTGATCTTCGACATGCGTTGCATGGACGACGAGGACGGTTTCCTGGCGCAGTTGCCGGAGCTCAGCGATGTGCCCGCCCCCAAGGATGAACCGAATGTTCTGGCGTAGTTCCAAAGCAGTGTCTCTTGGGGACAAGAGCGCATCAATCACGGCCCCTTTGGGCGATGCTGAGGGCGCGGCCCTCCGCGACGACTACGACACGGCCCTCGAAATCTGGTCGCGTCTGGCTCATGCGGGGTCGGCGCGCGCGCAAGCCGAAATCGGCCGATGCTTCGTCGAGGCCCATGGTGTCGAGCGCAATCCGGTGCTGGCGCACGAATGGCTCACACTTTCCGCTCGCGGCAACGATCCTTTGGGACAGCGCCTCCTCGGAGAATTCTATTTCAACGGCGAGAACGGAGCGCCGGACCGATCGATTGCCGAGGAATGGTACGCGCGTGCGGCAAGACAAGGCGAGCCATATGCACAGGACATGCTGTCCTGGCTGCTAGCAGAGAGCGAGCACCGCAAGCCCGACTATGCGGAGGCCCGCCTATGGGCGCTGAAGGCGGCCGAGCAGGGCATCGTGCCGGCCATGGTGCGCCTCGGAAACTTCTATCACAACGCCCTCGGTGTCGAACGCGATCCCGCAACCGCTGCAGCGTGGTGGCGGAAGGCCGCCGAGCGTGGTGACGCTGATGCGCAAGCGATGCTGGGCGCCTCCTACCAAATTGGCGCCGGCGTTCCCCGCGACTCGGCTACCGCGCTTGCCTGGCTCACGCGGGCGCGACAGGCTCACAGCAAGCTCGCCGACCGCTTTTATACGGCTGTCCGCAATGGCTGTACGGAGGAAGAGCGCCGCGAGGCCGAGTGCCTGGCTAACGCGCCACATCCCTCCGAAGGTGATGCGTCATGATTGTCGGCACCGCGGGCCACATCGATCACGGCAAGACCACGCTGGTCCGCGCACTCACCGGCATCGATACCGATCGACTGAAGGAAGAAAAGGAACGGGGGATCTCGATCGATCTCGGTTTCGCGTACTGGCCGCGCCCATCCGGCGCCATCATCGGCTTCGTCGATGTCCCTGGCCACGAGAGGCTCGTCCATACGATGCTCGCCGGCGCGACGGGCATCGATTTCGTGTTGCTGGTGGTCGCCGCCGACGACGGCGTGATGCCGCAGACGCGCGAGCATCTGGCGATCATCGATCTTCTCGGCCTCAACCGCGGTGTGGTCGCCCTGAGCAAATGTGATCTGGTCGACCCCGATCGTGTCCGGGCAGTGACTTCTGATATCGCTGCGCTGCTCGTCGGCACTGGCCTCGAAGATTCGGAGGTCGTCCCCGTTTCGGGCGTGACCGGCGAGGGCCTGGATGCGCTTGTCGAGCAACTCGATGCGGCATGCGCCGACGCGCCTCTCCGCTCCGCTGACGGTCGCTTCCGCCTCGGCGTCGATCGCTGCTTCACTCTGAGCGGTCTCGGCACGGCGGTCACCGGCACTGTTCTCTCCGGCAGCGTTCGTGTTGGCGATCAGGTGACCGTTAGCCCATCCGGCCTGAATGCACGGGTCAAATCAATCAATGCGCACAACCGACCTGTGGAGCAGGGCGTGGCGGGCCAACGCTGTGCACTCGTATTGAGCGGTCCGAAAATTACAAAGACAATGGTGCACCGCGGTGATGTGGTCGTCGATCCAACGCTTCACGCGCCGACGACCCGGATCGACGCTACGCTGCGGATCCTCGCGTCGGAGCCGCGCCCCATCGGACAGTGGTTTCCCGTCAAGGTGCATCATGCGTCCTCGGAAGTCCCGGGTCGTGTCGTCATCCTCAGCGATGCGCCCATTGCCCCTGGAAGCCACGATTTCGCGCAGCTCGTACTGGAGCGGCCTGTCGCAGCGGCAACCGGCGATCCGTTCGTTATCCGAGATACGTCATCGAGCCGTACGGTGGGTGGCGGCCACTTCCTTGACCTGCGCGCGCCCGAGCGACGGCGCCGCACGCCCGAACGGAGAGCGCTTCTCAACGCGTTGGCCGAGAGCGACCCTGCTCGCGCCATTGACTTGCGTCTCAAGGGCGAGGGTGCCCGCTGCGATCTCACAGCCTTCTGCCGCGATCGTGCGCTCCGCGCCGACGCCGCCGAAGCGATCGTGTCGGATCTTGGATTGGTTACACTGACGCTGTCCGGAAATGTCGTCGCCATGCGACCGGAATGCTGGAACTGCTTCCGTGACCAAATCGGTCGTTCGCTCGACGATTTCCATGTGGAGCGGCCCGATCTCCCGGGTCTTGCACTCGAGACCTTGCGGAGATCGACCAAGCCTCAGTTCCCTGCCGCACTGTTCGTGGTCGCGCTGCACCAGTTGATCGATGCAGGGGAAGTTGCCTTGGATCGCACCTGGGTTCGTCGGCCTAGTCATACCGTCACCTTCTCGGCCGAGGACGAGGAACTTTGGGCGACAATTGCTGGCCGACTCGCGCCTCAGCCTTTTCGACCGCCGCGCGTCCGCGATATCGCAAGGGCCATAGATGTCGATGAGGTCATCGTTCGGCGCGTCATGCGCATGGCGGCCCGGCGGGGCGATATCGAGGAAGTTGCGCACGATCATTTCTTCACGCGCGCCAGCGTGGAAAGCATGGCTGCCATCGCGATCGACGTGGCCCGAATTTCGCCAACCGGAAAATTCACCGCCGCTGAATTCCGCGACCGTCTCGACAACGGTCGCAAGGTTGCGATCCAGATCCTCGAGTTTTTTGATCGTCACGGCTTCACGATGCGCCGGGGCGACTTGCGCCGGATCAATCCGGCCCGTATCGAATTCTTCGCGCCATCGCCAATATCACAACAACACGGAGGAGTCCCGTCCCCGGTGGGGCGACCGGTCTTCAAAACCGGGTGGGGCTGTCAGACGGTCTCAGGTGGGTTCGACTCCCATCCTCCTCCGCCAAATCCTCGCGAGACCCGTCAATGATGCCGGCCGCCGAGAAGCTGGTCACCGATTTTGAAGCTGCCGCCGAGGCCGCCCGCGATGCCGAGGCGCTTCTGCGCAAGTCCATGGCCGAGGAGATTGCCAGAGCCGAGCGCCGGCGCGCCTTCGCGTTCCGGCGGGCACGGCTCATCCGGCTGCTCGTCGCAGGCGCGACAGGGGCAGAGACCGAAGAGGCCGCCCTTGCCCAGCAATCGCGGGTGATCTGCGCAGACCTCGGCTTCAGTGTCGACAACCCGGCGCACGTGGAAATTCTTGACCGGCTCGAGCCTGTCGGCAAAGCCGTCTGGCAGTGTGTGTGCACCACCGACGATCAGATGGATGCGGCCACCGCGAACGATGCGCTTCACAACTTCGAGGCGTGGTTCGAGAACGCCCGCGGCCAATCGTTCTACGTGCTCTTCGAGCGTCCTGCTCCCAAAACGCCGCTCGTCGATTTCTGACGTCCGCAAATAGGATCGAGTTGCCCCCTCCACAACATAGAAGTCAACCAGACCAAACGGCTGCAATTAGCCCTGAACACCATCAGACTGACGGCGGGTTTCGCACCATCTCCCGATCAGCAGAAGGCCGAACCGATCTTCCGGCACGGTGATGGATACCGTCCACTACATCGGTCAGCTTGGCATTACCGGCATGATCCGGGCAGATGCAGAACGTCCAATATCAAGTGAATCTCAGACCCGTTACCGAATCATAGCTTGGTGATTGGGGAGCGGATACCCAACGTGCTAAACTGACGTGCGGCAGATCACAGTCACAACGGCTCTGAGGTGCGCCATGCAAGATGCGCGGATTGAACTCCTGCAGCGAATGCCAATTTTCGGCGGCATCAAATCGGAGATACTTCAGTTCTTGCTCGGCGTGTGTCCAATAGTAACGATGCCTACGAACGAGTTCTTTTTCCGGGAGCACGACGAAGGCGACTCGATGTTCGTTCTTGAGACCGGCAAAGTTGCTGTTCTGAAATCCTGGCGCGGACAGGAATACCTCCTCCAATTCCTGAAGGAGGGAGATTGCTTCGGGGAGATGGCAGTAATGGACCACTGCCCACGTAGCGCCTCCGTCCGTGCGGTTGAAACTTGCAGCGCAATCCGAATTTCAGCCGCCAACCTCTATCAGGTGTACGCGCAGGATCTGAAGCAGTTTGCGCTGATACAAATGAACATGGGCCGGGAAGTCAGCCGGCGGCTCCGGGAGGCGGATAATCTCTTGTTTAGCGCCAAGATGGGGGAACCCTTGGCGGACAGTCGCTCAACGTACGATCCCACGCCGGACACCTTGAGTGACGTTGGATGGCAATGGAAATGCTAGTTCGATCCACGAGCGCATACGGCGCTAAGGCGTTCTTGGACGATAGAGACGAGAGGCCCCAGAAGCAGACACTGCGCGGGGGCCACCGGTTGCGAGCTACCGTTGCACTCTATTCCGATTGGGCGCGGTCGGCACTTTGAGTTGCATGGGCTGTACCTTTGGCACCGGGATCGGCTTGCACTTCGGCGGCGTACCGGCGAAGCCCGGCGGACATACCTTCGGCAGCTTCCGGCAGTTTGGCGGCTTCCCGACCATGCCGGCCGGGCAGGTCTTCGGCGGATCGACAATCACGCGCTTGCAGTTGGGCGGCGTGCCGCGGAATCCCTTTGGACATGGCGGCGGTGGATCCTTCTTGCAGTTCGGTGGACGTCCGCTATAGCCCTTCGGGCACTTCGGCGGATCGACGATCTTGACGCAATTGGGCGGGGTCCCCCGGAATCCGGGACCACACGTCGTCGGCACCGTTCTGCAGTTCGGTGGCGTTCCGGCCATGCCTTTCGGACACGCAACCGGCTTGCACTTCGGGAAGACACCCGTCGTCCCGTCGGGGCACTTCTTTGGAACGCACGCGCACTTCCCGCCGTCCCAGGTCGCCGTGCGGCCGCAGGACTTCTGCACGCATTTCGGCGGGATCACCACGATCGGCTTGCAGTTCGGATAGTCACCGGCGGTGCCTTTCGGGCATTTGACGTCGACGCAGCGGCAGACACCAGTGTCCCACACCTGATCACGGTCGCACGTTTTCCGCTTGCAGGTTGTGGGCGGCTCGTCCTTGGAGCACCGCTCGCCGTCCCACCACGAGCGCGGCGGGCAGCACTTGCCGGAAACCGGCGTGCTGGACCAGCCTTGCGGGCACGTCGGCGGTGGCGGCGTCGTCACGCCGTCGATACCGCAGAACGTCTGTCCGTGCTTTTCGAACGCTGCAAACAGGACCTCAGCTGTCGCCGCATCGTCCGCGGCGTTCGTGTTCTGAGGCGTTCCACCAGCAGCGACTTCAATCGCCACCTTGTTGGTATAGCCGCACGTCACATCGGACGCGGACGGTGCGATGTAGCTGTTCGGCATTTCCACTTCGAGATGGAGCGTCACGCTGTCGTTCGGCTTCAGCTCGATAACGGGATGCGAGCACAGGGCATCGTTCGGCTGTCCGGCCATGGTCTGACCCTCGCACACCCAGGGTGCCGACCAGCTCGCGTTCTGCGGCTCGGTGGGCAGCGTCTCGCGCACCACGATCGGACCGTTGAAAACGCCGGGACCGGTGTTGGTGACCGTGATGACGAAAGGCGTGTTCTGGCCGGTCGCCGTCTTCGTGCTGGCACCTGCCGTCTTTGTGATCGAGAGGTTGGTCTCGCGCCCCTCGGGCGACGTGAGATCGTCGCCGGGATCGTGCATCATGGGCGAAAGGCAATACGGGTCTCCGTTGAGCGGAAACACCGGCTCGAACTGGGCCATGGCCGTGCTCTTGTCGTCGCCGGCAAAGGTGTTCTGAGCAGTCTCGCCCGGCGCCTTCCAGATGGTGGCCTGGTTCTTGACCCAGCACGCGGCATCCGGTGCAAGCGATACCTTAACGGTGGCCATGAACTCGACGCTGTCTCCACCGCCGAGACCTGGATCATCGCTCTTGCAGATCTGCTGATGCGGCAGCACGGCATTGCACTGCCACTTGGGCGGCGCCGCAATCGACAACGTCTTGCCCGGATGGAAAGGCATCGCCACATGATCGTTGAACTCGAGCGTGTTGGCGTAGAACTTGCCGAAATTCCAGACACGGACCTTGAACAAACATTCCCACTTGCCGTCCTTGACGGGGCACTTGCCGCCGGTGGCATCGGTGGTCTGAATCTTCAAATTGCTGAGCTCGAGACCCGGGCACTGCGCCAGAGTTCCCGGAATGATCGCGTCATGCTGGGCCTCGTCGTCGGTCGCATCCGTGTTCTGATCCGAGCCACCGGGCGCTTTGATGATCTTGACCTTGTTGGTGAGCTTGCAGCCGAGGTCGTCGGCCATGTCCTTCGGCACCTTGACGGCCACCGCGAGCAGTGTGCCCTGGTTGGCGCCGAACACGACGGGGTCGTGCGTGCACGTGGACGGTGCGCCATTCGTGCACGTAAAGCCCGGCGAGAGGGGTTCGACCGTCGTGCCGGCCGGTATCTGCTCTTCGAACTCGAACGGACCATTATACGTGCCGGGTCCCGTATTGATCACGCTGATCATGAACTCGCAGGCGAAATGGCCGATCTTGTTCTTGCAAACGGGCTCGATGCCGCCCCACCACGACTTATCGATTTTGAGGTTGGCGAGCTCGCCCGCAACCGGCGGACAATGGGCGGCCGGGATGCCGGCAACCGCCAGGTCGAAATCGTCGCCGGGATTGTTGTCGGCGAAGCCCCACGGCCACTTGAGGCGCGCGGTGTTGGTGAGAGAACACACGGGCGCCGGCGCGGGCGTATCGACTGTGACCTTCAGGTCGATGCTGGTTCCGGGCCAAAGGACGGCCGGATCGTAGGTGCACTGGTGCTGCGTCGGCGAGAGGGGAAGGCAGCTCCACGGTGGCTGGTTGTCAAACGACATCGTCGCACCGGCCGGCGCCGCCGCCAAATGATCCTCCACCGTCACGGCACCGATGTAAGGATTGGGACCGGTGTTCGTCACGCGCACCGTATAGGTGCAAAGGAAGCCAAGGCCACCCGGCGCACAGGCAGCAGGATGCGCCTCCTTGTCGACGCGCAGATTGAAATCCCAGGTCGGCCAGCCTACGGGAGGCACGCCGCCGGGCGGGATCTCTCCCGGCGGATAGTATCCAGGCAGATCCGGCATCGACGCATAGGTTTCGGGATCCACGCCCGCGAGATTTTCGCACGGCTGCCAGATCTCGACGTCGCCCATGTGCCCGATCGTCTCCGCGCTGTCGGGCCGGCTGTCGTAGTCGACGAAGTACGCCGCATTCGGCGGCTCGTTGTCAGGACGCACGAGCGTCCGGTTCGCGCCCTGCAGGCCGTGCACGACGGCCGGACCACCTGCATCGCTCTCACGCGCGCGCAGCTTGTCGCCGGTCGACCAGAGCATCCCGCCACACGCGCCGGCGCGCATGTGTCCCGTCTCGTTGTAGCCGTACCCGAGAGCCACGCCGCCCGCCGTATTGCGGTGGTCGGGCGGCACGCCGATCGCGAACTCGTCCGGTACGGGCACCCATGTCCCGGGTGTGGTCGGATCGTCGGGAATCTCGCGGCGATAGCGGAACACGACCGATGGCTTGCTGTCTGTGAAGGCCCGATAGTCGTAGCTTCCGCGCACGTCGCCGCGTTGCGCCACGTACATCAGCCCCTTTCCGTCGAATGCGACATCCGAAATCGGATGATTGCCCGGTGTGCCGGAGACTTCGAATTCGCGCCGCGCATCGGCGCCGAACGCGCCTCTCAACGAGAGAGAGACGGACCACACCTCCGGACCGCTGGCGATCGCGTAGTACAAGCGTCCGCCGTTGACGGCGAGACCCCAGACGCGGCGCTCTGGCTGGGTGAAACCCCATGTTGCCGGATCGAGGCTGTTGAATTTCGCTGCCTTGATGTGTGCCTTCGCCCCGTCATCGGGAACGGGGACGAGACCGGCTTGCGAGCGCCCGCCGACACCATGATCGAATGTGTCGACGAGATTCCCCGCCACGTCGACGCGATGGATCAGCCCTGTATCGAGGTCCGATACGAACAGGTGCATCGATGCCGGATCGTATGCGATATCTCCGATTCCAGGGCCACTGTTGCCGGGGATGGTGGCGAAAAGCGAGGTGGTACGCGAGGCTCCATCGACTTTCCAGATGCTGCCGGGTTCTCCGCCGGGACCAAACTGGCCCGTCATCCAGTCGGCATTGGGATGGCCCTTCGTGATGCGCTCCGGCTTTCCATCGTCGGCATCGGGGATGACGATTTGGAGGCCGTAGGCAGAAGTGGCGCCAAGATAGATATTGGGAACCGCCGCCATCGGGTTCGGCAAGAGGCCGTCATCGAGCGCAATCGCGAACACCTGGCCGACGTCACGCGCCTTCACATCGAGGCGCGACGGATTGGAGAGCAGTTGTCCCGCAGGCGGCGCGCCGGCTTCGAGCGGCAGAACCTTCATCGCCGGTCCGTCGACGTCGATGAACGTTCCGTCCATCAGATCGTCGGCCGATGGAACAGCGACCGTCACGCCGGAGAATCCGGTCACGACAGCATCACCGCGGTTCAGCGTGCCCTCTGCGCGTGCGGAGTGAGTGGCGAGAAGCGAAGCGAGAGCAGCAACGAACAGACCTGACTTGAAAATTCCGCGGATCATCGTGTTCTCCAGCATTGGGAGACCCCGGCGCACAGCGCCAGCATCGCGCAGCCCGGACGGGCGAAGAGCTCAGCTTGAGCGCGGAAAAACCGCGCCGTTTTGCGAGGGACGCGCGCATTGAATGGCATCCGGCGGCTCATGCCGACGCGCGGCCTCTGCGCCTGAGGCACCGTGATCCAAACGGGCTCGACGCACGATTGACTTTAGCGATGCTGGCTCGCACGACTGTTCCTTACGGAACACCGCCCGTTCATACCGCAACCGAGCATCAGAAAGATTTGGGCACGAGGCGGCTTTACGCTGTCCGTCGAGACGACGTAGATCTTCACGCCGCGCATTTACCCGATCAATATCGTTTCTGAGATTTACGATATTTCACTGCACAAAAGCGCCGGAAGACGAATCGCAATCTAGCCGCACGACCGAAATGCCCCAAACAGCGGACGACCCTGTCACGAGAAAACGAATGACGGCGATCGCGTTGAACCTTTGGAGCAGCGCATCGACGCCGGTCGCCTATTCCTAGTAGTCCGGCGGCACACTCCGGCGCATCACCTTGATGCTACTCAGTGGCGCTTTTCATGGCCTCACCAGGTCAACTTCAATCACATTCCCCTTCAACGACGGCCGGCCGGTGACGATCCGATTTTTTATGGATGGCGAGATAGCTCTTGAGCTCTTCCACCGAAGCTCGGGAGAGCTGTTCTCCGCGCAGCTCCGGTGGAACGCGCCAGCCAGGATCAACGCCTTCCATGTTGGGCCCGAAGGTTCGGCCGCAGCGCGCTGAAGATATCCGCTAGTGCCAACCGCCCGACCTTGCGTCGAGGGCGCGTTCTTGCCTGCGGTGTCGAAACCGACGAGGCGGAAGACGTCCTTGCCGATGTCGATCGAAGCAAGAGCTAGCGTCGTGGTATCCATGGGCTGCTTCTCCTGTTCATCGCGGGTTACAGTCTTTGCAGCTAACCCGCCGGGAGAAGCAGCCGGTCCATCCTAATAGCGGATCGCCCTCGCGACTAAAAATGTTCCAAGTACCTTTCCGCGCCTAGACGCGTTGAGATGGGACTCAAAGGCCCATTGCTTTGTGGGCTTCTTCCATGTGTTTGACACATCCATCCATGTCATTCGCCTTCATGGCATCCTTTGACATGGCGAGATGGCTCTTGGCGTCTTCTTGCTTCGCAGCATCCGTCATCTTCGCGATCTCGGCGTCCATCTGCTCCATGTGCGCGTCTGTGCACCATTCCTTCGCTTTGTCCTGTCCGTAGGCGGGGGCACATGCGATTGCGACCACAAAGGCCGCTATTATGGGTGCTTTGAGCATCGGACTCGCTCCTTCTGTTGGGATCTCGTCACAACGCCGTGATGATCATGTGGGTTGCTATGTGCTAAAAATTTAATCCAGTCGCTCCGGAATAGAGACCTGGGCCGCCCTCCGCTCCTGGCCAGGCGAAGCTGCTGCGTAAGATGGAAGGTCGAGAAGCGAAAATCGGATCATGAGCGATCAGACGCGCTGAACCGGCATGTCTGGGGTCGGCTTTCGGGTAGAACCGGTTGTCTCACGGCCCCCTGAGAAGGCGCCCCAAGATCCTGATCGGACATCAGTTAATTCTGAAGTCTCAACTCCTATTGACCCACAAGCACCATAAGCCGTTAAATGGCCGCTGTTGGAGGGCCTATGCGCTTCATTCGGTCAATCTTGGCGGTTCTGCTTGTTGCCAGCCTCGCGGTGACGCCCGTGGCGGCAACGGCCGCGGCTACCGTGAAGGATGCGCCGCGCGCAGCGGACCAGGACCACACCCAGCACGGCCACATGACGGGCATGCCGGACTGCCACGGCATGGTGCATTTGTCCGAGCAGTCCGGGCACGACGATCGCAGGCAACATAAGCTAGACCCGTCTGAGGTCTGCCCGGATTGTGACATGCACAAGTCGTGTAGCGCGGACGTCTGTCAGCTCAAGTGCTTCAAGGTACTCGGCTCTCTCTCCGAGAGACCGCGCGCCGCTGACATGCAGGCCGAACGCTACGTTTCCGCGCCGCCGATCGCGAGCGAGCCGGTGAGCTGGAAACCGCGAACGCCACCTCCCCGAACCTGAGATTGCATATTCGCTAACCGCCGCGGGCTTTCCTCTCGGCGGAGCGAGGACGTGTCTGCGCCGCGCGCAACATGCAATCTCTCATTCGGGAATACATCATGCCAAAGATCTTGACCTCCCCGGCCGCAGCCGGGCTCCTCGCGCTGTCCATGGCTGCGCCAGTCCATGCCGCAGCATCGGACTTCGAATTTCAGTCTGTCGCTCGGACGGTGAAGAACGGCCCGGGCTCGGAACTCTCCGTAAAGCTGATAGACAAGCGCACCGGGCAGCCGGTGCCGGGTGCCGTGGTCTTTCGCACGCGGCTCGACATGTCGCCCGATAGCATGGGTGAGATGGAGGCAAAGCACGAGCCGCTGCCCTCGAGCGAACCGGGCATCTACCGCTTCAAGGCGGACTTCACGATGGCCGGCGGCTGGGCCTTCACGCTGCAAGCCAAGGTCCCCGGCGAGGCGGAGACGGTGGAAGGGTCTGTGGTCTTCCAGGCCAAGGACTGAGCCCATGCGCACCATCACCCGCTCGGGGGCAACGGCCACGCTGCTCCTTCAATGCGTCGTAGCCGGCAGTCATGCGATGATCGGCGTGGCGCCATCGCCGGCATTTGCCCAGGGAGCAGATCACGCGGGCCATGACGGCAAGGTGCTCTACTGGCAGCATCCCGACGGCAAACCTGATTACTCGCCGACACCGAAGAAGACGCAGGACGGGCGCGATTTTGTGCCTGTCCACGAAAGCGCGGAGAAGGAGATCACCTCAAAGCCTTCTACCGCCAAGGCGCAGCCGGATGGCGAACGGAAGATCCTCTACTACCGCAATCCGATGGGACTTCCCGATACGTCGCCGACGCCCAAGAAGGACTGGATGGGGATGGACTACATCCCGGTCTACAAAGGCGAGGATCAAGGCGGCTCAAGCGTAGTAGTGAGCCTCGACAAAGTGCAACGCTCGGGTGTTCGCACTGAAGAGGCTCGCAGGCGCGTGCTGGTGCGGCCCATCAGAGCGCCGGCCATCGCCAAGCCCGATGAGCGCTCGATGCATGTCGTCGCCCTTCGGGCTGACGCCTTTGTCGAAAAGTTGCACGTCAACGAAACTGGCAAACACGTGACAAAGGGCGAGCCGCTCTTCCGCATCTACAGCCCGCAGATGGTGACGGCTCAGATCAACTATCAGGTCGCAGCGCGCGACCGCTCCGGGCAAGGCACGGCGGGGGCCGAGCAGCAGCTTCATAACCTCCAAATCCCCGCCGAAGTCCTGACCCGGTTGCGAGATACCGGAGAGCCCGTGATGTCCATCGACTGGCCATCCCCTGTCACAGGGGTCGTGATGGAGAAACGTGTCGTCGAGGGGCAGATGGCGCGCATGGGCGACGAACTGTTCCGCTTTGCCGACCTCACGACGATATGGGTCATTGCGGATGTAGCGGAGCAGGACCTCGCAGCCGTCTCCATTGGCATGCCGGCACGGATCCGGTTCACCGCCCTCTCTAACGAGAGCTATGAGGGCAAGGTGACATTCGTCCTTCACGAACTCGATGCATCGACTCGCACGGGCAAAGTCAGGATCGAGGTCGGCAATCCCGACCACCGCATCAAGCACGAGATGTATGCCGAGGCCGAGATAGATGCCGGTGCGGGCGGAACCGAACGTGTCTCCGTTCCGACATCGTCAGTGATCGACAGCGGCAGTCGGCAGATCGTGCTCGTCGCGCGTGGCGAGGGAAAATTCGAGCCACGTGCCGTCAAGCTCGGGGTGAAGGGCGAGGGCTATGTCGAGGTCTTGACGGGCGTCGCCCAGGGCGAGAGCGTCGTCGTGTCAGCAAACTTCCTGATCGATGCCGAAAGCAACCTCAAGGCGGCACTGTCGAGCTTTTCCGGCGACGCGGCTAACGACGCCTCGAAGGCGGAGGCGCCGAAATGATCGCACGCATCATCCGGTGGTCCGCTCAGAACCTGCTCCTCGTCTCGGTGGTGTCGATTTTCGCCGTCATTGCCGGCGTCTACGCAGTGCGGCATGTGCCGCTCGACGCCATCCCCGATCTCTCGGATACGCAGGTCATTGTCTATACTGAGTATTCCGGCCAGGCGCCGCAGGTGATCGAGGATCAGGTCACCTATCCGCTATCGACGGCGATGCTGTCCGTGCCGAAGTCGAAGGTCGTACGTGGCTTTTCCTACTTCGGCGTCTCCTTCGTCTATGTAATTTTCGAGGACGGCACCGACATCTACTGGGCGCGCTCGCGCGTGCTCGAATACCTGTCGGCCGCCGCGCGAAGCCTTCCCTCCGGCGTGACGCCGACCCTTGGGCCGGACGCCACGGGTGTCGGCTGGGTCTACCAATACGTTGTGATGGCGGCGAAGCGGACGCTCGCCGAGCTGCGCTCAACACAGGACTGGCAAGTGCGCTTCGCTGTCGCCAAGGCTGAGGGCGTGGCTGAGGTCGCGAGCGTGGGCGGATTCGTCCGTCAATACACCATCATCATCGATCCGCGTCGCCTCAAAGCCTTCGACATTCCGCTTATGGCGGTACGGGATGCCGTCAAGAAATCGAATACCGACGTCGGCGGCCGCGTTGTCGAGCTAGCCGAGACCGAGTTCATGGTGCGTGGGCGCGGGTATCTGCGCGGAATCGCCGATCTCGAACGCATCGTCTTGAAATCCGAACGCGGTGCGCCAGTTCTGCTGCGCGACGTCGCGCGCGTCGAGCTTGCGCCGGACGAGCGGCGCGGCGTCACGGAACTCGACGGCGAAGGCGAGGTCGTCTCGGGTATCGTCGTACAGCGCTACGGCCAGAACGCCCTGTCCGTGATCGATAGCGTCAAGGCCCGCCTGACGGAGATCGAGGATAGCTTGCCGGACGGCACAGAAATCCTGCCCGTCTACGACCGCTCCGACCTGATCAATCGGGCCATCGTGACGCTAAAGACAACGCTCATCGAGGAAAGTCTGATCGTCGCACTGGTCTGCGTCGTCTTCCTTCTGCACGTGCGCAGCGCGCTGGTCGCCATTATCACGCTGCCGCTTGGCGTGTTGATTGCTTACGCCTGCATGTACGCGCTCGGGCTCTCGTCTAACATTATGAGCCTGGGTGGCATCGCCATTGCCATCGGCGCCATGGTCGATGCCGCCATCGTCATGATCGAGAACGCCCACAAGCACCTCGAGCGCGCATCGCCGGAAAAGCCGCGTTCTGAGATCATCATCGAAGCTGCAAGCGAAGTCGGACCGGCGCTCTTTTTCTCACTCCTCATCATCACCGTATCCTTCCTGCCAATCTTTGCCCTCGAGGCTCAGGAGGGGCGTCTGTTCCATCCACTGGCCTTCACCAAGACCTTCGCCATGGCGGCGGCGGCGCTGCTGTCGGTAACTGTCGTGCCGGCGCTGATGATGGTCTTCGTGCGCGGGAAAATTGTGCCTGAGCGACGGAATCCGGTGAACCGCGCTCTGATCTGGCTCTACCGCCCGCTGATCAAAATCGTGTTGCGCGCGAAGGGCATGACGATTTCAGCGGCCCTGATCGTCCTCGCCGTCAGCGTCTGGCCGGCCACGCGTCTCGGCTCGGAATTCATGCCGAACCTCAACGAGGGCACTCTGCTTTACATGCCGACGACGCTGCCCGGTCTCTCGATCACCAAGGCGTCGGAGCTCTTGCAGACGCAGAACAAGATCATCAAGTCCTTCCCCGAGGTGGAGAGCGTCTGGGGCAAGGCCGGCCGTGCCGCCACCGCAACCGACCCTGCGCCCACGGAGATGTTCGAGACTGTCATCAACCTAAAACCCGAAGATCAATGGCGCGATGGCATGACGCTCGATGCGCTCGTGACCGAGATGGACCGCGCGTTGCAGTTTCCGGGTGTATCCAATGCGTGGACGATGCCTGTAAAAGCGCGCATCGACATGTTGGCCACGGGTATCCGCACACCAGTCGGCGTAAAAGTGTTGGGGCGCGACCTCAACGTGATCGACGGTCTCGCACGCGAGATCGAGGCCGCCATCAAGACCGTGCCCGGCACGTCGAGCGCCTTTGCCGAGCGCATCATCGGCGGCTACTATCTCGAGATCGAACCCGACCGTGAAAAGCTTGCCCGCTACGGCCTGATGGTCGGCGATGTTCAGGACGTTATCGCTTCGGCCCTTGGCGCGGAGACGATCACCACGACGGTCGAGGGCCGCGAGCGTTACGGCGTCAGCCTGCGTTACCCCCGCGATATGCGCTCGGATCCGGACACCATTGCACGCGAAGTTCTGGTTCCACTGGCTAACGGAGCATCGATCCCCATCGGCCAGATCGCATCCATCACACGCACGCAGGGACCGGCGTCGATCCGCACCGAGAACGCCCAGCTTGCGGCCTACATCTTCGTCGACGCGCGCGACCGCGACCTGGGCAGCTACGTGGCCGAGGCTCGTACGGTTGTCGCGGACAAGGTAAAGTTTCCCGCCGGCTATTATGCGGTATGGAGCGGCCAGTTCGAATACTACGAGCGCGCAGAGCAGCGCCTCATAATCGTCGTACCAGTGACGCTTCTGGTGATCTTCCTACTTCTCTACCTCAACTTCCAGAGCCTTACCGAGACGTTGATCGTCATGCTGTCTTTGCCGTTTGCCTTGGTTGGCGGGCTCTGGCTGATGTGGTGGCTTGGTTTCAATTTGTCCGTCGCCGTGGCCGTTGGCTTTATCGCCCTTGCGGGCGTTGCGGCCGAAACAGGGGTCGTAATGCTGATCTACCTTCAACATGCCATGGATGAGCATCGCCGCACGGCTGGAAAAGAGGGAAGAGAAATGACGCGTGGCGAGGTCCACGCCGCCATTATGGAAGGCGCCGTCGAGCGCGTACGCCCCAAGATGATGACGGTCGTCGCCATCATGGCCGGCCTGCTGCCGATCCTCTGGAGTCACGGAACCGGCTCGGAAGTGATGCAGCGCATCGCCGTGCCGATGGTCGGCGGCATGGTGTCGTCCGCCGTCCTGACCCTGCTGGTCATCCCGGCCGTCTATGCGTTGGTTCAGGAACGCTTGCTCAAGACCGGTCACCGCAATGATGCTCAAGTCGAGGTCGTGGATGCGTGACGCCACATGCTGCCTGATGAGCCGTCGCTCACGTCAGCGCATTAGCGCTATCCCGATCGCCTACATAGGGCTATGAGCTGATGGTATTGCTAATCTGCACTTAGATCGTCGCCCGACGCAATGCCATTGGTGGCTTTGCCTAGCTCTCAAGAACTCCGCAAAAACCCATCCAACATGTTGCTTTGCAGCTTTGTCACCGGCAATGGTCCGCGAATGGAAGGCGGCTGCCCCATCCGCGGACATCGCCATGAGGGCGGTCAGATCCTGTGCCCTCGACAGCAAGCGCTTATTCCCTAGTTCGGATCGAACAGCCAAAACATTACGGCCAATTGCGACTGCTCCGCGACAGAAGGTTGGCCAGGGTCTCGAACACGAGGCCGTAAAAATCTGGAACGGGCCTGTAACGAACTGCCCAACGCGTCCGAATTAGGTCTTCGAGAGCCTCATCACGCTCTCGATCAAGTTTAGGAGAACCGCATGAACATCAAATCTGTCAACCTCGCCATGGCCATAGCCATGGCCTCCTCTCTCGTGGCTGCCGCACACCCGGCCAAGGCCGAAGAGGCCGGCAAGGAAAAGTGCTTCGGCATTGCGCTGGCCGGCAAGAACGACTGCGCCGCCACCGGCAATAACTCTTGCGCTGGTACCTCGAAGCGCGACTACGACAAGGGCGCCTGGAAATACGTTCCGGCCGGCACGTGCGTCAGCACCGAGGTGACGCTCAAGGACGGCACAAAGCGCATGGGCTCACTCGAGCCGATAAAGGGCTGATCCAGGCGCGGAGTCCGATATGAGTGTGGCCCTCTCAACAGTCTCACCGGCGGTAAGGACGATTCCGGCTTGTGCCGGCGTTGGCCTGAAGCCCGAGCACTACCATGAAATTCTGGAGCATCGGCCGGATATCGGCTGGTTTGAGGTGCATCCGGAAAACTACATGGGCGCGGGAGGGCCGCCTCATCATTACTTGTCGCGCGTACGCGAGCGATATCCCCTCTCGTTGCACGGCGTGGGGCTTTCCATCGGTGCGGCGTCTCCGCTCGACCGGGAGCATCTTTCGCGTTTGAAGGCGTTGATCGACCGGTATGAGCCTGGGCTTTTTTCCGAGCACTTAGCTTGGTCGACACACGACACCTTCTACATGAACGATCTATTGCCACTTCCCTACACCGAGCAGACGCTTGCGCTGGTCGCTACACACGTCGACAAGACGCAGACCTTTCTCGGACGGAGAATCTTGATCGAAAATCCATCAACGTATGTCAGGTTCGCCGATCCCCACATGACCGAAATCGAGTTTCTCTCGGAACTTGTGCGCCGTACCGGCTGCGGACTTCTGCTCGACGTCAACAACGTCTACGTGTCCGCCACAAACAACGGCTACGATCCCGTGGCCTACATAGAGGCATTTCCCGTCGAGCAGGTCGGCGAGATCCATCTTGCCGGTCACGCAGAGATCGAGGATGGAGATGGCGGGCGTTTGCTGGTTGATGCGCATGACCGAGCCGTGGTCGATCCCGTCTGGGCACTCTATGCACGCGCGATCGCCCGCGCTGGCGCTGTGCCCACACTGATCGAATGGGACAATGACATTCCTACCTGGAGCAGGCTGTTCGCCGAGGCAAAACGCGCAGACGCGGTGATCGAACGGAGACGCAGCAATGCCTTGCGCCCCTGAACCTTCCCCGGAACTCGGACCACGCGTCATTGCTGACCTGCAGGCAACCTTCGCGGCTGCGCTCCTCGACGCAGACAGGAATGTGCCTGCGGAAATTGTTGCGCAGAGCGAGCCTTGTCGCCTCAAGAGATTCAGCGTCTATCGTAACAACGTCTACGCCAGCCTTGTCGAGGTGTTACGTGCGCGATTCCCGGCGATCGCGCGGCTTGTCGGCGAGGAGTTTTTCCGGGCTATGGCGCGTGTGTTCGCAGGGCGACATCCGCCGCGATCCCGCATTTTGCTGGAATACGGTGAAGCCCTACCCGAATTTCTCGAGACCTTTGAGCCGGTACAGGACTACCCATATCTCGCCGACGTCGCCCGCCTTGAATGGCTTCGCAACGTTGCCTACCACGCTGCCGATGCACCTTCGGCCTCCCTGCACGAGCTTTCCGCAATAGAGCCCGCCAGGCTACCCGAGGCGAGATTGGTCCTACACCCTTCGGCGTTTGTGGTCGCGTCGCCATACCCGGTCGTGTCCATCTGGGCTGCAAACACGAATGATGCCGAGCCGCGACCTTTCGAATCCGGTCTCCCAGGCGAGGCCGCGCTTGTGGTTCGCAAGGAGCTTGAGGTGCTGGTGCTACCGCTGCATGCGGGAGCGTTTGCGTTCACTCAGGAACTTCTTAAGGGCCTTTTTTTCGGCGAAGCTGTCGAGGCGGCTCTCTGCCGCGATCCCCGTTTCGATCTGTCGAGAACACTGGCGCAACTGTTCAGCGCCGCCGCCGTATCCGGCATCGAAACCGACCCACATAAGAATCCTACAAATAAGTTATATGAAGCGGAGCCAGCAGCATGACGAGGTTCTTTTCAGCGCTCATCGGTGCGATGGAGCGCATCCCCCATGATCTTTTGGCGCTCCTCGCGCGCTTTTCAGTCGGAACGGTTTTCTTTCGCAGCGGCTTGCTGAAGGTCGAGGGCTGGACGGATGGAACAACGATCGCCTTGTTTAAGGACGAGTACAAGCTGCCGGTCATTCCACCGGAAATCGCAGCCTACATGGCAACCGCCGCCGAGCTTGCATTGCCACCCCTGCTGTTCCTCGGCATCTTCACGCGTTTCGCTGGGCTCGCGCTCCTGCTCATGACGCTCGTCATCCAGATCTTTGTCTATCCGAACGCCTTCGACACCCACGGTGTCTGGGCTGTCTCGTTACTCTACCTCATGAAGTACGGAGCCGGGATCGCCTCGATAGACCACTGGCTGGAATCCCGGTTGCGAGACACCGCCGTCGGGGGAGCGCCAGCCTCGAAGTAGAACGCATATTGCTCCCACGGCTGGCGCAACGATAATCCGACGCTGCGCATCAAGAAGTACGCGGAAGGCGAATTCCATACCTGGTCCGACGACGAGATCGCCCGTTATGAGGAGCGGTGGCCCGCCAGATCGCGCGAGCGCTTAGCGTTCGCCCTGTTCATCCATACCGGCCAACGCGCCTCCGACGTCGCTCGCATGTCATGGGTGGACGTCGAGAGCGAAAGCATCTGGGTCGTCCAGAAAAAGACCAAGGCCAGGACGCGCGCTGCGGAGCAAAAGAAGCTCGCACGCGCTGCGATCGACAGGCTTACCGAGAGCCCAGCGCGCAGCAAATTCCCAAACCTTCAGTCGAGGTTTGGGGAAAATCCGGATTTACCCAATGAAATCAACGCGAATTGCGGCATTTGGCGCCCCGTAGGGGACTCGAACCCCTGTTACCAACGTGAGAGGCTGGTGTCCTAGGCCACTAGACGAACGGGGCTCTCTCTGAAGGACGCCACCTATAGGAGAGGCCGCGCCACCGATCAAGTCCGTTCTTTCTTGGACGAACAGGGAAGCCTGCGGCGAAACGGTCGCGTCAGGGTTGCGCCGTCTCGGGCACAATCTCGAGCTTGCGCACGATGGCGCCGCTGGCGAGATCGATCACCGCGATTCCTGCGCCAGCCGGCCCCTCATAATGAACGGCGAGGCGGTCACCACTCGCCGAAACCGACTTCACGACGGCCCCCGCCGGCAGCGCGATACGGTCCGCGGCCACCGCCTCGACTGCAGATGCCGTATCTGACGCCGCCCGTTGCACCGGACCGGTCGTCGAGAGATAGATGATGCGAAGCACGACAGCGACGATTCCGGCCACGATGAGCAGCCCGAGAAACACCACGATGAACACCAGCACGCGCTCCTTGAGCTTGCGGGCCGCGCCCTCCGGGCTCTCGCGCGCGGAATCGTGGGGCGATGTCATGCAGGTCCTCTCTGCTGCGAAACGGCGCTTGGCTCAAGCGCACCTGGAGCCGGAGCCTGCTCTATCAGGTTTGCAGTCATTAAGACAGATGCGCGCAAGCCCGGAGCTGCGTGACGCCGACCATGCCTGGCAGAGCCTGCAATGACGAACGACGACGACAACGATCCGCTCGATATCGACGAGCAGCCGGACGAGCCGCTGACCGGGACGCACGAGCTGACGGTTTCCCCGCCGGACGCCGGCCAGCGTCTGGACCGCTTCCTCACCGCCAATCTCCGCGGCTTGAGCCGGGCGCGTATCCAAGTGCTGATCCGACAGGGCCAAGTGCAGGGCCCAGCCGGGCCGCTGGCGGACGCCGGCAGCAAGGTGACGGCCGATCAGCGCATCCGCATCACCATCCCGCCGCCGCAACCTGCCGAGCCGGCCGGCGAAGCCCTGCCGCTCACCGTCGTCTACGAGGACAAGCATCTCATCGTCATCGACAAGCCCGCAGGACTTGTCGTGCATCCCGCGGCCGGGCACGCGCAAGGAACGCTCGTGAACGCGCTGATCGCCCACTGCGGCGACGAGCTGTCGGGCATCGGCGGCGTCAAACGTCCCGGCATCGTGCACCGTCTCGACAAGGACACCTCGGGCCTGCTCGTCGTCGCCAAGTCGGACGCCGCCCACCAGGGCCTCGCCGAGCAGTTCGCTTCCCACGGCGCCGACGGCCGGCTCGTGCGCACGTACGAGGCGCTCGTATGGGGCGTACCGGCACGTCGCAGCGGCGCCATCGATGCCGATCTCGGCCGCAGCCAAACCAACCGTACTCGCATGGCTGTGGTACGCGGTGATCAAGGACGCCGCGCCGTCACGCACTTTGAAGTCGCGGAGACATTTTCAGGGCCGGACGGGAAGCCTCTGGCGTCACGGCTGAGGCTCGCGCTGGAGACAGGGCGCACGCATCAAATACGCGTACACTTGGCGCATATCGGTCATCCGGTAATGGGCGATCCGATTTACGGCGCAGGTTTCAAATCCAGCGCCCGTCGCCTGCCGGAAAAAGCGGCAAAAGCCTTGGAAAATCTAGGCCGTCAGGCCCTTCACGCCGTGGAATTGGGCTTCGAGCACCCGATCACGGGCCGCGCGTTGCATTTCACAAGTCCGCGACCGCCGGACATGGAGGCGCTTTACGAGGCCCTGAATCCCGCCAATTCGGCCCCCCGCCGCGAGCGCAAATCCAAGGCAAACCCCAACGTTTCCAAACGGTAATTAGCGGCAGCGACGGATTCGATCGTAAGATTACGTTAACGCGTTCGAGTATCGAAACCCGCCAGCGATCCAAGCGTTGGTGTACCACGTAATAGATAACGCCGAAGCGGACGATCTACCTGGGGCAAAACCCAGGGTGGATCGCCCAAAAGTAGCGCAAGCGTTGGTGCCATCCGGCACCGGCGCGGACACTCCGGAAGACGGAACGCCGTCTGATGGATAGATGGGGAGCGTGAACTGGCGGGTCAACCCGTCCAGAGCGTACAGAAAATATGGCAGCAGCGAAGACATCTCTTCCGACCATCGCCGCCGGTTCTGGCGGTCTCGCGCGGTACCTTGAAGAAATTCGCCGGTTTCCCATGCTGGAGCCGAACCAGGAATACATGCTTGCGAAGGCATGGCGCGAGCACGGCGATACCGATTCCGCACAGCAGCTCATCACGTCGCACCTGCGGCTCGTAGCGCGCATTGCAATGGGCTACCGTGGCTACGGCCTGCCGATCGGCGAGGTCATTTCCGAAGGCAACGTCGGCCTGATGCAGGCGGTGAAGCGCTTTGAGCCCGACCGCGGCTTCCGCCTCGCCACCTACGCCATGTGGTGGATCCGCGCCTCGATCCAGGAGTACATCCTGCGCTCGTGGAGCCTCGTGAAGATGGGCACCACCGCCGCCCAGAAGAAGCTGTTCTTCAACCTGCGCCGGGCTAAAAGCCAGCTGCAGGCACTGGAGGACGGCGACCTCAAGCCCGAGCACGTCAAGACGATCGCCAAGCGGTTCGGCGTGACCGAGGAGGACGTCATTTCGATGAACCGTCGCCTCGGCGGCGACGCATCGCTGAACGCCCCCGTACGCGCCGACTCTGAGTCGGGCGAATGGCAGGATTGGCTGGTGGACGACGCCCCCGACCAGGAGGAGCGGCTTGTCGAGTCCCAGGAAATGGGCCGCCGCAAGTCCTATCTGAGCGATGCGCTGGCGAGCCTGAACGATCGCGAGCGTCGGATCTTCGAAGCCCGCCGGCTGGCGGACGATCCGATTACGCTTGAGGAACTCTCCGCCGAGTTCGGCGTCTCACGCGAGCGTATTCGCCAGATCGAAGTACGCGCCTTCGAGAAGGTGCAGAAGGCGGTGCAGAACGCCGCCCGTCTCGAGACCGGCGACGCAGCGTAGGCTTCGGCCTAACATCAATGGCAACGCAACCACTCGCGGGCGCTCTTCTGAGCGGCCGCGATTTCTTTTTTGGTCATCTCTCGCGAGATCTCGAGCCGGTAGGTCTTCGCGTCGTCGTTGCCGCGCAAAGCCGCCAGATTGAACCACTTGTGCGCCTCGACGAGGTCGATCTCGACATCGCGTCCCGCGCAGTACATGAGGCCGAGCTGGAAGAGCGCATCCGCCCCGCCTCCTTGCGCCGCGACGTCCACGACGTCCGCGGCAGAAAAATCAAATCGTGCCATCCCTGTTCACCTCTGGGCCTTCCTTAGGTGGAACCTTGAGCCCCGCTCCTCAGCCAGAAAGGCCGGAAACACGGGGTCTCTGGAGGCAAACGATAGGGGCGGTCGTAATGAGAAGCAGTAAACGAGGGAACAGGTAGATCGCCAACGAGCCATTGCCCGGCGCCTCGTTTCGACCCAAACGGCCGACTTCCGCGCACGGGGAAATCCAAGCTTAAGGATTTTGGAAACCCCGCGCTAACCATAGGCAAAGGTTGCGGGCGCCGGGTCCGGCCATCACGTCAGCGCCGTCGACATGCCACGCTGAACGGCGTGTCGCTCCGAGATGCGCGCCAGCCAATCCTTGACGCGCGGAAAGTCGTCTAAGTCCTGCCCCTGGCGCTGCCACGGAAGCACCCACGGGTAGGCGGCGATGTCCGCGATCGAATACTCGCCCGCAACGTAGCTGCGGCCCTTGAGCCGCTTGTCGAGCACGCCGTAGAGCCGCGTCGTCTCGTTCGTGTAGCGCTCGATGCCGTAGGGCACCTTCTTTGGTGCGTAGAGGCGGAAATGATGTGCCTGCCCCGCCATCGGCCCGAGCCCACCGACTTGCCAGAACAGCCACTCGTCGACCGCAACCCGCGCCCGCTCGTCCTTGGGATAGAATTTGCCCGTCTTGCGGCCAAGGTACTGCAGGATCGCTCCGCTCTCGAAGATCGAGATCGGCTCGCCGCCGGGCCCATCCGGATCGACGATCGCCGGCATCTTGTTGTTGGGCGAGATCTTGAGGAAGCGCGGCTTGAACTGGTCGCCCTTGCCGATGTCGACCGGCTTGATCCGGTAGGACAGCCCACACTCTTCCAGCATGATGCGGATCTTGTGCCCGTTGGGCGTCGGCCAGAAGTAGAGATCAATCGTCCGTTGCGCCATGGCGTGTCCTTTGACGTTTGCAATCCCTAGATCGTGAGCACCGTCGAGCCGGTCGTGCGCCGGCCTTCGAGCGCGGCGTGCGCCGCCGCGGCATCCTTCAAGGGAAAGGTCTGATTGACGGCGATCTTGACGCCACCGCTTTCGACCATCTGGAAGAGATCGGCGGCATTAGCCGCAAGCTCGGCAGGCGTCGCCGTATAGGCCATGACCGACGGCCGCGTCGCGAACAGCGATCCCTTGAGCAATGACAGATCGAACGGCGGCACGGGGCCCGACGCATTTCCGAAGCTCACAAACAGACCCCGCGGCCTGAGGCAGTCGAGCGAGCCGCGATAGGTGTCCTTGCCGACACTGTCGTAAACTACATCGCACCCCTTGCCACCCGTGATCTCGTGCACACGCGCAACGAAATCCTCGCGCGACGTCACGATCACATGAGCCGCGCCGTGTGCCCGTGCAAGCTCCGCCTTCTCATCCGTACTGACGGTTCCGATCAGCGTGGCCCCGAGCGCGCGCGCCCACTGGCACGCGATCAGCCCAACGCCGCCCGCCGCAGCATGGAATAGCAGCACAGTGTCCGGCCCGACGTTGTAGGTCTCGCGGAGCAGATACCGGACAGTCATGCCCTGCAGCATCATGGCCGCCGCCGTCTCGTAAGAAATGCCAGCCGGCAGCTTGACCAGCCGGTCGGCGGCAATGATGCGCTCCTCGGCATAGGCGCCCAGCACGCCCGCGTACGCCACGCGATCGCCAACCGTCAGCGAGGTCACGCCCGGCCCGAGCTCGACGACATCGCCTGCGCCTTCCATGCCAATCACGGCCGGCAGCGACGCCAGCGGATAGAGCCCGGTGCGATGATAGACGTCGATGAAGTTGAGACCGACGGCGCGCTGTTTGATTCGCACTTCGCCAGGCCCCGGCGTCCCGACCGCGATTTCTCCCCAGACGAGCACCTCGGGACTACCGACGTCATGAATGAGCACACCATGCACCATTTCGGGCAACTCCATGATAGCAATCGGATATCGTAGGTCCTTACGTAGCCCGAACGCGTTCGGAGCACCGAACGTCCATGACGACGCCTTGACCCCGCCACGGCGGGCTTCTATTGGCTCCCACCAGGGATAACAAGAGGCCGAAAGATGAGCGTGCGCCACGCCGCCGCAAGCGCGGCGAACCTGGCCCTGGTCGCGGGCTTGCTCGCCCTTGGGGCATGCTTGGGCGCATGCGCAATGAGCAGCCCGGAGATCGGAGCGCGAGCTGGCCTCGGCTGCGTCGACGACAGCCCGGAATGCATCAGCCGCCGCCAAGCCACCCTGCGCAACATGGTGGACGACCGGTCCAAGAGCTGGATCAACGAATCTCCGACGCCTGAAGCTTACGCCTCCGGCGTGCGCCTCTTCGCCTACAAGACCAAGAAGAAGGAGCTCACCTGCGCCGAGCTGAAGCGCGGCAAGCTGGAGGCCGATACGGCCCGCACCAGCCTGAACAGCCTCGGCTCGCGCCTGACGCCGGCCCAGGTCTCCCGTAGCGCGATGCTGGCCGCCGAGGTGGGCCGCGAGCTGCAGACCGAGATCAATCGCCGTTGCGCCAGAAGCTGACGCTGGTCAAACTGGCTGCCGCCTGTGAGGGCAGGCGCCGCTCCGCCCAACGCCGAAGCCGCGAGCTTCCGGCCGCCTGAAAGGAAGACATCCCCCTATGGCAATTGAGTCTGTGGTCGACGCGGTCGTGACCTTCGTCCGGGAGCACGAAAGCTGGGCCGGCCCTGTCGCGTTCATCGTGGCCTTCGCCGAAAGCTTCTGTTTCCTCTCGCTGCTTGTGCCGGGCACCGCCATCCTGGTCGGCATCGCCGCCCTGCTAGCGGCCAGTGGCGTCGAGGCGGGTATTCTCATCCCCGCAATCCTTTGGGCCGGCTTCGGCGGTAGTCTTGGCTACGCCGCGTCGTTCTGGCTCGGCCGTTACTTCAAGGACAGCGTCCACAAGATCTGGCCATTCACGACGCGCCCTCATCTCATCACGCAGGCCGAGGAGTTCTTCGAGAACTACGGCGCGTGGGGCGTCTTTCTCGGCCATTTCTTCGGTCCCGTGCGGGCCGTGATCCCCGTCGTGGCCGGCATGTTCAACATGCGCGAGGTCCCGTTTCAGATAGCCAACGTTTTCTCTGCCTTCATCTGGGCAATTGGCGTTATCGGGCCCTCGTTCTACCTCGTGACCTTTAAGGACGAGGTGATCGCGTTCCTGGCCGCGCATCAATATGCGGTCGCGACCGCCTTGCTCATACTCGCCATCGCCAACAGCATTCCGCGGCCGATTCTCTTCGTGCCGACATTGGTCCTGGTGCTCAGCCTCGGCACGCTGATGGTGCTTGGCAACGGCAACATCCCGCTTGTCTTCTTCGCCGCCGCGACCGGCGCGTTCGTGGGCGATTTCTACGCCTACTACAAGGGCATCCTTCACAAGGAGGACACGCGCGCGAAATGGCCGTTCACCGCTTCCCCGAAACAGCATGCGGACGCACAGGCCTTCATCGCAAGCCAGGGCACCAAGAGCCTGGTTATCAGCAAGTTCCAGGGCTTCAATCGCGGCCTCGTACCGCTCGAGTTCGGCACGCTGGAGCGCCCCACGCTGCCGTTCCTGGGCTGGAGTGCGGTCTCGGCAGCGATCTGGGCACTAGCGATGCTGCTGCCCGCAATCTTCATCCGCGCACTGGTAGGCTGACACGGGCCTTCTACGCCGCCCGCCTCAGCACAGCCGAGCAGGCGTAATCCCGGAACGGTCGCGAGAACGTCAACACGGCACCATGCTGCTCGGCCAGCCGCCGAAGCTCGGCCTCGAGCTCAGCCCGCGGCTCCACCGAGAATTTCCTGAGCCACGCTCTCAAGCCGGTGCGAAATGCCGACGGCAACTGCCCCTGCTCGCCGAAGTCGACAATGTGCAGCGCTCCCCCAGGCGATACGGCCCGGAACGCGCAATCAAGCGCATCACGCCACGGCGGGATCATCGACAAAGCGTAGGAAACAAACACGCGGTCAAACTGCGCGATGCCGAACAGCCGATCCGCATCGAGACGCGAAGCATCGGCCTGCGCCAACCGGATGCAATGGCTGAGCCCCGCCCGCGCAACGGAGGCCGCCGCCGTCTCGAGCATGGCGGGTGACACGTCTATTCCGAAGAAGCGGGCCGATGGATGATGATGCGCGGCCAGGATCAGATTTCGCCCCGTCCCGCAGCCGATCTCCAGAACCGTACCGCCCGGCGGCGGATCCAGCCCCTCGATCAGCCCATCGCGGCCGAGCAGATAGTATTTGCGCGAGGCGTCGTAGATATGCCGCTGCACGCGATAGATCGCGTCCATCTCGGCTGCGGCATCGGCCATCGCATCAGCCCTCGAACGTATAGAGATGGAACCCGCCGTAGATCGAAGAGCGGTCGCGCGCCGTAAAGGCACGCCCCTCGTCCGCATCGTAGCGGAAACGCGCTAGGATCGCCTGCGGCACGCGCCCCGGCAGGATCGTCTCTTCACCCGCAGTGCGGAAAATAACGCGCGCGCCGGGCTTCGCCGTGCGCACGATCTCGCGCCACAACTCCGTAAGCTGCGCGTCCGTCATCCAATCCTGCGCATCGAGCAGCACATACGCGTCGTAGGTCGGCGCGCTGAGCTGCGCCAGATGCTCGCCGAACGATGCGTGCACCACGCCGACGTTGCCGATGCGCTCCTTGAGCGTCTGCCACTTCTCGCGTGCGAGATACGGTGGCAGCGGACCAGCCCCATCCTTCGCATAGCCGCGACCGAACGCCTGCCACGCGAAATAATTGTCCTTGAGATCGAAACCGCAGGCGAGCCGCGCAAGTCGAGCCTTGAGCACGTCGGCCATGTGCGGCGCACTTCCCTTGAGCGCATCAAACTGCGATGGCGGAATACCGAGCCCGAACAGCGAAGCCGGCTTGTTCATCAGCCAACGCATGTGACGCATCTCGAACAGCGGCGCCAGCTCGTCGTTGAAGAGACGCTCCTGCTCATCCCGCGTGCGCGCCGCGAGCAGCTTCGCCGGATTGCGACCATGCAGCCGCGCGATGCCGTGCCCCAGCGTGATGAAGCCGCCAAGCAGCCCCTGCCGGTAGAAGCCGCGCCGGAAGTAACTGATGCGCCGGCGGCCGAGCATGTCACGGCCTTCCCAATAGGTGCGCGTCGCAGGGTCGAGACGCGGCTTCAGCACCTCGTCGTAGATGCGACCGGTTTCCCGATCAGCCGCCGCAACGAAGAAGCGCGCGAACGTCTCGTAGTTCGGCACGTGCGCCACAGCCGTGTGCTTGAGGTTGTTCAGCGCCACATGCGCCGGATTGAGATCGATCGCCGTGACACGGGCGTCCGCCTCGGTGATGTAAGAGAGAATGTTGCATCCGCCCGACGCGATGGCCAGCACCTGCTCGCCGGGCTTGAGCGCCATGGCCTCAAGGTCGACGACAGGGTCTTCCCAGATCTGCGGATAGACGAGGCCGGAGAACACCCAGGTAAAGAAGCGCTCCTCGAGCCCCTTACGGCTCACGGCGCCATAGCGATGCACAGCTTCTGCGAGACGATGGTTTCGGCGCCCGGGCAGCCCGCCCTCGTCTTGTACGTGCGCCTCGGCCATGCCGCTCATATCCAGCCCCCGAAAATGCTTATGCGTCCGGCCGGGACTAGCCGCGTCATGTTGCAGCCCTGTGACAATCGGGTCTGGCGCCCGGACGCCCCCACAGGAACCGCCCAGCGGCGCCTGGAGCGGCCGGCGGCGGGCGGCTTGCCTCCCGGCCTAAGATCGCTTAGACGAGGCGTCACGAAACGGATACGCGGGCGCAGCGCCCGGCATTTCAAAGGATTTTCCCATGACCGCCCGCCATCATCGCAAAGTCGAGACCCAGAAGAAGAAGGCCCGCCGCGCCATCCCGCGCCCCAAGGTCACGCGCATCCAGGGCAACACGCCAGCCGCCCGCAAGCGCCTGAAGAAGCTCGCCGGCAAGGCCCGCACCGCGAAGGCCAAGGCTTCGGCCGCCTGAGGCACCGCGCCGCACAAGCGGCCCCTCCCCCCGAACAATGTGTGTCGGTTGCCGCCAAAGCGCGGCTACCGGCGGAACACGGCAACCGCCTCAATATGAGGCGAGTAGAGAAACTGGTCGATTGGCGTCACCGTCCCCATGCGGTAACCGCCATCGATCAGCAGGCGCGTATCGCGCGCAAGCGTCGCCGGACTGCACGACACGGCGATGACGACGGGCACCTTCGATTTCGCGAGACGTTCGGCCTGCTGGACCGCACCTGCGCGCGGCGGGTCGAGCACCACCGCGTCGAACGCCGCAAGCTCCCGCGCCGAAAGCGGATCCCGGAAGAGATCGCGCACCTGAGCCGTCACCGGCTTCAGCCCTTGAGCATGCCGCACGGCATTGGCGAGCGCGCCGATCGCCCGCCGGTCGCTGTCGAAGGCGGTGACGGCCGCACGCCGCGCTAGCGGCAACGCCAACGTGCCAACGCCTGAGAAGAGGTCGGCGACGGTCTTCGCCCGCTTCGGCAACGCATCGAGGCACATGTCGGCCAGCAACCGCTCCGCCTGCGGCACGGCCTGCAGAAACAGCCCCGGCTCGATCTCCACTTCGGCACCGCCAAGCGTCACGACCGAACGGCCTGTCGCGACGATCAACTCACCCGCAACGACAAGCCGAACAAGCCCCAGCGTCCGCGCCAGCGCCGCGATCTCAGCCTTGTCATGCGGAGAGAGATCTTTCCGCCCGTTGTCGAACGCTACATCGAGACCGCGATCGAGACGTGTCACGACGAGCCGTCCGCCGGCCCGATCCGCCATCACGCGGCGCGCGAGCGACCTCAGCCCTGGCACAGCGGCGACGATCAGCGGATCGAGCACCGGGCATTCGGCGAGATCCACCAGCGTGTGCTGCCCCTCTTCGCGGAAGCCGATGATGACGGCATCCCCGCGCCGCTCAACGCCGAGAAAGGCACGCCGCCGCGAAGCCGCATCGACCACGACGAGCGGCGCCACATCCGCCACGATCCCGCGATGGCGGAACGCCTCCACGACGAGCCCGCGTTTCCATTCACGGTAAAGCGCCGGCGACATATGCTGCGCAACGCAACCGCCGCACTGTAGGAAATGGCGGCACACCGGCGCCGCGCGGTCGTCGCTGTCGGCAATACGGACGGCGCCATCCCCGCCCACGCGCCAGCGCTCGCCTGGCAGCGCAAACGGCACGTAGATCGCTTCGCCTGCCCCCTCGGCGACGCCGTCACCCTTCGCGCCAAGCCGCGCGATCACCACCTCATTCACCTCAGCCATCGAAGCGTGCTCCGAGCAGAAATTCCTGGTTCCCCGAGCCGCCGGCCACGGGCGAGGCAATGACGCCTGTGACCTGCCATCCTGGAAGCCCGCCGATCCACGCCGCGATCTTCTCAGCCTGTGCCTCGCGCACGGCGGCTTCGCGCACGATACCGCCCTTGCCGACGGCCGCGCGGCCCGCCTCGAACTGCGGCTTGACCAGCGCCACAAGCCACGCGCCGGGCGCTGCAAAGGCAAGCGCCGCCGGTAATGCCTTCTCCAGCGAAATGAAGCTCACGTCGGCAACGATCGCAAACACCCGCTGCGGTATCTGCTGCTCAGTCAGCTCGCGTACATCCTGCCCTTCGAGTGACGTGACCCGCGCATCCGTCCCAAGCCGCGGATGCAATTGTCCTCTACCGACATCGACCGCGTAAACATGCGCAGCACCCCGATCGAGCAGCACATCCGTGAAGCCGCCTGTCGACGCACCCACATCGAGCGCCACCCGGCCTTCCGGATTGAACCCAAATGCGTCGAGCGCCGCTTCGAGCTTCAGCGCCCCGCGCGAGACATAGTCGCTCGCCGCCGAGAGAGCGATCGGCGCATCCGCGGCCACAAGCGCCCCCGGCTTTGTCTCGACAGCCCCGCCCACACGCACCGCGCCGCGCACGATAAGGTCGCGCGCCCGCGAGCGGGAGGGCACGAGCCCCCGCGCAAGCAGCACCTTATCGAGCCGGTCGCCCATATCTTTACCCTGCCTGAACCTTGTCGCCGCATCTGGCGTTGCCTTACAGGCCCGCTATATATCGCGTGACAGCGTTTCCCAGCCGCGACAAATATTTAGCCCAAAACGGAGACCGCCGATGCATACACCCGATCGCCGCAGCTTCCTTCTTGCCGCCGGGGCCGCGACCCTGGTCACTGCCGTTTCGGGGCACGGCTTCTTCGCCCAGGCCTTCGCGGCCGACACGCCGACCGGCCCGTTCGCGCTTCCCGACCTTCCCTACAAGCCGGACGCCCTCGAGCCTCACATCGACGCCACCACCATGGGGCTTCACCACGGCAAGCACCACCAGGCTTATGTGACCAACCTGAACAAGGCCTTGGCCGACCATGGTGAGCTGGCCAAATTGCCGCTCGAGGATCTGATCGCCAAGCTCGACGAGGTGCCCGAGAGCGTGCGCACGGCCGTACGCAACAACGGCGGCGGCCACGCCAACCACTCGATGTTCTGGCAGGTCATGGGCCCGCCCGGCGGCGAGGGACCCGAGGGCGACCTCAAGACTGCCATCGACAGCGACCTCGGCGGGCTCGAGAAGCTGCAGACCGATTTCAACGCCGCGGGCGGCAAGGTGTTCGGCTCCGGTTGGGTGTTCGTCACCGTCGACAAGGACGGCAAGCTGGCGCTGGTCTCGAAGCCCAACCAGGACACGCCGATCATGGAAGGCAAGCGCGTGCTGTTCGGCAACGACGTCTGGGAACACGCCTATTACCTGAAGTATCAGAACAAGCGCCCCGATTACCTGAAGGCCTGGTGGAACGTCGTCAACTGGAAGGCCGTCGGCGAGCGTTACACCGCTGCCAAAGCCGGCACGCTGAAAATCTGATTACATAGAACGTGCCGATAGCGAGCAATCGCTATCGGCCTCACCCAACACCTAGTCCCGGACAACGTAGCGGCCGGGACCGTTGGCAAACAGCAGCAGCAGTCCGCCCGCCAGCGCGACGTTCTTCATGAAGTTGATGAACTGCGCCTGCCCGCCGTCGCCAGACCATACCGTTGGTCCTTTCTGACCTGCCCGATATCGCATCCGCGGAGGCACACTTGCCAAGCACCGGCCTACCTCTCTCATCCTCTCCCATCCTGCTTCTCGTCGCCTCCAACGTCTTCATGACTTTCGCCTGGTACGGACACCTGAAATTCAAGGCAATCCCGATCTGGGTTGCGATTCTGGCCAGTTGGGGCATAGCCTTCTTCGAGTACTGCCTGGCGGTGCCGGCCAACCGCATCGGCCACGGCGTCTACACGACCGCCGAGCTGAAGACGATCCAGGAGGTCATCACCCTCACTGTGTTCGCGGGCTTCTCGGTACTGGTCATGAAGGAGCCGCTCACGCTTAACCATGCCGTTGGCTTCACGCTGATCGTGGCCGGCGCCTACTTCATCTTCCGAGGCCCGCTCTGAGGCTGCACATGAGCAACCCGACCCAGAGACTGCACGCGGCCATAGCCGCCGTCGACGCCGCCAACAGTGCCGACCCGAACCGCGTCGTGGTCGAGGGTGAAGAATTGCCGGCCGAGCTTGTCTATGGCCAGCGCATGAGCGCCATGCTGGATCGCGTCTATCCCGACGCCTCTGAAGCGCTACGGCTTGCGGTGCGCGCCCAACATATCCGCCGCTGGCAGGTGCCACGCGCGAGCTACCCCATGGACCGTCCGGGCTATTTGCGCTGGCGCAAGGAGTTGGGCCGCAAGCACGCCGAATGGGCAGGCGAGATCCTTGGCGCTTGCGGATATGACCCGGAGGACATCGCCCGGGTCGGCTCGCTCCTGCGCAAGGAAAACCTGCGCCGTGACGCGGAGACACAAGCCCTCGAGGATGTGGCCGCGCTGGTCTTCCTGCTGCACTACGCTGAGGACTTTGCCGCCAAGCACGCACCCGAAAAGGTCGTCACCATTCTCGCCAAGACGCTGGCCAAGATGTCGGAGCACGGCCAGGAGGCAGCCGGAGGTCTGGGCCTTGCTCCAGCGGTCCGCCATGCGCTCGAGGCAGCCATCGTGCAGGCAACCGATCCATGACCATCAAGGCCCCAGCCCTCGCCGTCGTGCTGGTGAGCCACGGAGATAGGGGCGGCGCCTCGCCCAACGCGGCCCTCAGAGCACAAGCCGACGCTGTACGCGAGCTCACGGGCCTCCATGTCGCCATCGGAATGCTGAAGGGCGAGCCCACGATCGAGCGGGGCGTCGCCGAAGCCGCAGCAACCGGCGCCCAGCACATCGCCGTCTATCCGCTCTTCATGGCCGACGGCTACTTCGTCAGCAAGGTGCGCGAGCGCGTCGCCGCGGCGGGCGTCGCACCGGAGCCGGAGGTGCTGTCTCCACTCGGCCTCGACCCCGCCTTGCCCGACGTTCTCGTTCAGGAAGCCGCGACTATGGCGCCCCGTAGGGGATTCGAACCCCTGCAATCACGCCTGCTTGTCGTCGGTCACGGCTCAAAGCTCGGCCCAGCTTCCGCAAACGCGACGCGCAAGGCCGCGGCCCGCGCCGCTCTTGCACGCCGTTTCGCGAGCGTCACAACAGCATTCCTCGAGGAGGATCCGTTTCTCGACGACGCCCTACGCGCGAGCCAGGCTCCGACCATCGTCGCCGGCTTCTTTTTCGGAGACGGCATGCACGCCGGCGAGGACGTGCCAGATGCCATCGAGGAGACCGGCGCCAACGCCATCTATACCGGCGCCATCGGCAATTCGCCCGCCGTAGCGCCCCTCATCGCCGCCGCATTGAACGCAAGCGTTATGAAGAAAGACGGACAAGAATCTCCTCGATGAAAGCGCTTTTTGCTGCCCGATAGGCATCCATCGGCGCGCCGGCATGCTGAAGCTTCAGAGCGTTGTAGCGCGCGACAAGCGCCGGATCGCGCTGGAGCGCTTCGACGAAAAGGTGAAAGTAGTCATCCTCCCCACCCGCCACTGTAAGCTGGATACCGAGGTGCGGCTCGGTTTGCGGATCCTCGAACGCGGCGAAGGTATCGGTACGCTTCGAGCCCGTATTGCGCGCAAACCCCTCCGCCAAGACGCGTTCGGCAACCGCGAAGTGCTCTGGCGCGACCCGAACCACGATATCGAGATCGCCTTTCGTCAAGCATCCGGAAACGGCTGTTGCACCGACATGCCGGATGTCGGCAGTAGCCGGGAGCACTTTCCTTAGTTCGGCAGCCACACGCTCAAAAAGGCGTTCGGCATCCGCACGCGCACGAACTTGGTCGATGTGGAGCGCGAAGTTCGGCTCGGATGGAAGATCGGAACGTGTCATGCAACGAGCGCTCCAAAAGCAGAACGGCGGCGATTGCCTCGCCGCCGTCCGTAATCTCATCGCGCGTGACTACTCGCGGCGGCGACGACCGCCACCCTCGCGCTCGCGCCGCGGCGGACGCTCGGCCGAGAACACCTCCTCAGGCTCGCCCTCGGCACGCGGGATCTCCGCACCCGTAGCCTGGTCGACGATCTTCATCGAGAGGCGCACCTTGCCGCGGTCGTCGAAGCCCAGGAGCTTCACGTAGACCTCCTGGCCTTCCTTCACGACCTCGCCGACCGTCTGCGGACGGCCCTGCGTGAGCTGCGAGATGTGAACGAGGCCGTCCTTGGCGCCGAAGAAGTTCACGAACGCACCGAACTCCATGATCTTCACGACCTTGCCCTTGTAGATCTGGCCAACCTCGGGCTCGGACGTGATGGATTTGATGCGGTTGAGCGCCGCCTCGATGCTCTCGCGCTTGGCGGCGGCGATCTTGACCGTGCCATCGTCGTCGATGTCGATCTTGGCGCCGCTCTCCTCGACGATCGAGCGGATCACCGAGCCACCCGAACCGATCACCTCGCGGATCTTGTCGGTCGGGATCTTGATGGTCTCGATGCGCGGCGCGTACTCGCCGAGTTCCTCACGGGCGCCGGTCAGCGCCTTGGACATTTCATCCAGGATATGCAGGCGACCCTTGTTCGCCTGCTCGAGGGCGACCTTCATGATCTCCTCGGTGATGCCGGTGATCTTGATGTCCATCTGCAGCGCGGTGACGCCATTCTCGGTGCCCGCCACCTTGAAGTCCATGTCACCGAGGTGATCCTCGTCGCCGAGGATGTCCGACAGCACGGCGAAGCCATCGCCTTCCTTGATGAGACCCATGGCGATGCCGGCGACCGGCGACTTCAGGGGCACACCGGCATCCATCAGAGCGAGCGACGTGCCGCACACGGTCGCCATCGACGACGAGCCGTTGCTCTCGGTGATCTCCGAGACCACGCGCAGCGTGTACGGGAACTCATCGGCCTTCGGCAGCAGCGGACGCACGGCGCGCCAAGCAAGCTTGCCGTGGCCAATCTCGCGCCGGCCGGGCGAGCCCATGCGGCCCGTCTCGCCCACCGAATAGGGCGGGAAGTTGTAGTGGAGCAGGAAGCGCTCCTTCTTCGTGCCCTCGAGGCTGTCGACATACTGCTCGTCCTCACCGGTGCCGAGCGTCGCCACGACAAGCGCCTGCGTCTCGCCGCGCGTGAACAGCGCCGAGCCGTGCGTACGCGGCAACACGTGCACTTCCGAAAGGATCGGACGCACGGTCTCGAGGTCGCGCCCGTCGATGCGCCGCTTCGTCTTCAAGACGTCGCCGCGCATGATGTCCATCTCGAGCGCCTTGAAGGCGTCGGAAAGCAGCACCTTCTCGCTGGGATCCTCGGACGGCAATTCGATGCCCTCGACGACCTTCTTTTTGGCCTCGGCGCAAAGATCCTGCCGCTTGCCCTTCTCCTTCGTCGAAAAGGCGGTCTTCAGAAGGTCACCGGCAAGCTCACGCACCTTGTCCTTGTACTTGCCCTTGTCGGGGATCTGGATATCCCACGGCTCCTTGGCGGCCTTCTCGGCGAGCTTGATGATGGCCTGGATCACCGGCTGGAAGTGCTTGTGGCCGAACATGACGGCCTCGAGCATCTTAGCCTCGGATAGCTCCTTGGCCTCGCTCTCGACCATCATCACGGCGTCCTGCGTGCCGGCGATAACGAGATCGAGCGTGCTTTCCGGCATCTCGTCGATCATCGGGTTCAGCACACACTCGCCGCCGATGACGCCGACACGCGCGGCGCCGATCGGTCCGAGGAACGGCAGGCCGGACAGCGTCAGCGCGGCGGAAGCCGCCACCATACCGACGATGTCGGGATCGTTCTCGAGGTCATGGCTGAGTACCGTGACGACGACCTGCACCTCGTTCTTGAAACCCTCGACGAAGAGCGGACGGATCGGGCGGTCGATGAGGCGCGAGGTCAGCGTCTCCTTCTCGGTGGGACGGCCCTCGCGCTTGAAGTAGCCGCCCGGGATTTTGCCGGCGGCATACGTGCGTTCCTGGTAGTTGACGGTCAGCGGGAAGAAATCGATGCCAGGCTTGACGCTCTTGGCGCCGACGACGGTGGCAAGCACGCTGGTCTCGCCATACTGCGCATAGACGGCGGCGTCAGCCTGACGGGCCATGTGCCCGGTTTCGAGCTTAAGCTTGCGCCCGCCCCATTCAATTTCCACGCGATGAATATCGAACATGTTCGTTCTTTCGTTCTATCTCTGTTTCATGTCTTTTGATGCGCGGCTTCCTTAGCACGAATGCGGATGGCGCCGCGAACCGAAAAGGTCAGCGGCGCCCAAAAGTGCTTCCGGAAAAGGGGATACCGGTTTTCCGATAAGAAGCGCGCCGAGAAAAGACCCTCACATTCGCGAAGGTCCGGAGCCTGAAAACCCTGGCATCGCAGCCTCGATCCGCGGCGCTTAGCGGCGAATTCCAAGCTTCTCGATGATCTTCTTGTAGCGCGCCTCGTCCTTGCGCTTGACGTAGTCAAGGAGCTGGCGGCGCTGGCTGACCATCTTGAGCAGCCCGCGACGCGAATGGTTGTCCTTCTTGTGCGTCTTGAAGTGCTCGGTAAGGCCGTTGATACGCTCGGTCAGGATCGCGACCTGCACTTCCGGCGAGCCGGTGTCGTTCGCCTTGGTGGCGTTGTCTTTGATAAGCTGAGCCTTGGCTTCAGTCGTGAGCGACATCAGAATCTCCTTTCAGGTTGGAGAGCAGCGCGCTTCATTGAGCGAAGACGGGCTGCCAGGAAGGCGGCCATGGCCGGGATGTCGTCCAGCCAGGTCGCAAATATGACCATGATCGTGTCGGATCTTTTCATCCGACACGTGAATCATCGGTCTCAAAAAAGTCGCCGCCCGCACCCAAGGCGCGGACAGGATGGCGCTTTATACACATTTGTAGCACCCACGCGAGCGAAATCAGCCACCTTCGCACACGGCTGAGTTGTAGTGACGCGGATGGGCAGCATTTCGGCCTTAACCGCCGAAATTGAACACCCGCGTTGGGTGCAGCGCGCCCTTCTCGATCTCGCCCAGCGCGATAATGCGGCCCTTGGACATGGCGTAGGCAGCCCCACCGAGAACCGGTGCGTCGCGCCCGCGGATCAGCACACTGCGCCCCTGCGCCAGATCGGCCGCATCGGACGGGCTGACGTTAACCTCGAGGATCTCGCCGAGCGCGATCTCGACCGGCTGCAGGAAGGAGGTCAGATCCTCTCCGGCTTCGGTCGCATCCTCGATCTCGTCCAGACCGACTGCGTTCTCCTCGCTGAACGGCCCGACGCGCGTCCGCCGGAGCGCGATCACGTGCCCGCGGCATCCGAACGTCCGGCCCAGGTCGCGCGCGATGGCACGCACATACGTTCCCTTGCCGCAGCGCGCCTCGAAAACGGCACTGTCGTTGTCCGGCACGTCGATCAGGCGCAATTCGTCGATGAAGACGGGTCGTGCCTCGAGCACGACGTCCTCACCGTCACGCGCGAGCGCATAGGCCCGCTCGCCATCGACCTTGATGGCCGAAAAGCGCGGCGGCACCTGCATGATCTCACCGGTGAACTGCGGCAGCAGCGCCTCGATGTCTTTCACCGTGGGCTGGCCCTCGCCGCTGGCGACCACCTCGCCTTCCGCGTCATCCGTCGCCGTCTCGGCGCCCCAGCGCACGGTGAAGCGATAGACCTTCTCGCCCTCGACCGCGAACGGCACCGTCTTCGTCGCCTCGCCGAATGCGATCGGCAGAATTCCGGTGGCGAGCGGATCGAGCGTGCCGGCGTGGCCAACCTTCTGCGCGAAATAAAGCCGCTTCAGGATGCCGACCGCGCGCGTCGACGTCATGTCGAGCGGCTTGTCGAGCACCAGCCAGCCGTGAACCGGATTGCCTTTCTTGCGTCGTGCCACGTCAAATCCTTATCGTGCGGAGGCTAAATCGAGCACGGGGCGAAGAAATTCTTCGCTCCGCTCGCGCGCCGCAGCGTTCAATCGACCGAAAACATCGCGAACCAGTGCGGAGCGCTCGTGCTCATCAGCAAATGCAGTGTTGGGAATCATGAAAAACAGCGAGCCGTGGGAGATCACGACGCCGTCGTGCTCGAGCAGCATCTGACTGATGCCATCCCACTTGATGTAGTACTCGATTTGCGATGTCGCGAACCGAACGCCGCCGGGATCCTGGCGAAAGCTCACGGCACTGTCGAAGTCGACACGCCCTTTTATCAGCCGCCGCCAACGTCGCCGAAGCAGGAAAAGCCCGCCGATCAGAACCACAACCAGCAGCGAGAGCCAGAACCACCAGGGAATACCCGCGTCACGTTCCAGCCGGTCAATCACGTCATCGAACACGACGAGAAGCGTTAGAAGCGCGAAATAGGAACCGAGCAGCAACCAAGTCAGCCGCCAGGGCGTCGAAAACGCCTTGCGGCTCGCCGAGCGCGAAAGCTTCGTCAGCCGCTCGAACGGCATTTGATAGGTCAGCTCCCGGTCCAACATCGTTAGTCCTTCTCCACATCGCGACGCACTTTGTCGCTATGCAGGAGCCGATCGATGCGTGTGACCTCCTCGAAGGTCTCATCCTCGCGGAAACGAACCTCTGGCGCCGACCTGAGATCGACCGCGTGCGCAATCTCGCCGCGAATGAAACGGCTGTTGCGCGCCAGAGCATCGATGACGACCTTGGTGTCCTTGCCGCCGAGCGGCATCACGTAGGCTGTCGCCAGCTTGAGATCCGGCGACATGCGCACTTCCGTGATCGTCACCACGTGCGACGCGAGCACATCATCGTAGATCTCGCCGCGCGCGAGCATCTCCGCGAGCTTGTGGCGGATCAGCTCGCCGACACGAAGTTGTCGCTGCGACGGCCCCTTGCCGTGCTGGGATTTCTGTCTGGACATATCTTCTCAATCCTACCGGGGTCGAACCGGTACGAGGCATTGGCCTCTAAAATGAAGCAAAAATCGGCTGCAAAGCAGCCGGGGAGCGTCTTGGCGAAGCCAAGCTCCGCTTGGACGCGACCCGCGACAAGTGTCGCGCCCCCGCGGAGGCTGCCCGCTCGCGAAACGAGCGGAACAGCAGCCGTGAGCGACTAGAGACTTCTCTGGATCGTCTCCACCTGGAAGCACTCGATCTCGTCGCCTTCGCGGATGTCCTGGTAGTTAGCGAATGCCATGCCGCACTCCTGTCCGGCCGGCACTTCCTTCACGTCATCCTTGAAGCGTTTCAGGATCGACAGCGTGCCCTCGTGAATAACGACCTTGTCGCGCAGCAAGCGCACCTTGGCGCCACGCTCGACCTTGCCTTCCGTCACGATACAGCCAGCGACCTTGCCCACCTTCGAGATATTGAACACCTGCTTGATGGAAGCGTAGCCGAGGAAGTTCTCGCGTATCGTAGGCGCGAGAAGGCCGGACATAGCCGCCTTCACGTCATCAACGAGGTCGTAAATGATGCTGTAATAGCGAAGCTCGATGCCTTGGCTGTCGGCCGCTTGCTTGGCCTGCGCGTTAGCACGCACGTTGAAGCCGACGACGACGGCCTTCGATGCCCCGGCCAACGCAACATCGGATTCCGTGATGCCACCGACACCCGAGTGCACGACACGAGCCTCGACTTCGTCCGTTCCGAGCTTCTTCAATGCGCCCTGAATGGCCTCGACAGAACCCTGGACGTCACCCTTGATGAGAAGGGTGAAATCCTTCTTTCCGGCCGCATCCTTCAGCGTCTGCATCATCTGTTCGAGCGTGCGCGGCGTGCCCGCAGAGCCGAGCGTCTCGCGACGCTTCCTGATGCGGTAGTCTGTGATCTCCCGCGCGCGCGCTTCGTTCTCGACGACAGCGATCTGATCGCCTGCCTCGGGGGCGGAATCAAAGCCCAGCACCTCAACAGGGACAGAAGGCCCGGCAGAATCGACGTTCTTGCCCTGATCGTCGATCAGCGCACGCACGCGGCCCCAGGCGGTACCGGCAACGACAATATCGCCGAGACGCAGCGTACCGCGCTGAACGAGCACGGTGCCAACCGGGCCGCGGCCACGCTCAAGCTTGGCCTCGATCACGATGCCTTCGGCCGACCGATTCGGGTTGGCTTTGAGATCGAGCACTTCCGCCTGCAGATGGATCGTCTCGAGCAGCTTGTCGAGGTTGGTGCCCTTCAACGCCGAGACCGGAACCTCGAGCGTCTCACCGCCCATGCTCTCGACGACGATCTCGTGCGAGAGGAGGTCGGTCTGCACACGCTTCGGATCCGCGGCCGGCTTGTCGATCTTGTTGATCGCAACAATGATCGGCACGTTCGCAGCCTTGGCGTGATTGATGGCTTCCACCGTCTGCGGCATGACGCCGTCGTCGGCCGCCACCACCAGCACCACGATGTCCGTCACCTTGGCGCCGCGGGCACGCATCGCCGTGAACGCGGCGTGGCCGGGCGTATCGATGAACGTCACCTTGTCGCCGGACGGCGTCGACACCTGATAAGCGCCGATATGCTGCGTGATGCCACCCGCTTCGCCTGACACGACATTGGTCTTGCGAATGGCGTCGAGCAGCGACGTCTTGCCGTGATCGACGTGTCCCATGATTGTGACCACGGGCGCACGCGGGCTCTGTGCGTCTTCCGTATCCTTCTCGCCGATGAAGCCGGTTTCCACGTCGGCTTCCGAGACGCGCTTCGGCGTATGGCCGAACTCGGTGACGATAAGCTCCGCCGTGTCCGCATCGATCACGTCGGTGATCTTATGCATGGCGCCTTCCTTCATCAGGAACCTGATGACATCGACACCGCGCTCGGTCATGCGGTTGGAGAGCTCTTGAATGGTGATCGCCTCGGGGATCACGACTTCACGCACAATCTTGTCCCTCGGCTGCTGGATGCCCATCGCCTTGAGCTTCTCGCGCTCACGCTTGCGCTTGAGCGAGGCGAGGGACCGTTCGCGCTGCTGCTCGTCGAGCGCGTTGTTGATGGTGAGCTTGCCGCGCTCGCGCTTGGTGTCCGTGGTCGGCGCCTTGACCGGAACGCGCACCAGCTTGCCGCCGCGCTTGATGGCGCGGCTTTCCTCGTCGTCACCGGCCTCGGCGGCCACGGGACGCGCGCGGACTTCCTTGACGATCTTGGTGACCTCACCCGCGCCGCGATCGGCGGCGGGCGGCGGACTGGCCGGACGCGGAATCTCGATCTGCTTCGGACGCCCACCTTCGCGCGGCGCAAAGCGCGGATCGAAGCTTGCAGGACGCTGACGCTGCGGCGGACGCCCGCCAGCGCTCTCACCGGCAGGACGCTGAGTACGCTCGACCGGAGCCGGGCGGGCAGGAGCGGGCGTCGCAGCCGGTCTTGGCGCCGGAGCGGCCGCGCTGGCCGATTCCCCTGCAGGAGCCGGCGGCTGAGCCGGAGCGGCAGCTGCTGCGGCACGCGAAGCTTCCGCCTCCTCGCGCTGCTGCTCGGCAGCGCGCTGCGCATCGACGACCGCCTGCTTGCGGGCTTCGGCTAGAGCGCGCGCACGTGCGTCGCGCTCCTCCGGACGCAGAAGATCACTCTTGCCGGCATCGGCGCGCGGCGGCGTCTTCGGCGCAGGTCTCGTCTCTGCCTTGGGCGCCGCCGGCGCAGCGGTGGGCGCAGATGTTTCCGCAGCGGGCGCTCCCGGCGCGGTCAGCTTGCGCGTCTTGCGTTTCTCGACCACGACCGACTTAGAGCGTCCATGGCTGAAGCTCTGCCGGACGTGGCCCGATTCAACGGTGCGCTGCAGCGAAAGCGGTTTGCGTCCGCCCCCGGTCAACGTCTTGTCGGCAGTGTCCTTGGTTTCGCTCATTCGATATCCGTTAAACCTCTAAATCCTGGGCATTTTCCGGCCCGCGGGATGTGGCGGTGCCCAACCGGTAGCGGGAGAGCCGCTCGGCCTCTTCCATAAATCGCTCGGCGGCCCCGCCTTTTATGAGGGCAGCATGTACCACATTTGACCGCCCCATGGCCAAGCTCAATTGTTCTGTCGATAGACTGGTTACCACAGCCGCTTCGCGCCCCGCGGCACGTGCAACCGCAGCAAATTTCCGGGCGAGCTTCTCGCGGCCGCCCTCAGCGGCGTCGCCGGCCTGAACAAGACCGATGGCCGCCCCCGAGGCAATGAGCTCGTCCACCTGCTGAAAGCCCGTCGTCACGAGCCCCGCTTTGTTGGCGAGGGCCAGAGCTTCCAGTGCACGCTTCTCGAGCAAATGCTCGACGCGCTCGGCGAGCGCCGGATCGGCCTTGACCGAGCGCTTGAGGCTCCTCGCGAAAACGTTGTTACGGACTGCCTGGGCGACGGTCGCCTTGTCGGCTTTCACCCAGACGCCGCGACCGGGTAGGCGCCGCGCCAGATCCGGAACGACGCCACCGTCCGGATCGGCGACAAACCGGATCAGGAGCGCGGGATCGAGTGCCTCCCGTGTGGCCGCGCAGAGGCGCTGGCTGCTGGAATGACCAGCAGGCTCGGCGTCATCAAGCTGGCGGCGGCGGTCAGCCAATGCCCCAAATCCTCCAAGGCTCTGTCGTTCGCGGTCACGGCCTTAGGCTTCCGAGGCGGGCTCGGCAGCCTCGGATCCGTCGGCCGCCTCAGTCTCGGCGCCCTCTTCGGCCGCAGGCTGAAGGTCCTCGGCCGTGATCCAGCCGGCGAGCACACGCGCCGCCATGATCAAGTCCTCGGCCTCCTTGCGACCCAACTCGAAGCCTTCGAGCACGCCCTTGTGGCGCACCGGCTCCACGTCCTTGTCCTTCGAGCGCTCGGTCCAGCCAACGAGATCGTCGGTGGCGCAGTCAGCGAGATCCTCGAGCGTCTTGATGCCGTTCTCGCCGAAGGCAACCAGCATGGCCGTCGTCACGCCCTCGACCTTGGTGAGTTCATCGGAAACGCCGAGCTCGCGCCGGCGCGCATCGCGTTCGGCCTCGATCTTCTCGAGATACTCGCGCGCACGCGTCTGGATCTCTTCCGCCGTGTTCTCGTCGAAGCCCTCGATGTGGGCGATCTCCGAGAGCTCGACGTAGGCGACCTCCTCGACCGAGGCGAAGCCCTCGGTGACGAGCAGCTGCGCGATGACCTCGTCCACGTCGAGGGCATCCATGAACACCTGCGAGCGCTCCGCGAACTCCTTCTGACGCCGCTCGCTCTCTTCCTGCTCGGTCAGGATGTCGATGTCCCAGCCCGTGAGCTGCGAGGCAAGACGCACGTTCTGGCCGCGCCGGCCGATGGCGAGCGAGAGCTGGCTCTCCGGCACCACCACCTCGATGCGGTTCGAATCTTCATCGAGCACGACCTTGGACACTTCGGCAGGCGCCAGCGCGTTGACGATGAAGCTCGCCGCGTCGTTGTTCCACTGGATGATGTCGACCTTCTCGCCCTGCAGCTCGTTGACGACCGCCTGCACGCGGGCGCCGCGCATACCGACGCACGCGCCGACCGGATCGATCGAGCTGTCGCGCGAGATGACGGCGATCTTGGCGCGTGAGCCGGGGTCGCGCGCCACCGACTTGATCTCGACGGTGCCGTCGTAGATCTCCGGCACCTCCTGCGCGAAGAGCTTGCTCATGAACTCTGGGCGCGCACGAGATAGGAAGATCTGCGGCCCGCGCTGCTCGCGGCGCACGTCGTAGATGTAGGCGCGGATGCGGTCGCCGTAGCGTACGTTCTCGCGCGGGATCATCTCGTCGCGGCGGATGATGCCCTCAGCACGGCCGAGATCGACGATGACGTTACCGTATTCGGCGCGCTTGACCGTGCCGTTGACGATCTCGCCGACGCGATCCTTGTACTCGTTGAACTGCCGGTCGCGCTCCGCCTCGCGCACCTTCTGCACGATGACCTGCTTGGCGTTCTGCGCCGCCACACGGCCGAAATCGAGCGGCGGCAGGCTCTCGGCAATGAGATCGCCGACCTTCGCTTCGGGGTTGCGGCGCTTCGCGTCTTCGAGCGTGATCTGCGTCGCCTCGTTCTCGACCTCGTCGACGACCGCGAGCACGCGAGAAAGGCGCGTCTCGCCGGTCCTGGGATCGATCTCGCAGCGGATATCGTTCTCGGTGCCGTAGCGCGATTTCGCAGCCTTCTGGATCGCATCCTCCATGGCCTGGATCACGATCTTGCGGTCGATGGTCTTTTCCCGCGCGACGGCGTCTGCAATCTGCAGAAGCTCGAGCCTGTTGGCACTGATGCCTGCTACGCCTGCCATAGTCAGAGACCCTCCACGTCGTCGGTCTTCAAATCATCCGGATCGGCTTCCGCGCCGTCTCCGAGTTGTCCTTTGCCCTTCGCCTTGGCGCGGGCCAGCGCCTCGCGGATCAATTCGTCGGTCAACACCAGCCGCGCGCTGGCGATCATGTCGACCGCTAATCCAATGACCTTGCGGCCCTCTTCGCCGAGATCGGCTTCGATCAGCACTTCGCCGTCCTCGAAGCCCTCGAGGTGCCCGCGAAAGCGGCGGCGCCCATCGACGGGCAACTTCAGCTCGATCTTGGCTTCCGAGCCCGCCCAATCGACAAAATCCGAAGGCCTGACCAGCGGCCGGTCAATCCCCGGCGACGAGATCTCGAGCCGGTAGCTGTCGCTGACGATGTCAGCGACGTCGAGCACCGGAGAGACGGCCTTCGAAACCGCCTCGCAATCCTCGATCGTCATCGAGCCGTCTGGCCGTTCGGCCATGATCTGCAAGGTCTTGCCGTCACGCCCAGATATTTCGATACGCACAAGCCGGAATCCAAGGCTCTCGAGCACGGGCTCGACGAGCTGCGCGATTTCCGATGCGAGACCAGTCTCCTGGATGAAACGGTCGTTCGTACCTTGCATAACCCGGTGCATTCCGGCCGCCGTCTCCGGCTTGCCAAAACAAAAAGAGCGGACCCTTGAGGGGCCCACTCTCAGAGTTGAGATGATCATGAGCAAACGAAAGATACGTGACTGTGACAGTCCTTGCAAGCGTATTTGCTGGCTTTTCTTCCGCTGGCGCCCCTTCGATATGAGCCAATTGTAAGAATTGGCCGAATCACACCCGGATAAACCGCAGGAAATAGCAGCGACGGCCCTCCCGGCCGGCTTTGACCTCATAACGCGTCCCCGGCCAGTCCGCCGGCCGCTGCCGCCAATCTGCCGGCCGGTCTGCAGTCCAGCGGAAGAACGGTGTTTGTTGCACGGCGTACAGCGCCGTGCCTGCGTAGTCGCCGATATCGGAGGCGAACCGCAGCTCCGCGCCGGGCTTCATCACGCGGGCCAGAAGTCGCAGCAGATCCGGCGAGAAGAGCCGCCGCTTGCGATGCCGCTTCTTCGGCCAGGGATCGGGAAACAGAATGAAGGCGCGATCGAGAGATGCCTCCGGCAACCATCGCAAGAGCGGCCGTACGTCATCACCGAGAAGACGGATGTTGCCGAGCCCCTTGTCGTCGACCGCCGTCAGAGCCTTGACCAGCCCCTCCTCGAACGGCTCACAGCCGATGAGGCCGACATTCGGATTTGCCTCCGCCTGCCAGATCAAATGCTCCGCCCCGCCGAACCCGATCTCGAGCCAAAAGGCGGAGGTCCCTGGCGGAAACAGCGCCGTGATGTCGGTCGGCGCCGGACCACTGGGGTCGATCGCGACCCGCGGCAGGAGCTCCGTTAGCAAGCGCTCCTGACGCGCGCTGAGCTTGCGACCGCGGCGGCGTCCGAACGAACGGATCTCCGCCGCTTCTGGATGAGAGGATTTTTCAGAAGCCGGATCCACAGATGCCTTTCCCTTAACGCAAACGGCCGCAGGAACACTGCGGCCGCTCAGGTCTCTGCTCGAGATGAAAGCTCAAACGGCCTTCTGAATCGCGTCGGCGAGGTCGAGCTTCTCCCACGAGAAGCCGCCATCGTTGTCCGGCTTGCGGCCGAAATGACCGTAAGCCGACGTACGCGCATAAATCGGCCGGTTGAGATCGAGCTGCTGGCGAATGCCGCGCGGCGTCAGATCCATGGCCTTGTCGAGAGCCAGCTCGATGGCAGCTTCGTCAACCTTACCCGTGCCATGCGTATCGACATAGATCGACAGCGGCTTGGCGACGCCGATGGCATACGAAAGCTGGATCGTGCAGCGGTCCGCGAGCCCGGCAGCGATAACGTTCTTGGCCAGATAGCGCGCGGCATAAGCTGCCGAGCGATCGACCTTGGTTGGATCCTTGCCCGAGAACGCGCCGCCGCCGTGCGGAGCCGCGCCACCATAGGTGTCGACGATGATCTTGCGGCCGGTGAGGCCCGTGTCGCCGTCCGGACCGCCTACGAAGAACTTGCCCGTCGGGTTGATGTGCCAGATCGTATCCCGGCCGATCCATCCGTCCGGAAGCGCCGTGCGCACATAGGGCTCGACGATATCGCGCACGTCCTTCGAGGACAGATCCTCAACCACATGCTGATGCGAGACCACGATCTGCGTCACGCCGACCGGCTTGCCATTCTCATAGCGCACCGTCACCTGGCTCTTGGAATCGGGACCGAGCTTGGCGGCATCGCCGTTCTTCGATTTGCGGGCGCGCGCCAGATCCTCGAGGATCTTGTGGCTGTAATAGATCGGCGCCGGCATCAGTTCGGGCGTCTCACGGCAGGCATAGCCGAACATGATGCCCTGATCGCCCGCGCCCTCTTCCTGGTTGGCAGGCTGCTTGGCATCGACACCCTGCGCGATGTCGGCCGACTGCCCGTGAAGAAGCACCTCGATATTGCAGTTCGCCCAATGGAAGCCAGCCTGCTCGTAGCCGATGTCGCGGATCGCGGTGCGCGCGATGTCCTCGATCTTGGCGACCGTCATCGAGCGCGGACCGCGATACTCCCCGGCGATGACGACGCGATTGGTCGTTGCTAGCGTCTCACAGGCCGCGCGGATGCTCCAGGGATCCAGCCCCTCGGCGAGACCGTCGCGATAGAAGGCATCGACCACCTCGTCCGAGATCCTGTCACAGACCTTGTCGGGATGGCCTTCGGAAACGGATTCGCTCGTGAAAAGATAAGACTGGCGTGCCACCTGATCCCTCGATCTTCGTTGCTGCCTGCTTGAATTTTTCGACACAGTTTGCCGAGTGAAACGGGAAACGGTCGGCCCCGAGCGTCCGGCGGGACCTAGAAGCGTAGCAGGCGTGTCTTGCCGGTTTTACCAAGTCCGGTCAAGCACCGCACCCGTGCAAAGCTTAGCAGGTGCGCGCGATTGCCTGCACTCGCAGGTTCACCTGCGCATGCGCCTGCATCGCAATGACGCACGCCCCGCCGACGGGAAACTCCTCAGTCGAGCGGATCCTCTCCGCCAAGCGCGCGCACCAACTCCACGATCGACCGGCGTACGCGGGCGTCGGTTATTTTCACGAAGGCTTTGTTGAGCTCCATGCCCTCACGGGTCGAAAGAAATTCGATTACATAGCTTTCCGCCGGCTTTTCCGCAAAACCGGGAACAAGCGAGGTCTCGATCAGCTCGGCCGGAGCTTCATCATAAAAAAATTGCACCGGCACGCCGAGAACGCGCGAAAGATCGAACAACCGGCTGGCGCCAATACGGTTAACGCCTTTCTCGTATTTCTGAACCTGCTGAAAAGTCAGGCCCAGATGCTCGCCGAGTTTCTCCTGGCTCATGCCAAGCAGCATCCGGCGCAAACGCACCCGCGTTCCGACGTGCGCATCGATAGGGTTGGGCTTGCGGGCACTCCGCTCGCTGTCGACGTCATCGTCGATGGCATCGTCTTTTGACATACTTCACTCCAAAGCCCTGAACGGCCGCCGGTCCGTCTCTGCCTATGGAAGTCGGGGCGCGGGGTCAATAATTTACCCATGGGAAATTAACTTCACGTCACACCTGTAATTGCGCATCCGCGCACAGGGCAACCTCAGCGAGCGGAAGATCGAATGTCGCAGAAAGAAAGCGTTTTTCGTGCTTTCAAGAATAACGAGGATGCCGGCGAAAGCTGAAAAAATAGACAGCACCCGCGCCAAAGACTGCCAATAGGAAAAAGGTACTGTCGCCGAGCATGGCGTAGAGCGGAGCAGCCCGCGCCACGGGTAATTGGGAATCCAGAGATCCTCTAACATTTAAATCGAGCATATCGACGACCCGCCCGCTGGCGTCGACGACTGCCGAGATTCCATTGTTCGCCACGCGCAAAAGCGGCAAGCCCTCCTCCACGGCACGCACGCGGGCCTGATGGAAATGCTGACGCGGTCCCGTGGTGTTGCCGAACCAGCCGTCATTGGTGACGTTGACGAGCACGGCTGGAGGACCGGCGCTGGCCGCACCGACGCCGGGAAAGATCGCCTCGTAGCAGATGAGCCCGCCGGCCGGCGGCAGACCCGGTACGTCGAGCAGCGGCCGCGGCGACACACCGACCGAGAACCCGCCGCGCCAGCGTGTGAGCTGCTCGAGCCCGATCGCCTCGAGCGTGCTCTGCCAAGGTAGGTACTCCCCAAACGGCACGAGGTGAGTCTTGTCGTAGGTTCCAGCCAGCGTTCCCGCGCTGTCGAAAACCATAAGACTGTTGTAGGCCCGGATCGGCACCGCCGCAGGGTCGCCGCCAGCGCCCTCGCGCCTTAGCGCGCCGGTCAGCAGCAACGCCCCGTCCGGCAACATCTCGCCAATGGCAGCCAGCGCCTCCGGATGCTCGAGCGGAAGAAACGGCATCGCCGCCTCCGGCCAGATCACATGCGTGATGCCGGAGAGATCATCCTGGCGCCCTGACGCGTCGACCGCCGACAGAGCCAAGTGGTCCTGGAAGATCGCCGCCTGCCTGTCGGGCCGCCACTTCTCCCGCTGCGGAACGCTCGGCTGCACGATGCGGAGCCGAACGCCATCGACATGACCGGACGGAGCGGTCGCAAGTCGCACGGCGCCATAGGCGGCGAGCAGAACGAGCGGCACACCCGAGAGCCCAAGCACCCGCAGCCCTGCCTGACGCCGAGCAGAAGCGCTCGCGTCCGCGAGCAGCACCAAAGGCGCTGCGAAAACCGGCACCGCAACGAGCGTCAGCCCGTAAATGCCGATGAGCCCAGCGCTCTGCATCAACAGCACCGGCCAGGTCAGCGCATACCCGAGCACATTCCACGGGAAGCCTGTCAGGATATGGCCGCGCAGCCATTCTGCGAGCGCGAGCGCAATCGCGAGGGTGACGAGCCGGGCTATACCGGGGCGCCACACCAACGCGGCCACAGCAGCAGCCGTAGCCCAGAACAGAGCCAGGCCGGCCGGCATCAGCGTCACCGCGAACGGCAGGAGCCAGCCGAATTTATCGGCTTCCACAAGGAAGGCTTCGCCGATCCAGAAGAGACCAAGCAGGAAGTAGCCGAAGCCGAACCACCATCCCGCGACCGCCGCACTGCGGGCCGCCCCGCGAACGCCGTGGTCATGGCGCACCGCATCGTCGAGAAGCCAGACGAGCACGGGCAGTGTCAGGAACAGGATCGGCGCGAAGAAGAAAGGCGCCATGGACAGGTTCGAGAGAGCGCCAGCGGCGAACGCGAGGCCCCAGCGGCGCCACCCGCGCGCCGCCATGACGGTGTAACGCCAGTCTGAGATCCGATCCCAGCCCCCCATACCCGATCAGCCGGCCGGCTGCGCGTCGCCCTCCGAGGGCGCGGGCGGCAGATGGATCTTGAGCCGCTTCACGCGCCGCGGATCGGCATCCAGCACCTCGAACTCGACGCCGGAGGCCGGATGGCGGATCAATTCGCCGCGCGCAGGAACCCGGCCAACGATCGTGAACACGAGCCCGCCGAGCGTATCGATATCGGCTTCCTCCTCGGGCGTCAGAAGCGTCCGCCCGAGCCGGTCCTCGAGCTCCTTGACCGGCGCGCGGCCCGACGCCACCAAGCCGAGCTTGGCGTCGTCATAGATGAGGTCCGCCTCCTCCTCGTCGTGCTCGTCCTCGATGTCGCCGACGATCTGCTCGACGAGATCCTCGATCGTGACGAGTCCGTCCGTGCCACCGTATTCATCGACGATCAGCGCCATGTGAATGTGCGTCGCCTGCATGCGCACGAGCAGGTTCATCGCCGGCATGGAGGGCGGCACGTAGAGCACCGGCTTCCTGAGCTTCAAAACCGCGATGGGCCGGCTGAGATCGATACGGCTGAGATCAGGCTTGTTGCCACCCAGCTCCGACGGCTTGGCAGCGGGATCAGCCTTGATTTCGGGATGGGCCGGCCGCTGCTTGATCGGCTCGCGCAATGCCCGCCCCGCGACCTCGGCCGAAACCCAGCGGAACAGATCCTTGATGTGGATCATGCCACGCGGGTCATCGAGCGTATCGTGGTAGATCGGAATACGCGAGACCCCCGATTCCTCGAACAGACGAACGAGGGAGCCGAGCGACTCCGTCTCTTCGATGGCGATGATGTCGGCGCGCGGCACCATGATCTCGTCGACGCGCGAGGCGCCGAAGCGCAACAACCCCGACAGCATCTTGCGCTCCTCGGGCGAGAAGCCGCCGGTCGCTTTCTGCTCCTCCTTGAGCAGCACCTCGAGCTTGTCGCGCAGCGTCGGCTGCTCGGCGAGACCGAGGCGTGTCCACAAATTCTGCAGCCAGCCGCTCGCGCTCTCGCGCATGGTGCGCCGTTCGGGCGCATAGGTCACATCATCCATCTGGTCGTCGCTATTGGTCATGGGATTGAGGGGGCTATTGCGTCGTCGCCATAGGGATTGGCGATGCCAAGCGTTGCAAGCACGTCGATCTCGATGCCTTCCATCTCGCGCGCCTCCGCTTCGGTCTCGTGATCGAAACCGAGCAGATGCAGGAGACCGTGCACGACGAGATGCTGTAGGTGGTGAGCGGGAGACACGCCTTGCTCGGCGGCCTCGCGCTCGATCGTTTCCTGCGCCAGCACGATGTCGCCGAGCGACGGACCGAGCGCCGTGCCGGGCAACGGCGTCGCAGGAAAGGAAAGAACGTTTGTCGGTTTGTCCTTGCCGCGGAAGCGCGCGTTGAGCTCCTGCACGGTGGCATCATCGCTGAGCGCGATACAGGCTTCCGTCGGCTTGCGCGAGGCAAAACGCGGGTCCGTCGCCAGCGCGCGACCCGCGGCCTCGATCAGTGCATCCCGATCGCCGATCCGCGACCAGTCCCCCGCTTCATGCAGAATGTCGAGGCTGAGCCAGAGGGGCAGCTCACGCCACCCCTCGCTCCGACTTCGACTGTCCGCAGAATCGGGCATGTCACGGTCTCCCCGTGCCAAGCGTATCGTACGCGGCCACGATCTTCGCGACGAGGTCGCGACGCACGACGTCCGCGTTCGAGAAGCGCACTGCCGTGATGTCGTCCACATCCGACAGAACCCGCACCGCCTCCTCGAGACCCGACGTCATTCCAGGCGGCAGGTCGACCTGCGATGGATCGCCCGTCACCACCATTTTCGAGTTCTCGCCGAGACGCGTCAGAAACATCTTCATCTGCATGCTTGTCGTGTTCTGCGCCTCGTCCAGGATGACGAACGCATTGGCGAGCGTACGTCCGCGCATGAACGCGAGCGGCGCGATCTCGATGACACCGCTCTCGAGATCACGCTCCACCTTCTCCGGCGGCAGCACATCATAGAGCGCATCATAGAGCGGCCGCAGATAAGGATCGACCTTCTCGCGCATATCGCCCGGCAGGAAGCCGAGCCGCTCACCTGCCTCGACCGCCGGTCGCGACAGGATGATGCGCTCGACAACGCCGCGCTCGAGGCACTGCGCGGCATAGGCCACTGCGAGATAGGTCTTGCCGGTGCCGGCCGGGCCGATGCCGAACACGAGGTCTGTCTTGTCCAGCGCGCGGATGTAGGTGCTTTGCGCGGGTGTACGCGCCTTGACCACGCGGCGGCGCGTTGCGATCTGCGCCTGCCCATCGGACGAAGGCGTGTCCTGCTGGCGCGCGTGGCGGATCAAGCCGTCAAAATCTCCAGGGCCCACGTGCTCTCCCTTTGTGACGCGCTCATAGAGCTTTTCCAGTACCTCGCGCGCGATCTCGCAGGCGCTTTCGGAGCCTGACAGGATGACGACATTGCCATGCGCGTGCGCCTCGATGCCGAGGCGGTCCTCGATCAACGCCAGATTGGCATCGAACTCACCGAGGAGGCGAGTGAGGTGGCGGTTGTCCTCGAAAGGCACCACCACGCGTTTGCTTGGAATGGGGGATTTAGGCACTCGCCTTCGACCTACCGCCGTCTGGCCGCGCATCGCTGTCAAGCGTCTCGTCTCCTGGGACTGGACCAAGCCCACCCGGCATTCTGCAACAAGAGCCGGACAAACCGGTCGCTTCAAAAACCCGGACCCGGATCGACTCGGCGTCCAGCCCGGACAAGCCTAGCATAGGACCGGGCGCCGTCGAATCAACGTCCCTGCCCAATGCGTGAACCGTTAACAGGTTCATGCTGACCCACATATGACGCCCGAAAGGCTGTTGGCGCCCGCGGAGCGGATCTCCACCTCGACGATTTCGCCAACGCGCGCGGGATCGGCATCGGCATGAACGAGCTGCAAATAAGGCGAGCGGCCGACCAGCTGGCCTTCGTATCGGCCGGTTTTTTCTAGCAAGACGGGCAGCGTCTGCCCCACGAACTGGCCGTTGAAGCGCCGGTAGCCGGCGTCGATTGTATCCTGCAGCCGCGCGAGACGCTCGCGCTTCACATCCTCCGGCACCTGCTCGTCCATGGTCGCGGCGGGCGTGCCAGGGCGCGGGCTGTACTTGAACGAGAACGCATGTGCGAAACGCGCCTCTTCGACGAGCTTGAGCGTCTCCTCGAAATCGGCGTCGCTCTCGCCCGGAAAGCCGACGATGATGTCCGTCGACAGCGCGATGTCGGGGCGCGCCTCCCGGATGCGCCCGATAAGGTCGAGATACTCCCCCGCCGTATGCTTGCGGTTCATGGCGGCGAGCACACGATCCGCACCCGCCTGGAACGGCAGATGCAGATACGGCATCAGCTTCTCTTCGTCGCGATGCGCCTGAATGAGGTCGTCACTCATGTCACGCGGATGGCTCGTGGTGTAGCGGATGCGCGAGAGCCCCTCGATTTCGGCGAGATGACGGATCAGCCCAGCAAGGGCAGTCGGCGCCCCGTCCGGCCCATCGCCGTGATAGCCGTTGACGTTCTGGCCTAAGAGCGTGATTTCGCGCACGCCGCGCTCAACGAGGCGCCGTGCCTCTGCGACCAGCGCCGCCACCGGGCGCGAGTATTCCATGCCGCGCGTATAGGGAACGACGCAGAACGTACAGAACTTGTCGCAACCTTCCTGCACCGTGAGGAAGGCCGACACCGCGCGCGGCGGGCGACGGTCCGGCAGCGCCTGGAATTTGTCCTCGTCGGGAAATGCCGTCTCGACAATCGACGTCTCGCCGCGCCGCATGCGCGCCAGCAATTCCGGCAGACGATGATAGCTCTGCGGACCGAGCACGAGATCGACCACCGGCGCGCGCCGCACGATCTCGTCACCCTCGGCCTGCGCCACACAACCCGCAACGGTGATCAGCGTCTCCTTGCCATCGCGCGCGCGCTCACGCTTGATGTCGCGCAGCCGGCCGAGATCTGAGTAGACCTTCTCCGCCGCCTTCTCGCGGATGTGGCAGGTATTGAGGATCGCAAGGTCCGCCTCTGCCGGCTCGCTCGTCTCGACATAACCCTCCGCCGCCAGAGCTTCGCTCATGCGCTCGGAATCGTAGACGTTCATCTGGCAGCCGAACGTCTTGATGAAAACGCGCTTTGTTGCGGGCGGAGCGGCGCTCTCGGCGGACTCGCTATGCGGGGCCGGATCGTCGAGAAGCGATGAATCGAGGTCGTCCAAGGGCGTTTGCGTTCCCGGTCTCTGAAGTGCTTCCGGAAATGGACCCAGGCCGTGGCAGAGCCATAGAGGTCCAGTTCAAACGATAGAAGCACGAACTAAAGGTTCCCCGCGCGCCTTGCGGTATCACAAATCGACCGCAGCCGCACCCTACCTTTGCCGCATTGCAGCATTGCGCCGCCGATTTGTCCAGCGACGCCAGAGCGATGCCTAACCGGCCTGCAATGACACATGAATCTCGCCTGCCGACATCGTTAATGCCAGAGCGAGCGAGAATCGGCCGAGCGGAATCAGCGGAAGGATGCCGCGCTGCCGGCTGGGCGCGCGGGCGCACGCGCCTCGGCTGCCGGCGCCGTCGTCACGATGTCCGCGTCCTCGGGATAGCTGCGCAGCATGCGCACCACGTTGGTGCGGATCTCCGCTTCGCTGCGCCGCGCCAGATCCTTGCGGTCGGTGAAGTCCTCGAGCGGAATCGGCTCTCCGATGCGGATGCGCACGTCGAGCGGGCCGGCCTTGAGCAGGGCCCATGCGTGGCTCTGCATCTCCATGTCGCCGAACCAGCCGACCGTCGGCCGCGCCCAGCGGTTGATGGGAATCCCATACAGCCGCGTGTAGACAATCGAGAGCGTCTGCACGACCGCGCCCGTGTCATCCGCTCCGCCCGCACTGCCCTTCTGAGACGGCTTGGCAGCCGCAAACAGCGACGTCCGGAACGGCAGCACGCGATTGCCATCGCTCGACGTCCCCTCTGCGAAAAGCACGATGGTGTCGCCCGTTTTCAGCCGTGCCATGATCTCGTTAGTCGTCTCACCGACGGCACTGCGCCGCTCGCGATCGACAAATACCGTGCGCTGCAGCTTGGCGAGGCTCGACACGAACGGCCACCGCCCCACCTCCTTCTTGGCGACGAACGACACCGGCGCCACGGCGGACAACACCGGAATGTCAAGCCATGATGTGTGATTGGCGACGAGCAGCACGGGACGGTTCTGCGCCACCGCGCCGTCAATCGTGAGCCTGACACCGAGCAACCGGCAGACCTGACGGTGATACCAATGCGGAAAGCGGCGCGCGCCAGTCGGCGACAGACGAACCAGCGCCGCCTGCACCGGCATCAGCGGTACGGTCAGTGCGAAAAAGCCGGTTAAGATCGATGTGGCCCGGAACGTTCCCATACCCTCGCCCCTTTGCACCCCGGCGCGTCCCACTAGCTCTTACGCGCCGACTTCTTCTTGTCGACGGGCTCGCCGTAGAGTTCCAGCTTATGCCCGACCAGCGAATATCCGAGCTCGCGCGCGATCGCCTCTTGCAACTTCTCGATCTCGGCGCTTTGAAACTCGATCACGCGCCCCGTCGTGATGTCGATCAGGTGGTCGTGATGATCGCGCTGCGCTGCCTCGTAACGGCCACGGCCACTGCCGAACGCATGTCGCTCGAGGATGCCCTTCTTCTCGAACAGGTTCACCGTTCGATACACTGTCGATAGCGAGATGTTTGAATCGACGCGATGCGCCCGCCGGTGCAGCTCCTCGACGTCCGGGTGGTCACGCGCCTCAGACAACACGCGCGCGATCACGCGCCGCTGGCCAGTCATGCGCAGCCCGTGCTCGGCGCACAAAATTTCCAATCGAGAAAGGCCCTCGTCTTTCGAGCCCGCCATCGCGTCCGTCCCGATCCCGTGAATGCTCGCATTGCCGTCGCCAGCGTGGCACCCGGCCATCGACCGTCGGCTGAAGTCTACTGGCTCAAAACAGGAGAGTCTGCAAGGCGCCTAGAGCTTGAGGGCCAAAGTCACGGCATCGACCGCGTCTCCGCCGGCCCGCGCATAGTAGCCGCGCCGCAAACCGGTGCCGAGGAAGCCCGCCCGCCGGTAAAGCGCCATGGCGGCGTCGTTGTCGGCGGCGACCTCGAGAAACAGCGTTTTGGCCTCGGCTCGCTGCGCCGCACGCGCGAGGCCGTCGAGCAGGCGTTTGCCAAGCCCCTTGCGCTGCCAGTCCTTCGCCACGCCGATAGTCAGGATCTCCGCTTCATCGGCCACGAGTTGTGCAAGCACAAAACCGACGGGGACCTTGGGCGGACCGCCAACGACGGCGAGAAACGCGGTGGAAGCCGGGTGATCGAGAAGCGAGCGGACGCTGTCCTCCGACCACGCGGGCGCGAAC